>QNBX01000078.1 GCA_003644265.1 Planctomycetota bacterium
GAGTTCTCCGGCCGCAAGGCCAAGTACGCGGACGCCAGCGTGGCGGCCTTCCATGCCGGGGTCCAGGCAGGCAGACAGGTGGGAGCGACAGCATGAAGAGCACACACATCCCCGGCGCCGGGCATGGCACCCGCGCCGCGCCCTCGCAGCGCCCCGACGCAGGCGGCGTGACCGTCCTGATGAAGGGCAACGAGGCCATGGCGGAGGCCTCCATCCGCGCCGGCTGCGTGCACTTCTTCGGCTACCCGATCACGCCGCAGACCGAGGTGCCTGAGTACCTCGTCAAGCGCCTGCCCGAGGTGGGCGGCGTGTTCTTGCAGGCCGAGAGCGAGGTGGCCTCCATCAACATGATCATGGGCGCGGCCGGCGTGGGCGTGAAGTGCCTGACGTCCAGCTCGTCGCCGGGCATCAGCCTGATGGCGGAGGGGCTCAGCTACATCGCCTCCTGCGAGCTGCCCTGCGTGATCATCAACATCATGCGCGCCGGTCCGGGTCTCGGCGGCGTGCTCGCGGCCCAGGGCGACTACAACCAGGCCACCAAGGGCCACGGCCACGGCGACTACCAGCTGATCGTGCTGGCGCCGTCGTCGGTGCAGGAGTCCGTCGACCTGATGATGCTGTCGTTCGAACTGGCCGAGCGCTACCGCAACCCGGTCATGCTCTGCGCCGACGGCATGATCGGCCAGATGATGGAGCCGGTCTGCTTCCCGACCGACGGGCGCGGCGAGCCCATGGCCGACAAGGACTGGGCGCTCACCGGCGCCGACGGTCGCAGGCCGCGACTGGTGAACTCGCTGGTGCTCTCGCCCGAGTCGCTCGACGCGCACAACCGCAAGCTCAAGGCCAAGTACGAGCGCGTCGCCGCCGAGGAGCTGCGTTACGAGCTGTACGGCGCCGAGCGGGGCTGCGACCTGCTGATCACGGCCTTCGGCACCATGGCGCGCATCGTCAAGTCGGCCATCGACGAGCTGGCCGAGGAGGGCGTGGTGGTGGCCTTGTTCCGTCCGATCATGCTCAACCCCTTCCCGTACGGACCCTGCCGCGAGGCCATGGACACGATCCGCGGCCAGGGCCGCGTGCTCGACATCGAGCTGAACATGGGCCAGATGATCTTCGACGTGAAGCTGGCGGCGGAGGGCACGCGCAAGATCGAGTTCCTGGGCGCGGCGGGCGGCGTGGTGCCGTCCCCGGACGAGGTGGCCGCCAGGGTGCGCGAACTGCTCGGGGTGGGGGACAGACGAGTTGCGGGGACGACAGCGCCGTGAGGCGGCCCGGCTGAGCGCGGCTGAATGGGCTGAGGGGGCCGCGGCGCTGGGCGACCTCGCGCCTGGCCTCATGTCGAGCAGATGACGGACAGGAAGAACCCAGGGACGCGCACGTCCAAAGCGGTGTCGGTGGCACAGGCCTCCCTCAGCTCAACACATTCAGGAGTGAGTCATGAAGTCGTGGGTCCCATCGCTGGTCGTCGCTCTCATTGTCCTCGTCGGTGTGGGTGTTGCTGCCGCTCGCGGATCCTGGGTGCCGCCCGAGTTCAGCCAGGCTGAGCTCACGGAACTCGAGCAGGACTGGGCCGAGGTCGTGGAGTGGGCTCAGTTGCAGGAGCCGGAGCGGGCACCCGATGATCGCCTCGTGGCGCTCGCGCAGGAATGGGTGCAGGCAGACATCAAGCTGGGTGGCTCCCCGGCAGCGCACCCGGGATTGCCGCGCATCCGGCGCGCGGACATGACGCCGGAGGCCGAGCAACTCCTTGCGCGTCTGGATGCGTTGCTGGCCGATGGTCAGGCCGGTGGTCAGGCCGATGGTCAGGCCGGTGGTCAGGCCGATGGTCAGGCCGGTGGTCAGGCCGGTGGTCAGGCCGGTGGTCAGGCCGGTGGTCAGGCCGATGGTCAGGCCGATGGTCAGGCCGGTGGTCAGGCCGGTGCGCTCGACGTCAAGTTCAGCATGGCCTTGCTCGAGATGGGGCGCTGTGCGCTCCAACTGGAAGATCTGGACGCGCAGCGCACGGGGCGAATCCTGGCGTTGGCGAGCGACATGCGGCGCGAGGGATCGCTGCTGGACTTCTGTGTCGGCATGGCCCTGGCCAACCAGGCCTTGGAGCGCTGCCAGGCCGACCGCTCGTTGATCCCCGACGAGCTGCCGGGACCGCCTCCGACGGCCGAAGACCTGTTCACCGCAGCCTGCCGCGACCTTGTGAGGGGGCAGCGCGTGCAGGAGCTGGAGCGGCTCCCCATGCGGCTGGATGGCGATGAGCTGTTCCCGAGTTCTGCGTGCTCGCCGGCCTTCGTCGACCACTCGCTGAAGCGCGCCCTTGCGAATATCGCGCAGCGGCTGCATGCCCATCAGGACGACCCCGGGCAGCTCGAGCAGGTGCCCGTGCCCACGGCACCCGGCAAGCTCGAGCTCCAGTTTGCCGGAGCGCTGGGCGAGCCCGCCACCTTCGCGCGCGCGATCGAAGCCTTCATGTGGCCCTCGTACTCTGATCGGGGCCAGGCCTGGATGCAGTTCGTCGAGCAATGGAACGAGGTGCTGGGGGCCTGAGCCTGCGTGCCCGCTCCAGAGTGTTCCGCTTGACCGAGTCCGCAGCCCGCGGGAGCCTCGGAGGAATCCGAGGAAGAGACGACGCATGATCGACCGAGTGCCCGTGATCACCCGCGACGCGCTCGCATCGATTCTCGTCTTCGCCCTGGCGCTCGCTGCTTGCGGCGAGCAGCCGGCCCCGCTCGACGCCAGGAACCACTTGGGGTTCTGGGACGCTGTGCGGACGCTCGATCTGGGGGTAGCCGAGGAACTCGCGACAACGGTTGACGAGCGTCTCTTCTTGGAGGGCCTCGGTGTACTCCTCAGCGGCCAGTCCGCCCAGGCGCTGGAGTCCTTCTGCGCGCTCGCGAAGACAACGGGCGACGAAGCCGTGCGGCGGCACGCCGTGACCCTGGCTTCCGGTCTCTTCCGTCAGGCGGCCGTGTTCGGAGGAAAACGCGACGTCGATGCGTTCCTCGATTGCATCGGCATTCCGATGCTCTTGGCAACGCGTGAGACCGAGGGTGACGGGACGCGGACGCCCGCAGAACGCAACACGGAAGAGGGCCTCCGGCACTTGTCCGAGGCACTCGGCGCTTTGATGCGCGACTCTCTACCGGCGGATGTTCTGAGTTTCCCTGACGGCCCCAACGCGGTGGCGCTCAAGCGCGCCAAGAACGGCCTGCCGGTGGTCCCGGTGACGGTGAACGGGAAGACGTTCGACTTCCTGCTCGACACCGGGTTCTCCTACTCCGCTGTGTCCGCAAGCGTTGCGCGCGCGTGCGGGGTGTCGGCTTGGATCAAGGGCCGCATCCCGATCGAGGGCTCGACCGGTGGGACAGTCTCGGGGCAGTTCGGCATCGTCAAGCAGCTGAGCATTGGTGAGCTCGGCATCGAGAACCACACGGTCCTCATCATCGATGATGGCGACCTCACGATCGCGGACATGGCGCTCGATGGCGTCCTCGGCTGGCCTGTGTTTCATGGGCTCGCTGTGGAGATCGATCCGGTGCTTGCGAGGGTGACTTTCGGGCGCTCGAACGGCCCTGATGGCGGCCTCCGCAATCTCTATTGGATCGGCGAGCCCATTGTGCGGCTCGCGGCACGGGACGGCAGTCCGCTGCTGTTCCAACTCGACACCGGCCTCGACGTGACGTTCCTCTCTGCGGGCCTCTTGACCCGACTGGGGCTAGAGGACATCGAGGGGCGACGGGATACTCGGAGCGGGCTGGGTGGTTCGCTCGACGTGGACGCGTTGCTGGTGCCCGAGTTGCGGTTGCACGCGGGTGACACGCAGCTGGATTTCACGCAGTTGTCCGCCTACGAACGGATGGGCAAGCAGGACTTCGTGCGCTACGACGGCTGTCTTGGCGCGGACGTGACGCACGCTGGTCGTGTCCTGGTCGACTTTCCGGCAGGGCGCTTTGAGATCACGGTGCCGGATGAGGACTAGCTGTCGCACTCGATCAGGACACGATGGAACATCGCGCGTCTTCGGAGGCGGGATACGCGCCTCTGCGATCGTTTGATCGTGCAGGTGCCCGTCCTTCCCCGTCTTTGTTAGCCTCACCCGCTTGAGGTCCGCGCCGCGGAGCGGGACCGCCAGTCGGCTCGTCTGATCGGGCCCGGGGGAGGGCGCAGCATGTGCAGCCTCACGATCACCCAGGTCGTCGGCGTCGACATTCAGCCGGGTGCCAACCCCGGCGATCCGGGCACACCCGGCGGCATACGCATCACCGGAACGGCCGCCGGCTGCGAACTCCGCCCCGAGTACGCGTCGCCGCCGGGCGGTCCGCCCATGGCGCGGCTCCAGGCCACGGTCCCTGACCTGACGGGCAACGCGCCCGACGGGTACGTGCTGGTGCCCGAGGGCGCCCTCGACGACGACGGCAGCTTCACCTGGTCGATCTTCATCAAGGGGCTCTACCGCTGCGACGACAGCGTGCGCGTCACGGTCTGGTGCGGCGAGCCTGACGACGGTTGCATGCTGACCGACGAGGAGCACCACGTCCTCTGCAACCCCAACTGCCCGCCCGACGTGGTCTTCGCCGACCCGGTCAACGGCGGCTGCGCCGAGGGACTGCGCACGCTCTTCGTGAGCGCGTCCTGGAGCGGCGAGCCCACCTGGGTCAACGCCCTCTGGTTCTACGGCGCCAACAAGATCGCCTTCTCGGACGTGCTCGGCAATCCGACCACCAGCGTCGAGCTGTCGTTTGCGCCCGAAGACCTGATCGACACCACCGTCGTGCTGCGCCTCTCGCCCGGCTGCGAGCACTCGCTCGACGTGGGACCCCTCGACGCCTGCTGCCCCGGCCCGGTGGAACTGGCCGTGTTCGACGCGGCGGGCAACCTGGTCGAGGACCCCGACGCGCCCGTGCCTCCCGGGGCCTACGAGGTGACCCTGGTCGGGGACGCGGCGGCGGCGGAGGCGGCGATCTCGTGGACCGTCACCGTCGGCGACAACGCTCCCCAGACGTGGCCCGGCACCGGGGACGGCGAGACCGACGCGATCCTGCTGACCCTCGGCGCCGAGCCCCTGCAGGTTGAGGTCGTCGTCTCGGCCGACGGCTGCCCTGATCGCGACGCCAAGGTCGCCCTGACGCCGGCGACGCCCGACTGCCCGAGCGCCCCGGCCATCGAGGTGGTCAATGCCGACGACCAGATCGTGAGCGTGGACGACTGCCTGCCTCCGGGCACGTACACGCTCCACGCCCGGGGGCAGGGCGTGGCCGCCGCCGTGAAGACCTGGACCACCGTGACCGACGACGGCACGGTCTCCCAGGCCGTCGGCGCCGACCTGCACCAGATCACCGTCACGCTCACGGACGAGGAGACCGAGGTCACCCTGTCCGTGGCCCTGGGCGACTGCCCCGAGCAGCCCGACGCCGTGGTGCGGCTCGAGCCCTGCGAGGACGACGACAACGGCGGGGGAGGAGGCCCCGGCGACGAGCCCGACGACGAGCCGGGCGATGACGACGGCGGCGGCCCCGGGGACGACGGGGACGACGGGGACGACGGGGACGACGGCGGGGGGCCGGGCGACGATGACGACGATGACGACGACGACGACGACGACGACGACGACGACGACGACGACGACGACGACGTCACGAGCGGCGGCGGCGGGCTGAACTGGTGCGCCTTCTGGCTCGGCCTCATGCTGCTGGCCATGGTCGTGGGCGCCGTCGTGCTCGCCATCGGCGTGTGCCTGCTGCTGATTCCCGAGCCCACGACCAGCACCAAGTGGGTCGGCGCGATCATGGCGATCATCGGTGTGGTGCTGCTCGCGCTGGCCTTCGCGTCCTTCGTGATCTGGCTGCTCACCTGCTCGACCCTGCGCCTCAACTGCTGGCTGGTCGACATCCTGATCGACTCGCTGATCGCGCTCACCTCGGTGGCCACCATCGCCACGGCGGTCATCGCGGCCATCGGCGGGCTCATGGGCCCGCTGTGCTGGGTCGGCTTCGCCATCGACGCGGCCTACTTCGGCGTGCTGCTCACGATCAGCTACTGGTGGGCGCGGGTCATCGGCTGTCGCCCGTGGCCGCGTTGGGTGCCTGATTGGCTGCGCCTGCGCCTGCCCGACTGGATGCGCATAGGGGGCGCATGAGAGCCTCGCCCAGAGCGCCTCTTCCGTCCCGGTCACTACCGGGTTTCGAAGGCTTCTCGGACCGCCCTGGCGCGTGGTGCCAGGTACGCCAGACAGGCGTTCAGACCGTGTTTGCTACGCGTATTCTACTGGTCGGGGTGACTGGATTCGAACCAGCGACCTTCTGCTCCCAAAGCAGATGCGCTACCAAGCTGCGCTACACCCCGACGGCAGGCGGCGCAGTCTAGCCGGAAGCGCTCACCAGAGACCACGGTCGAGAGTTCTGGCGCCGGCTGGCTGCCTCACCCGCTTCCAGCATCTCTCGCGGACCCGCCCTTAGCCACGCGCCACGCCTCTCGCACCACCCGCGCCCCCCCTGCCAAGCCTGGCGGCCAGCGGCCAGCGGCCAGTCCCTGCGGTAGACTGAGCGCCCCTCGCCGCAGCTCTCCCCCCGACCGCACGTGAGCCCGGACCGACCGCATGCGCATCACGCTGATCCACCCGCCGGATGGCATGTTGCCCACGGTGCCCTACGCCAGCATGCCCTGTCTGACGGCCTGTCTGGCGGAGCACGGGCATGAGGTGCGGGTGCGGGACGTGAACCTGGAGCTGTTCGACGCGCTGCTCACGCGCGAGCGCTTGGAGGGCTGGTACGACCAGGCGGAGGCGCGCGTCGCGGCCCTGTCGGCCCGGAACGAGCTGGTGGGGGACGACGCGCGCGAGCTGTGGCGGCTGCAGCGCTTGGTGGCCATCCCGCGGGGCGTGCTGGCCGAGATCGAGGACTCGCTGGCGGTCATGCGCGATCTGGACCGCTTCCTGCAGCCTGATGTCTTCAACCGCGCCTTCGACGTGGTGCGCTCCTGTCAGCGCCTGGCCTTCAGCCTGAGTCCGGCCAGCTTTGACGAGCCCCACCGCGGCGCCGACGAGGTGCTGCGCGACTCCCCCGGCCCCCTGCCCGATCCGCCCATCGACGAGTTCGGCCCGCTGGTGCGGTCGATCCTGGCCGACGGGCCCGAGCTGGTGGGCCTGACGTTTCCGTACGACAGCTCGATCTTCTACGGGCTCAAGCTCATGCGGCGGCTCAAGCAGGTCGCGCCGCAGCTGCCCATCGTGGTGGGCGGCGCGGGCATCGACAGTTTTGCGTACCAGGTGGCCAAGGACCCGGCCTACTTCGCGGTCTTCGACTACGCCATGGTGGGCGAGGGCGAGGTCGAGTTTCCCAAGCTGGCCGACCTGCTGCAGGCCGGCGAGGACCCGCGCCAGGGCCAGGTCAACAACCTGCGCTGGGTGGCAGCGGACGGCACGCTCGGCTCTACCGAGCTGGTCATGATCAACGACCTGAACGCCATCCCGGCGCCCGACTTCACGTCCATGGACATCGAGGGCTACCTGCTGCCTGACCCGGTGGGCGTGTTCCAGACCTCACGCGGCTGCTACTACGGCAAGTGCACCTTCTGCTCGGAGATCTTCCGCAAGGGCTTCCGCATGCGTCGCCCGGACCTGGTGGTCGACGACATGGTCAAGATCTACGAGTCGACCGGCATCCGGCACTTCCAGCTCTGGGACAGCCTGGCGCCGCCCAAGACGCTCAAGAAGGTGGCGCAGCAGATCAAGGCGCGCGGCCTGCCCTTCGAGTGGATGGCCGAGACCAAGTTCGAGAAGCCGTACCTCAAGGAAGAGATGATCGCCACCCTGGCCGAGGGCGGCTGCCGCTTCCTGCTGTTCGGCTTCGAGTCGGCCAGCAGCAAGGTGCTCGACCTGATCGACAAGGGCAACGACCTGCACGACGTCGACACCATCCTGGGCCACATGAAGACGCACGGCATTCGCGCCGGCACGTCGTGGTTCATCGGCTTTCCGGGCGAGAGCGAGCGCGAGGCCGACACCACCTTCGACTTCATCGGCGCGCGCCGCGACCGGGTCCAGTTCAGCAACTACACGCGCACCTACGACATCGGCACCGACACCATCGTGTACGAGGACCAGGAACGCTTCGGCGTCGAGGTCTTCGAGACGCCCGAGGGCGGCCTGGACTACCGCTATAGCGACGGCCGCCCGCACTGGGACCGCGCCGAGCGCGATCAGGCCTTCCACGTGCGCGGCGACTTCCACCAGGTCAAGAACCACATCGAGCTGCACTACGCCAAGGTGGACGTGCCCACGGCCCTGCGCATCACCGGCGAGGGGCGCATGGGGCCGCTGATCCGCCAGGTGGCGCCGGAGCACCTGGGCGAGGCGCGCTTCCAGATGACCGACGAGTGCTGCGTGCGCCAGTTCGAGCGCCACCCATTCGACGCGACGCTGCCCGTGTTCGCCGTGGCCTATCACATGATCACGGGGCACGTGTTCGATCTGGATCCGGACGGCGTGGGCCTGCTGGGACTGCTGGGCGCCCCGCGCAGCGTGTCCGAGCTGATGGCGGACTCCGGTCGCAGCGAGTCGCGCGTGCTCGAGATGCTGGAGCTGGCCGTCAACCGCGGCTTGGTGCGCGTCATCTGCGACCCGTCCCACGTCCGGCGCCTGCCCGAGGCCGAGCTGGCCGCCGAACCGGTGCCGGCGAGCTGACCGCTGCCCGCGATTCGAGGCTGACACTCAACACGCTGACGCGCCCGCCAACGCGGCCGACCCTGACGGAGACCCTCTCGTGCGCAGCATCCTGCTTCTGTGCGGCCCCGACGGCGCCGATGACTACGCGGTGCAGCTGGCGGCCGCGTCCGGCGACGACCTGGGCCTGGTGAACACGGCCATCGCCCCCGGGGACCTGAAGGCCTCCGGCTGCCGCATCGAGGACGAGCGCCCCTACGGCGGCCAGGCGCTCTCGGTATTGGATGAGCCCCTGAGCGTGGGCTCAGCCATCGCCCAGCTGGCCGGCCACGCCGACGCCGTAATCCTGGACCGGCTGGACGACTGGGCGGCGCGACTGCACCAGCACGACGATGACGAGGCCGACATCGCCTCGGAGATCACGTCGGTGGAGTCGGTCATCGCCGGCCAGCTCGCTGACGTGGTGCTCATCTCGCGCCCGACGGGCACGCTGGAAGGCGCCGCGGGCGCCTGGCACCAGCGCATGCTCGACGCGTACACGCCGTTGTGCGACACGGTGCTGGACCTGACCTCCGGCACGCCGTTGGCTGTGAAGGGCGAGCTGCCCGCCTGAGTTGCCGTCAAGCGGTGGAGCGCACCACGCCGATGACGCGGCCCTGGATCTCGACCTCGCGCACGAGGATGGGCTCGAGCTCGTCGTTGGCGGGCTGCAGGCGGATGTGGTCCTTCTCGCGGAAGAAGCGCTTGAGCGTGGCCTTGCGGCTGCCGGTCAGGTCGTCGTCCACCATGGCCACCACGATGTCGCTGTTCTCGGCGCTGTCTGTGGGGGACACGATCACCAGATCGCCCGGGCAGATGTGATCGTTGATCATGGAGGTGCCCTGCACCCGCAGCATGTAACAGTCGTCGAGCTGGGGCGCGAGGTCGTCCAGGCTGAACTCCTCACTGGTCTCCACCGCCTCGATGAAATCGCCGGCGGCGATGCGCCCCTTGATGGGCAGCACGGACCGGACGGGCTCGGCCGCCGTCTCGGGCTCGACCAGCTCGATGGAGCGCTTGCGGTTGGGCGACTTGCGCACGGCGCCCTTCGCCTCGAGCGCCTTGACGTGCTCGTAGATGGTGACCCGGGACACGCCGAAGTACTGGGACATCTCTTCCAGGGTGGGAGAGATGCCCTTGTCCTCGATGAAGTCGCGCAGGAAGGCCAGCACGCTCTGCTGCTTTTCGGTCAGGAACACTGGAGCTCTCAGACGAACAGGACGGTGACGAACATGAGTGCCATGGCCCCCAGGCCAAGGATGTCGTGGGTCACGATCTCGCGTATCATGTCGGCGATTCCTTCGGATTCGACTTGGACTTGGACTTGCAGTTGGGCGTGGGCTTGGACGATGTGCGGCGGCATGGCTCGTGTTCTGATCTGGCGGCTGGCTGGCTTGCCGGGTGGCTGCTGGCAGCTCCTGGTGAGCCGTCCGAGGAAGCGACTGGCGTTAGGTTTCTTTTAACCTAACATCGGCTGAACAGCGTGAGACTTTCGGTACATGTTAGGAATAATGTTCGGCCGTTGTTCGGCGGGTCGGCTCAGCAACGCCTCCATTTCCATTCAGGACAATCTATGGGCGTCATGAGCAGGCCGGTTGATGTGAACTTGCGCGTCGTGGACTCTCGCTCGGGCTGTTCGGCTTGAGCGCCTTGCTTGAGCAGATCGAGCAGGTCGGGCCGGCGGTGCCGCGGCTGCTGGTGCACCTTGACCCGCTGCATTTGCCGGCCGTCAGCACCTCGGTGCTGGTGATCGGCGGGGGCGTGGCCGGGCTCTCCGCAGCCATCGCGGCGGGGGCCAGCCGTGATGTGCTGGTGCTGGTCAAGGGGGGCAGCGACGAGACCGCCACGGCCTGGGCCCAGGGCGGCATGGCGGCGGCCATCGAGCAGAGCGACAGCCCCGAGGCGCACGCCGACGACACGCGTCGCGTGGGCGGCGGGCTCTCCCATGACGACGTGGTCTCAGCCATCGTCGAGGCCGCGCCGGAGCTGGTGCAGCGCTGGCTGGCGTGGGACGGGCGCTTTGACCGCGACGCCGCGGGCCAGCTGCGCCTGGCGCTGGAGGGGGGCCATTCGGCCGCGCGCATCCTGCACGCCGACGGCGATCAGACCGGCCGCGAGATCCAGCGCTTGCTGGTGGCGCGCGCCGCCAGCATGCCGACCATCACCCTGCAAGAGCAGACTTTCGTGCTCGATCTGGTCACGCAGGGCGACCAGGTGCGCGGCGCCCTGGCCTGGTCGCTGACCCAGGGCTACCACGTGATCTGGGCCGGCGCGACGATCCTGTGCAACGGCGGCCTGGGGCAGATCTATCGCGAGAGCAGCAACCCCCCGGGCGCCACCGGCGATGGCCTGGCCATGGCCTACCGGGCCGGCGCGCGACTGCGTGGCATGGAGTTCGTGCAGTTCCATCCCACCGTGCTGTACGTGGCGGGCATGGGCCGTGTGCTGGTGAGCGAGACGGCCCGCGGCGAGGGCGGCAAGCTGGTGGACCGCACCGGCCACCGCTTCATGCCCGAGTATCACCCGGACGCCGAGCTGGCGCCCCGCGACGTGGTCTCGCGCGCCATCATCACGCAGATCGGCAAGGTGCGCGACACGCACGTCTACCTGGACATGCGTCACCTGGACAGCGCCTTCCTGACCGGGCGCTTCCCGGTCATCAGCCGCGCCTGCCGCGACTTCGGCATCGACATGGCGCAGGACCTGATCCCGGTGCACCCCGCCTGCCATTACATGGTGGGGGGTGTGGAGACCGATCAACAGGGCCGCACCACCCTGGGCGGGCTGTACGCCTGCGGCGAGGTGGCCTCCACCGGCTTCCACGGCGCCAACCGCATGGGCAGCAACTCGCTGCTGGAGGGTGCCATCATGGGCGACCGCGCCGGGCAGCACGCGGCGCAGCTCGGCGCGCCCACGCAGCGAGGGCGGGACGTGGCCACGCTGCAGGGGCCCAGCCTCTCGGGTTCGCTCGACGTGCAGGACCTCGACGCGGCCCTTCGCGCGCTGATGTGGCGTCTGGTGAGCATCGAGCGCGACGGGGCCGGTCTGGCCGCCGCCGAGCGGCGCCTGTCCGCCTGGGCCGGGCTCATCTCGCGGCGCGTGATGGGCGACCCCTTCGGCTGGATGTTGATCAACAAGCTGACCGTCTCGCGGCTGGTGACGGGCGCGGCCCTGGCCCGCTGCGAGAGCCGCGGCACCCACTACCGGCGCGACTTCCCGGAGGCCGACGACGCCGAGTGGCTGCGGGACCTGGCCTTTGTGCGCCCCGACCTCGACCCGGGCTCTGCCGCGAGCGAGACGGCTTGAAGGCCCAGCCGCGCAAGACCGAGAAGCCGGCGCCCCAGGGCGTGGTCTTCGGCGTGCGGCGCCAGAACGCGCGCGTCAGCGAGCACGATGAACTGGATGAGCTGGCCGGGCTGGCCCAGGCCGCGGGCATCGAGGTCTGCGGTCGCCTGGTGCAGCAGCTCCCACGCCCGCTGCCCGCCACCTACATCGGCTCGGGCAAGGTCGAGGAGCTGTCGGCGCTGTGCCGCGCGACCCACGCCGACGTGGCCCTGGCCGACATGGACCTGTCGCCGGCCCAGGCGCGCAACCTGTCCAAGGCCCTGGGGCTCGACGTGGTCGATCGCTCCGAGCTGATCATGGACATCTTCGCGGGGCGCGCGCGCACGGCCCAGTCCAAGCTGCAGGTCGAGCTGGCCCAGCTCAAGTACATGCTGCCGCGCCTGCGCGGGCAGTGGGCCCACCTCGACCGCTACAAGGGCGGCGGCGTGGGTACGCGCGGCCCGGGCGAGAAGCAGCTCGAGACCGACCGGCGCCTGATCAACCGCCGCATCCGCGAGCTCGAGCGCAAGCTGGAGGTGTACGAGCGGCGCACGCGACTCAACCAGGTGGGGCGGCAGGCCGCCTGGAAGGTGGCCCTGGCCGGCTACACCAACACCGGCAAGTCCACGCTCTTCAACCGCATCACGGGCGCGGACGTGCTGGTGGCCAACCAGCTGTTTGCCACGCTCGACACGCGCACGCGCAACTGGGACCTGCCCCACGCCGGCGAGGTCGTGCTGTCCGACACGGTGGGCTTTGTGCGCGACCTGCCGCACCACCTGGTGGCGTCGTTCCACGCCACGCTCGAGGAGGTCATCGAGGCCGACCTGGTGCTGCACGTCGCCGACGCCAGCGACCCGCACGTGGACGACTGCATCGCCGCCGTGGAGCACACGCTGAAGGCGATCGGCGCCGCCGACGTCCCGACCCTGCTGGTGCTCAACAAGCTGGACCGGGTCGGCGACGCCATGGAGCTGCAGAGCCTGATCAACCGCAACCCCGGCGCCCTGGGGCTGTCGGCCCGCACCGGGCAGGGCCTCGAGCAGCTGAACGAGGCCGTGCGCGCGCGCCTGCTGGGCGCCACGCACCTGTTCCGCCTGGAGCTGCCCATCGCCCGCGGTCGCAGCCTGGCGCAGGTGGGGGAGCTGGCCGAGGTGATCTCCAGCGAAGCGGACGAGACCCACGTCAGCCTGACCATCCGCGTCTCGGAGGCGCGGATGGCGCGGTTGCGCGCCTGGCTGGACGGCGAGGGCCTGGCCCTGTCGAGGGCCTGAGGCGCCTCAGCGCAGGTACAGGATCTGCCCGGGCTCGATGGCGTTGGGGTCGCTCAGCCCGTTGAGCCGGGCCAGGTCGGCGGCCAGGCGCGTGTCACCCAGGAGCTGCCCGGCGATGGACGAGAGCGTCTCGCCCGGCGCCACCACGTGGAAGTCCACGCCCTCCACCGCGGCGGGCGCGCGCTGCGCGGGCGGCGCGCCCTCTCCGTCCCCAAAGCGCAGCACCAGCACGTCGCCGCTGTCGGCGTCCCCGTCGCCGGCGGAGGCCAGCCGCGGCACGATCTCCACCACGACGATGCCCAGGGCCACCAGGGCCAGGAGCAGCGCCAGCGCCAGGATGCGCGTGCGGCTCAGACCGGCACTCCCGCGCTGCTGCTGGCGGAGCTCTTGGCGGCGCTCTTGCCGCCCTGCGACGGCGCCTGGGTCTGACCCTGGTCGTGGTGCTTGCTGCCCAGCATGGTCAGCGCCGGGCTGGCCACGAAGATCGAGCTGTAGGTACCCACCAGCACGCCGATGATCATGGCGAAGCTGAAGCCCTCCAGCACGTTCTGTCGGCCGTAGTTGAAGGCGAAGATGATCATCAGCACCAGCAGCGTCGTGATCGACGTCAGCATGGTGCGCGCCAGGGTCTGGTTGATGGAGATGTCCAGCACCTGCGTGTAGCTCTTGCCCGTGAGTCGCGGCAGGTTCTCGCGCACACGATCGAAGAGCACGATCGTGTCGTTGAGCGAGTAGCCGATGATGGTCAGGAAGGCCGCGATCATGGCCAGGTCGATCTCCACGTCCACCAGGCCGGTGGTGTGCACGATGGACACGATGCCCAGGGTGATGGAGACGTCGTGCGCCAGAGCCAGGATGGCCGCGAAGCCGTAGCGGTACTCGCGGAAGCGCACCCGGATGTAGAGCACGATGGCGATGAACGAGAGGATGATGGCCTGCAAGGCCGAGTCGCGCAGCTCGATGCCCACCGCCGAGCCGATCATGGTGGACTCGAGGAAGGGCACGCTGGCGGAGGGCAGGCCGTCGACGCCCACCAAGGCGCTGCGCAGGCGCTGGGCCAGCAGCTGCGGCTCCAGGTCGACGGAGGGCCAGACGCCAGCCACGCTGAGCTTGCCGTCCGGGCGCGACTCCACCGTCACGTCGGCCAGGAACTGCAGCTGCTCGGCCACCTCCGCGGCCGCGGCGGGCGACTCGAACGAGAGCACGGCGGACACGTCGGTGCGCGCCTCTGCGGTGTTCTCACTGAGCTGCACGTCGTCCACGAAGAGCGGCCGGATCATGCCGTCCAGGGCGCTGCGCAGCGGCGCCTCGTAGGTCTGCTCCAGGTCCGCGGCGTCGCTGCCGCCGGTGGACTTGAGCTTGATCACGTACTGGTCAGAGCCCTCGCTGGAGGTCACGCCCTCGCTGGTGACGGAGATGACCTGGGCGCCCTCGAACAGGGTGCCGGCCAGGGCGTCCTTCACGTCCTGCTGAGCGACCGGCGCCACCAGCCTCACCTGGGCCTTGTAGCCACCCAGGAAGTCGATGCCGTACTTGTCGCGGTCGACGCTGATGAATAGCGCCAGGCCCACGACCACCGCCACGCCGCTGAACATGAGCGCCTTGCGGCCCCAGCTCATGAAGGGGACGGCGGTCTCCTTGGCGATCAGCCGGCCCATGGCGATGGCGCTGAAGCCGCGCTCGACCAGCGTGTCGTAGATCAGGCGCCCGAACACGAGCACGCTGAAGACCGACGAGAGGATGCCCAGCATCAGGATCACGGCGAAACCGCGCACCGGGCCCGTGCCCACCTGGTACAGGATGGCCGCCGTGACGAAGGTGGTGATGTTGGCGTCCAGGATGGTGCTGGTGGCCTTCTCGTAGCCGAGCTTGACCGCCTGGCTCACGCTCTTGGCGCGGTCCGACTCCTCACGCATGCGCTCGAAGATCAGGATGTTGGCGTCCACCGCCATGCCCAGCGTGAGCACCAGGCCGGCGATGCCGGGCAGGGTCAGCGTGGCGCCCAGGAACATGAGCGCGCCGGCCAGCAGGGTCATGTTCAGCAGCAGGCAGACGGCGGCGATGATGCCGTTGATGCGGTAGTACACCGCCAGGAACAGGATCACCGCCAGGAAGCCCACCAGCGCCGAGAGGCTGCCGGCGCGGATGGAGGCCTCGCCCAGCGACGGGCCCACGGTGTTCTCGTACAGCAGCCGCGGCTTCATGCGCAGGCTGCCGGACTTGATCACGGTCAGGTATTCCTGGATCTCGTGCTGACCGAAGCCCGCGGGCTTGCCGGAGGTGATCTGGAACTGGCCGTCGAGCCGCCCCTGGATGGTGGCGGGAGACTGGGCCAGGCGCCCGTCCAGCAGGATGCCCATCAGCCGGCCCGTGTTGGGCTCGGTCCAGTCGCCGAACTGGCTGGCCTTGTCGGGGCGGATGCGCACGCCCACGGCGGCGCCGCCCTTGCGGTCCGTCTCCTGGAAGCAGCTGCTGACGTCGCCGCCGGTGAACGACTTGCCCGGCGCGCGCTCCACCTTGACCAGCGCAAAGTCGGCGGCCTCGAGCGGACGCGCGGCCAGCACCGACTCGATGGTCGTGTCGAGTTCCTCGAGGTCGGCGCCGCGGCGCTCGGACATGAGCACGTCGCTGAACGGGTACCAGCGATAGAGCGGACCCGAGGGCACGTCCACGTCCAGGCCGAGCAGGTTCAGCTCGCCCGGCAGCCGCCCCTGGTTCTGCTCCAGCGCGAGCAAGGCCACCAGCCGCTCGGTCTCATCGGCCACGATGATCTGGTTGCGCGCGTCGTCGTCGCTGCCGTCGCCCCGCATGATGATGCGGAACTCGAGGTGCCCCACGCGCGAGACCAGACTCTTGATGGTCTCGGCCTCGTCCTTGCTGGAGCCGGGCAGCTCGATCACGATCTCGCGATCACCCTGGCGCGTGATGTTCGACTCGCGGATGCCGTACGCGTTGATGCGTGTGCGTAGGGTCCCGACGGTGGCGTCGATCATCGAGTCGAGGTCGGCTCCGGGCTCGGCCGTGTCCGGCGCGTCGAGCTCGTAGCGCATGGTGACGCCGCCCTTGAGGTCCAGACCCAGCACCAGCGGCCGGGCGAGGATGCCGTACAGGGCGAGGCCCAGGGCGAGGACGATCCAGACGATCCGCTTGGCCACAGTGGCTCTCCGGGTGCGGGGCGCGAGCCCCAGTTGAGGCGAGGGTCGGTGTGCGAGGTGCTGCGGTCAGGACTCGGACGACGAGTCGGCGGGCGCTGCGCTGCCGGACGCCGCGTCGGCGTCCCGACGGGCCTGCTTCTTGGCGGCCAGCTTGGCGGCCTTCTCTTCGATCACGAGCTTGTCGGCCTTGGTCACGCGGCGCTCCTTGATGCGCGCGGACTTGCCGCTCTTGGTGCGCAGGTCGTAGAGCTTGGCCCGGCGCACATCGCCGTGGCGCAGCACCTCGACCTCCTTGACCAGCGGCGAGTGGAACGGGAACACGCGCTCCAGCCCCTCGCCCTGCACCACGCGGCGCACGGTGAACGAGCGACCCAGGCCGCTGCCACCGACGGCGATGACGTCACCGATGAAGTGCTGGATGCGGGTGCGGTCTTCTTTGTTCTTGGCGCCCTTGGCGGCCGCCTCCCGGATGAGCACGCCCACCGAGACGTGGTCGCCCACGGAGAACACGGGGAGGTTCTGCTTGCCGAGACCCTGCTCGACTCTTTCGACGGGGGTGCTCATGTGTTCATCCTCTCGGGATCGTGTGCGTGTTCGGCGCGCCAGGCGGCCGTGCGGTGGAGCGCTTGATCGCGGCGCCAGGCCGCGATGGCCGCGTGATCTCCGCTCATCAGCACATCCGGCACGGACTGGCCGCGGAAGTTGCTGGGGCGGGTGTAGTGCGGGTGGTCGAGCAGGCCGTTCACGAACGAGTCCTGCCGGGCTGAGTCCTCGTGGCCCAGCACGCCGGGCAGCAGGCGCGCGCAGGCCTCGATGGTGGCCATGGCGGCCAACTCGCCGCCGGAGAGCACGAACGGCCCCAGCGACAGCTCGATCCAGTCGAAGCCGTCGTGGATGCGCTCGTCAAAACCCTCGTAGCGGCCGCAGAGCATGAGCAGCTCGGGCTGGGCGGCCAACCAGTCGACCCGCGGCTGGCTGAGCGGCTCACCCTGGGGCGTGAACAGGATCTTGGGCATGTCCGCGCGGCCGCTGCGCTGCAGCACGTGCTCCACCGCCTCGAACACCGGCTCGGGCTTGATGACCATGCCGGGGCCGCCGCCGTAGGGGCGGTCGTCCACGCTGCGGTGCACGTCGTGCGTGAACTCACGGAAGTCCGACAGCTCGACCGACAGGGCCCCGCGCTCGCAGGCGATGCCCACGATGCTCTCGTCGAGGAAGGCCTCGAACAGGTTGGGGAAGAGGGTCAGGACGTGGACGTTCACGGCAACGAAAGGCGAGTGGCTCAGGGACAACGGTTCTGACGAGGGGGCTTATTGGCGCGAGCCGAGCGATCACACGGCCAGCGACCACGCCGCGGCGGACCCTGGCGTCGGGACCGGCGTGAGGCATGGACAGCGACCGGCCGGAGCGTCTCCGGCGCTTGCGGTCTTAAACCCTTGGGTCAAACCGGCTAGTGTAGATCCGCGCAACCGCCCGTCAAGCGTCGTGCAGGGGACCATGAGCGGTCTTCGGCCCGGGGGGCGGGCCCGGCGGCGTGGGGCGCTGCCGCTGGCGGCCGCCGCCGCCCTCGCGCCGAAGCGCCCCGGCCACACCCTAGCGACCGCTGACCTCCCCAGGAGAGCCCCTGTGTTCACCGGCATCGTCGAGTGTTCCTGCCCCCTGCTGGCGATCGAGCCCGGGCAGGACTGCCTGTCGCTGAGGCTCGATCTGAGCGGCCTGTCGCCCGATCCGGACGGCACCCGGGTGGGCCTGGGCGATTCGGTGGCCCTCAACGGCGTCTGCCTCACCGTGGCCGCGCTGGAGGGGCATGTGGCCCGTTTCGACGTGGTCACCGAGACCCTGCAGCGCACCAGCCTGGGCGATCTGACCCCGGGTCAGGCGCTGCACGCCGAGCGGGCCCTGCGCTTCGGCGACCGCCTGGACGGGCACCTGGTCCAGGGCCACGTCGAGACCACCGGCGAGGTCCTGGCCGTGGAGCGCCTGCCGGGCGAGGTGCGCCTGAGCCTGGGTTGCGAGCCCGATCTACTGGCGCGCACCCTGCCCAAGGGCTCCATCACGGTGGACGGCGTGAGCCTGACGGTGGCCGAGCTGCAGGCCGAGCGCTTCGTGGTGGCCCTGGTGCCGCACACGCTGCAGCTGACCACCCTGGGCCAGCGCCGCCCGGGCCAGCGCGTCAACCTGGAGCCCGACATGCTGGGTCAGTGGGTGCTCAGGTTGCTGCAGGCGGATGGGGCCCTTGGGCGTAGCTGAGCAGGCGCCCGCCTGAGAACGTGCGCGCCAGCCCTGCGGCCGTGGTGCAGGGCGAGAAGCCCAGGTCCTGACGGGCAGCCTCGATGTCCACGGCGTGGTCGGCCTGGTGGAATGACAGCACCCCCAGGGGGCCGCGCTTGCCCAGCGCCGCCAGCGCCCGCGCCACCAGACCGAAAAGCGGCAGGGGGATGGAGCGGATGACGGCCGCACCCGCGCTGGCCTCACGCACGGCCTCGCGCCAGGCGCGCACCGTCAGCGGGGCGGGGCCGGCCAGGCGGTAGGTGCGCCCCGGGGCGTCCACCCAGGTCAGGGCGGCCAGCACGGCGGCGGCGACGTCGTCCACGTGCACGGGCTGGATGCGCGTGCAGCGCCCGCCGCCCGGCAGCCAGAGCGAGCCGGCGGCCAGGCGCTCCACCAAGGCCGGCGTGTTGCTGCCGTCGCCGGCGCCGTAGATCAGGGCCGGCCGCAGCACGATCCAGGGCAGGCTGCTGTCACGCACCAGCAGCTCCGCCTCCAGCTTGGAGGCGCTGTAGGCCGTGGCCGGGATGTCCTCGACGGCAAATGAGGAGATATGCACGAAGCGCGGCAGTAGCGGCAGCTCGGTCAGGGCCGCGAGCAGGTTGGCGCAGCCGCCCACGTTCACGTCCGTCAGGTGCGGGTCGTCATCGGCCACCACCGCGGCGGCGTGCACCACGGCGTCCGGCGCCGTGGCCAGGGCGGGGCCCAGGGTCTTTGGCAGGGTCAGGTCACCGCCCACGGCCCGGGCCCGCGCCGGCAGCTCGCCCACGCGCTCGGGGTGCCGACTGAGCACCAGCACGTCATGGCCAGCGGCGCTGGCGGCCCGGGCGATGTGCCGACCCAGGAACCCGGCGCCACCGGTGAGCAGGATCTTCAAGGGGCGTTCCTCGGGAGGGCAGCTCGTCTGCGGGCGCGCGGGCTGCCGGGCGCGTTCCCGTGTGTCACCGGAGACATCCGGGCGATCCCGAGCAGCCCGTTTCCCGCTGACCAGCCTGCGTCCTGCACGCCCGCTCCGTTGCATGACGTCCGACTCCATGGAGCCCGCAGCGGACCATTCTAGTCCAGATGCTGGCCTTGCCCCCCTCCCCGAATCTCTTTCCATGAACGTCCCCGCCCTGCTCCTGGCGTTCGTCGAGCTGGCAGCGTCCCCGTCAGCCCAGACCCTCGGGCTCTCGAAATGCAGCGGCGCCGCCCCCGGCAGCACGAGCTTCACCCTCGCGGGCACTCCCTGAGAGTTGAACGTCCTCGCTCCCGATCGCCGGCGGCGCGGTCGGCTTCGCCGCGCTGCTACTCCACGAGCAGGGTCAAGGGGTTCGAGAGGTTGCCCGAATCGCTGGGCAAGCTGCCATCGAGGCCCAGCAC
>QNBX01000079.1 GCA_003644265.1 Planctomycetota bacterium
ATCGGCTGGGTCCACGCGGTCAGGGCCAATGACGGCATGGGCTCCCAGTGGTCGCCGGGCAGATCGGGTGAGAGCAGCCGCCAGGGCGGTCCCTCAAGCGTGCTCACCGGGACCCCGACGCAGCCCGAGGGCAAAGCGCAACTCCCCGTCCACTGCACCGCGACCCAAACGGCCTGCGCACCCGTCAACTCCAGATCGAGCCCCGAGGCCCGGTAGAAGTACTGGGGCAGCGTGTCGTGGACCTCATGCCCCAGGGTCCAGTCCGCCAGATCCGCGGGGGTGACCGGCAGCTCAAGGTGAAGCAGGTCGCCCACCAGCGGCTGCCCCATGTCGGCGAGGTCGGAGGCGGCCTCGAAGCTACTGAAGATGTCGAGCTGCAGGCCGGTGATATCCGCCTTGGAGACGGCCGGGTGGGTGCCGACCAGCAGGTCGAGCTCGGTCAGCATGGCGTCCTGCGGAGGGCTCAGCTCAAGCATGGCAGCCCGCCATGATCCCGAGGCCAGCTGCGTCAACGCGACGCCGCTGAAACCCGCACTGCCCGGGCGGCCCAGGGTCGCGTGGATCGCGCTCTTGGCCACGTCGGCCTCCTGCTGCAGCGTGAACAACTGGTCGGCCGCCACGTCAGTGACCAGCGTCTGCTGCCCGTCCGGCCAGAAGACGCGCACCTCGTCCGCTTGGGTCTCGGCACCCAGGCCGAAGTGCAGCTCAAAGGGACGACCCGCCATGTAGCTCGCCCCGCCGATCACGTCCTGAAAGAAGACCTCACCGCCCGCCGACACACGCACCCGGGCTCCCACCCCGTTGCGATTGCTGCTGGTGCCCTCGAGCTTGAGGTCCAGCCAGTGGTTGCCCGTTGGGGTCTCGTTGAGCAGCAGCCGCACCGGCTGGTTGATGCTGGTCATGAGCAGATCGGCGTCTCCGTCGCGATCGGCGTCAAACGCGATGGCGCAGCGGCCGTCGCTGACGACCGCGGCGTTGGCCCCGGTCAGCTCGCCGTACTGCCCCCCACCGATCTGTCCGAACAAAAAGGTGCGCAGGTCCATCAGCAGCGACGCGGTCAAGGGGTACGCAGGCTCGTCGATGGCCTGGCCGGTTGAGAGCCACTCATCGAAGCCGTTCACGACGAACAGCTCGTGGGTGCCGTCGTTGTCGCAGTCGATCCACTCCGTGCCCCAACCCCAGCCCGTATTGGCCAGCCCCACATCCCAGGCGCCCTCGTCGAAGTAGGTCGTGCCGTTGGACGAGAAGCTGTTCACCTGCAGCGCGTTGCCGCCCCAGTTCTCATAGGGGTCGGTGACGTTGGTGACGTACAGGTCGAGGTCGCCGTCGTGGTCGTAGTCGAGCACCGCGACGCCCATGTCCGTTCCGCCATGGATGGCGTTGGCCTCCACGGTGGCATCCACGAACTGGCCGCCGGTGTTCCGGAAGTAGTAGTCGGCCAGACCGTCGATGGGCTGGTACAGGTCGGAGTCGCCATCGTTGTCGAAGTCAGCGAAGATGGGCGTGTATGCGTTGCCCTGCTGGTTGCCGATCCCGGACACCACCGACGTGTCCTCGAACACGAAGCCACCCAGATTCCGATACAGGTAGTTGCGCCCCTCGAGCAGAGTGCCCGATGGGCCGCCCTTCCAGGTGGTGACGTAGATGTCGAGCAGCCCGTCCCGGTCGTAGTCCGTGACGGCCAGGCCCCCCTTGATGTGACCGACGGGCGTGAAGCTGCTGCCGGCAGTGACGTCCGAGAAGGTCCCGTCGCCCTGGTTGTCGTAGATGGCTGAGGGCGGGTGGTCGCCGCCGGTGACCGTGTCGTTGGCGAGGATCAGATCGAGCCGGCCGTCGTTGTCGAGATCGACAAAGGCGGGGATGTGCGTGTGCCCGAGGTTGGCGACGCCGGCGGCGTCCGCCACGTCGGCAAACTGCAGCGAGCCTCCCTCGACGAGCTGGTTCTGGAACAACGCGTTCGGGATGTCGAGCTGCGACGCGAGGTAGACATCGAGGTCACCATCCGCGTCGTAGTCTCCGACGGCCGCGCCGTTGCCCATGTTGCGCTGCATGTAGACCAGGCCCTGTGGGTAGAACGGGGGCCAGTACGGCTGAAAGGTCTCGCCGTAGGTGACCGTGTGGTCCAGACCCACCGCCACGGCGGACTCGACGAAGCCGATCTGGGCGACGCACGGGGTCGCGAGCCAAGCGCCCGTCAGCGCGGCTCCGGTGACCCACCCGATGCCGGTGAGCGCGGCGGCAGCGACGCTGGGGAGACGCCGCCACGCGGTCGCTGATGATGGTTCCCTGCAACTCTCGCTCGTCAAACCCAGTCTCCATGTTTGTGTCGGTTCAGGCAGTTCCGGCCAGAGTACCTCGGATTCCGCAACCTGTCACAATCCACGGGCGCAGGGCAGGGAGCTCGATCAGCCACCCTGCAGGTGCGTAATACGAGCCCGGGCCACTTCGCCGCCACAGAGCATGTATCGTGGGGCCTCGCTGGGCCGTGGCGCCCGAACCGCGCTCGCGACTGACGCCCAGCCCTCCGCCCCGGACGCTCCCCGGAGTCCGCCATGAAGCCCTTGCCCCTGGCGCTGGCCGCCGTCGCCGCTGCCGTCGTGGCCGCCCTGCTCATGCTGATGGAGGAGCCAAGCGGGAAGCCCGATGTGGTGGACCGCCCCGACGCCCCGCACAGCGAGCTCGGCGCCCGGGCGCCGCTGCGCACCGAACTGGCCACCGATGAGCGCCACGCGCTCGAGAGCCTGCCCGCGCCCGTGACGCTGCCCAAGGCCAGCAGCCTGGAGCAGGACCCCACCCCCGCCAGCTACCGCGCGGCCCTGGGCGGCATCATCGGCCGCGTGGTCGAGGCGCACGGCGGCGCCGTTCCGGACCTGCCGCTGGAGCTGCTGGGCGGCGGGCTCGAGAGCGTCCTGCCGCCGCTGGACGCCATCGTCCGGGGTGAGAGCCCCGAGCTGGCCGTCGAGCTCGGCAGCACCCTGACAGACAGCGAGGGGCGCTTCCGCTTCGAGGGCCTGGAGCCTCGCATGCTGGGCCTGCTAGTGCTCGACCCCGGCGGCCCGCGCGCCATGCTGCACATGCTGGACGAGTCGCCGGTGAGCGGCGCAACCCGCGACCTGGGTGACATCGTGCTGCCCGCCACGGTCACCCTCAGCGGCCGCGTGATCGACGCCGAGCGCCGGCCGCTGCCGGGCGTGCGCGTGCGCGCCACCGACCTGCCGGCCATCGTCCTGGGATCGGGCGTCGCCGACTGGCGCGCCGACTCGGCCCTGCTGATCGACGACGATCAGGGCAACCATCAGCTCCAGATGGTGCTGGAGCCGCCGCCGTCGCTGGCGCGCCTCGAGCGCCTGCTGCCGTTCCCCACCACGCACAGCGATGACGAGGGTCGCTTCACGCTGGACGGCGTGCGCCCGGGCTTCATCTCGCTGGTGTTGGACGACGCCACGCACCAGACGCGCGTGGAGGGCCCCATGGGCACGGGCGAGGCGGGCAGCGTGCGCGACCTCGGCGACCTGAGCCTGGCGGACGGGCTGACCCTGGGCGGGCGCGTGCTGACCGAGGACGGCGAGCCCGTGCCCGGCGCCCAGGTGCGCGTGGGCAATCAACTCAGCATCGCGCCGGGGGCCATCCTGCACGGGCCCATCGTGGCCGATGCCGAGGGGCGCTTCCTGGCCGTCGGACTGCGCGAGGGCCCGGCGCGAGCGGTGGCGCGGAGCGCGGCGCACCACGTCTACGTGGCGGATCCGGGCGGCGCCTACGCCGGAGGCCAGATCACGGTCGTGCTGCCGTCGCTGCGCACGCTGACGCTGGAACTGCTGGACGAGGCGGGCGAGCCGGTGCTGAACGCGCGCGTGTTTGCCCGGCTGCTGCCCATCGAGTACGCCGAGTCGCTGCCCGACTTCCTGCTGCCGCCCACGGGCCGAGGCGCCGAGCAGGGCCTGACCCAGGACGAGCAGGGCCACCTGCTGATGGGCGATCTCGCCCCGGGCCTGTGGGACATACTCATCGCCGCCGAGGGCTACGGGCCCGTGCGCCAGAAGCACGACCTGACCCTGGGCGACGTGCAGCACACGCAGGTGCTCCTGCTGGCCCGGGGCCTGGCCCTGCGCGTGGTCAGCTCCGCCGACGGCTCGCCCGTGGAGCACGCGTACGTCTCTGCCCGCGACGTGAAGGACGGTCGCCGCGGCATGCCCCAGCCGGTGACGGCCGGGCGCACGGACGCCGAGGGGCGCCTGCTGCTCGCAGACCTTGCCGCCAGCAGCTACAGCCTGCAGGTCGCCCACCCGCGCTACGCCGTGCACAGCATGGAGCTCGAGCTGCCCCTGCCGGAACCCCAGCCTGGCTCGCCCGATGACGGCGCGTTGCTGATCGAGCTGAGCACGGGCGGCACCATCGTCGGCAGCGTGATCGACAACGGCGCGGCCCCCGCCGAGCAGCTCATGCTGACCCTCTTCC
Organism: Planctomycetota bacterium; assembly: GCA_003644265.1. The sequence continues at coordinate 4,456 of QNBX01000079.1, forward strand.
GCCGCGACGGCCTGGAGTCCGCAGCGGCCATCCCGCGCATGACGCTCATGGCGCAGGACGGCAGCTTCTCGTTCCACGACGTCGACCCGGGCGAGGTGCGAATCGAGGCCCGCCCGCGGGTCGAGCTGGCCAGCCTGACCAGTTTTTGGGAGCCCTTCGCCATGACGCCCCACGCGCGCCAGGAGCTGTTCATCGAATCCGACCAGGAGGTCGAGGTCACGCTGATGGTGGGAAGCACCTGGTCCGACATCCCCACCGGCTTCGTCGAGGGCCGGCTGACGCTCAACGGCTTCCCCGCAGCGGGCTGGAAGGTGCACACCTGGGGCAAGATCCGCCGCGCCGTGACCACCGGCCCCGACGGCCACTTCAGCATGGGGCAGCTCGCCGCCGAGGACGACGTGTCGTTGCTGTTCAGCGCGCCGGGCGGCTCCATGACGGATGGCGTGGTGGACACCCGCACCTTCACGCTGATCGAAGGCGCGCGGGAGTTCGTGAACGCCGACCTGTCCACGGGCTCGGTCTCAGGTCAGGTGCGGTCGCAGCTCAACGGCCGGCCCATCGAGGGCGTGGCGGTCTCGCTGCAGAACACGGACCAAGAGAACGCGCGCCGCTGGCGCAGCCAGCGCGGCGGCACGGCCGTCAGCGACGCCGACGGCAGCTTCCACTTCGCGATCGTGTCCGAGGGCAGCTACGCCCTGCACGCCAAGGCCGAGGGATACGCCTCCACGTTCACCGAGGCCTTCGCGGTGACAGGGCTGCGCGAGCTGTCCGGCGTGCTGATCGAGCTGAGCGAGCCCATCGTCTTCAGCGGCAAGGTCGTGCTGGAGGGCCTGGACGAGACGCCATCGTGGCTCTTCCTCAACGCCAGCAACGCACGCGGCGAGAGCAGCGGCACGCGGGCCGATGTCGAGACGGGCAGCTTCACGTTCGACGACCTGCCCGCGGACCGCAACTGGACCCTGGAGTGCTACACCAACACCGGCGCGGAGCTGCAGCCCATCGAGGTCTACCTGCGTGGCGACCGCCATGACGAGCTGCTGATCTTCCGCCCGATCGAAGAGGTCGAGCCGGAGATTGAGTCCCCCATTGCCGAGGAGCCCAAGGCGCTGGGCGGCGGCGGCTGACGCGCGCGGCGCTACGCCGTCTGCACCCGCGGCAGCAGGTTGCTCAGGGCGTGCTTCAACCACAGGTCCGTCGCCTCGCCTTCGCTGGGCGGGCCGTCGTCGTCGTCATCGTCGGTGCGGTCGCGGCCGATGATCAGGATGCGCGCGCGGCTGATGGCGCTGCGGGTGACGTGCGCGTCCACGCCCGGCAGGCCCTCGGCCTCCGGCTGCACGTCCTGTAGCACGACGCGCACGCCCTCGATACCGGTGAAGTCGTGCTCGGCCACGGTGGGCGGCAGCTCCCGGCGCACATGGCGCTCCAGCAGCAGCTCGAGCACGCGACGCACGTGCTGGGGCGTGACCGCGTCCTCCACGAAGAAGACATCGATGCCGGCGCGCTGCATGACCTCGAACAGAAAGCGGCGCAGGCGCGTGCCCAGGGCCGCGCGGTAGCCCTGACCCAGGGCGTGGCCGGGAGGACGCTCGATGCCGCCGCGCTCGTCGTCGCGGGTCAGACCCAGCACCAACCAGCAGTGCGGCACCAGGAACGTGCCCTCGCCACGGTCGCCGCCGCGCGGACGGGCGCTGGCCAGCATGCGCTCGATGGCGACCAGGGCCCTGGCCGACTTGTCGCGCTCCTCGGCCTCGGTCAGCACGGAGCCCGGGCGATCCGCCAGCAGGAACAGGGCGGGCGGCACCTTGCTGAGAGGGACGGGGTGGCTCGGCGCCGAGCCGGCCGGCAGACCCACCAGCAGGTCGGCGTCGTCGGGCCCGGGCAGGGCCTCGCTCAGCACCACGCGCCAGCCGGAGGCCTTGATGAAGGCGGCCTCGCGCTGCAGCGCCGTGGCCTCGGGACCGGGCACAGCCCAGAGCACGCGGCTGCGCGGGAAGGCCGGATCGTGCAGCCGCCGGCGACGGTTGAACTCGCCTACGGCCAGCAGGGCGCCGCCGGTGAAGACCCAGGCCGCCAGCCAGGCGAACACGCGCAGCAGCAGATCGGTCACCGGGAAGAGCCCCGCGGTGGCCGGGCCGGGCGCCAGCAACAGCGTCAGCAGGAAGGCGTGCAGGGCCAGCACGCGCCAGCTGTCCCGGATCATCTGGGCGATGGTGGCGGTCTGGGGCTCGCCGCCGCGGCCCACCGACAGGATCAGCCAGGGGCCGCGCAGGGGCTCGGCCGGCGGCATCCACGAGGGCAGCAGCACGCCCAGGCCGAGCAGGGCCAGGGCGCCGCTGAGCCCCAGCGCCTGATCCAGCGACACGAGCAGGACGCCCACGGCCAGCAGCCCCCCCGCCGCCACCAGCACGCGCGCGGCGCCGGCCAGCTGCACCCGGCGCTTGGCCAGCTCCAGCACGGTCAGCACCACCGCCGGCACCTGCACCACAATGCCCACCAGCAGCCAGGCCCAGGTCAGGGACAACAGCACCACGTAGACGCTGTAGAATCCACGCACGCGCAGCAGGGCCAGCAGCTCGCGACCCACACCCATGGCCGGCAGCAACACCAGCGAGGCCAGCAGCAGGGCCGAGGCCAGCCGCCGCAAGGAGGTGAAGACGGGCAGGCGCGGGCTGGCCTCCGGGTGGAAGTCGAGGCCCAGGCTCACCGCCAAGCGGCCGCGCAGGCGATGGAAGGTCGTGATGGCGACCTCGATCAAGGCCACGGTCAGGGGCAGGCTGCGGTAGCGCGCCAGGCTGCAGCCCAGCATGAGCAGCATGGGCAGCAGCACCACCCAGAGCACGTCGTCCACGTCGTCCCTGGAGGTGGGCCCCGTCAGCTCGACCAGGACCACCAGGACCCCCAACAGCAGGGTCTCGGGCCCCGCGAAGATGCGCCGGAAGCTGGCGAGGAGCTGGGTGACGAACGTGCGTTCCACGGGGGCATGTTAGCTCGGAGACGCCCGCGGGTCGGACGGGGCGACGGGAGGCAAGCACAGCCGACCCTCCCGAAGGGACCAGACGCCGCCGCCAGGAATGTCTTGACTATCCACTCGACTGAGTGCCAAATGTAAATATGATGCACTGGCTAGGAAATATAGTGCCTCCATCCCGGAGACTGGCATGAAGCTCGATGCATGGGTCGTTCGCGAACCCGGCGCCCCCATGGCCCTGGAGACCCGCGAGGAGCACCCCGGGCCCGGACAGGTCCTGATCCAGGTGGCGGGCTGTGGCGTCTGCCACACCGACCTGGGCTTCTACTACGAGGGCGTGCCCACCCGGCACCCTTTGCCCCTGGCCCTGGGCCACGAGGTCAGCGGCGTGGTGGTGGCCGCGGGCGAGGGCGCCGAGCAGTGGCTCGAGCGCGCGGTGGTCGTGCCCGCCGTGATCCCCTGCGGCGACTGCGAGGCCTGCCGCGCCGGCCAGGGCTCCATCTGCCCGAAACAGGTCTTCCCCGGCAATGACGTGCATGGCGGCTTCGCCACGCACCTGACCGTGCCGGCCGTGGGGCTGTGCCCCGTGCCCGATCTGAGCGACCCGGTGCTCAACCCCGCCGGGCTCGACCTGGCCTCGCTCTCGGTCATCGCTGACGCCGTCTCCACTCCCTATCAGGCCATCCTGCGCAGCGGGCTCAAGCGGGGCGACCTGGCCATCTTCGTCGGCGCCGGTGGCGTGGGCGGCTTCGGCGTGCAGCTGGCGGCCGCCTTCGGAGCCCACGTGGCGGCGCTGGATGTCGACGCCAGTCGTCTCGCCGCCATGCAGGAGCACGGCGCCGGTCTCACGATCGACACGTCCGCCGTCGACTTCAAGAGCCTCAAGCGCACGCTGCGCGGCTTCGCAAAGGAGCACGGCGTGCCGAGCTGGCGCACCTTCGTGTTCGAGACCTCCGGCTCCCCCGCCGGGCAGGCCACCGCCTTCGGGCTGCTGGGCCACGGCGGCTACCTGTCGGTGGTGGGCTACACGCCCGCCAAGCTCGAGCTGCGCCTGAGCAACCTGATGGCCCTCGACGCCACGGCGCAGGGCAACTGGGGCTGCCTGCCCGAGCACTACCCCGCCATCGTCGAGCTGTGCCTGCAGGGCAAGGTCGCGCTGCTGCCCTTCGTGGAGCAGCGCCCGCTCTCGACCATCAACGAGACCTTCCAAGAGCTGCACAGCGCCTCTCCCTCCCGCCGCGTCATCCTCGTCCCGGAGTCCTGATCGTCATGGAGTTCAAGAACCACGACCTCGTCGCGCCCACGCCCATCGAGGGCATCGGCTACGAAGAGCTGCCGCTGATCAACCCCGAGAGCGGCGCAGCGGTGGATGGGCTGCACACGGTGCGCATCACCCTGGACAACCCGGCTCAGTACAACTCGTACACGACCCAGATGGTGAAGGGCGTGATCCTCGGCATGCGCCGCGCGAGCAATGACCGCGGCTGCGTGGCGGTGATCTTCACGGGCACGGGCGACAAGGCCTTCTGCACCGGTGGAAACACCGAGGAGTACGCCACGTACTACGCCGGCTCCCCGGAGGAGTACCGGCAGTACATGCGCCTGTTCAACGACATGGTCACGGCCATCCTGCACTGCGACAAGCCCGTGCTGAACCGCGTCAACGGCATGCGCATCGCCGGCGGGCAGGAGATCGGCATGGCCTGCGACTTCACGGTCTCGACGGACCTCTCGCAGTTCGGTCAGGCCGGACCGCGCCACGGCAGCGCGCCCGACGGCGGCAGCACCGACTTCTTGCCGCTGTTCGTGGGCATCGAGCAGGCCATGCAGAGCTGCACGCTGTGCGAGCCCTGGTCCGCGCACAAGGCCCTGCGCCTGGGCCTGATCACCGACATCGCGCCGGCGCTCAAGGTCGACGGAGAGTTCGTGCCCAACCCGCTGATCGAGCTGGAGCGCTGGACCGACGAGTTCGGCCGCGTGATCCACGGCGACGCCAAGACCGGTGAGGCCCTGGCGGCGGGCAAGGCCCTGCTCAAGTCGGGTGAGGTCGATCTCTCGCGCCTGGACGCGCTGATCGACACGCTCATCTGGAAGCTGGCCAACACCATGCCGGGCTGCCTGTCCAAGACCGTCGAGAGCGTGCGCAAGCACAAGCTCACCTGGTGGGACCGCAACCGCGAGACCAACCGCGCCTGGCTCGGTCTGAACATGATGACCGAGGGCCGCGCGGGCTTCCGCGCCTTCAACGAGGGCACGCGCGCCTGCCGCGAGGCCGACTTCCTGCTGCTGCGCCGGCGCCTCGCCGAGGGTCGCAAGTGGGACGAGGAGCTGCTGGAGGAAGTGCTCGCGCGGGCGCACGGCAAAGAGGCGCAGCTGACGTGAGCACCTGCGACGAACAGACCGACGCGGCCTGCGCCACGCTCGCCGCAGAACTGAGCGTCGACGCGCTGCGGGTCGAGGTGCTCGACGGCGGCCAGATCTGGCGCGCCAGCCTGGCCACGCCCAAGGCCAACATCATCGACCAGCCCAAGGTCGAGGCGCTCAGCCGCCTGTTCGAACGCGCCGCCGGCGAGCGCCACCTGAAGGCCGTGATCCTGGCGGCCGACGGCCCGCACTTCTCCTTCGGCGCCAGCGTCGAGGAGCACCGGCCCGAGGCCTGCGCCGACATGCTGGCGCGTTTCCACGGCCTGTTCGGGCGCATGCTCGACGCGCACGTCACAGTCCTGGCCGCGGTACAGGGCCAGTGCCTGGGCGGCGGCCTGGAGCTGGCGGCCTTCTGCCACCGCGTGGTGGCCGCGCCGAACGCACACCTCGGGCAGCCCGAGATCGTGCTGGGCGTCATCGCGCCGGTGGCCTCGGTGGTGCTGCCCGAGCGCATCGGCCGCGGCGCCGCCGAAGACCTGTGCCTCAGCGGCCGCAGCGTGGGCGCGGACGAGGCCCTGGCCATGGGCCTGGTGGACGAGCTGGCCAACGACCCCGGGCCGGCCGCGTTGGAGTGGGCGCGCGAGCATCTGTTGCCGCGCTCCGCCTCCAGCCTGCGCTTCGCCGTGCGCGCGGTGCGCGCCGCATACGCCCGGCGCTTCCGCGACGAGCTCGACACGCTCGAGCGCCTCTACCTCGACGAACTCATGAGCAGCGCCGACGCCCGCGAGGGCCTGACGGCGTTCCTCGACAAGCGCCCTGCCCAGTGGAGCGATTCGTGACCACCTCGACCGCGACCTTCGATGCGACCAGCGCCACCCTGCCCGAGCTGATGCAGTGGACCAGCGGCGTGTCCCGTGACTACAAGCTCGGCACGGTGACGGAGTGGAAGCAGCGCACCGGCGGCCTCGCCATGGGCTACCTGCCGGTCTACGTGCCGCGCGAGCTGCTGCACGCCATGGGCGTGCTGCCCGTGGCCATCCTGGGCGGCGGCGACGACCTCGAGATCATCCGCGGCGACGCGTACTACCAGTCGTACATCTGCCACTTCCCGCGCAGCGTCATCGAGCTGGGTCTGGACGGCAGCCTGGACGCGCTGGACGGCATGCTCTTCCCCGCCACCTGCGACGTCATCCGCAACCTGTCCGGCATGTGGAAGCTGAAGTTCAAGGACAAGCTCTCGCGCTACCTCGACGTGCCGCAGACCTTTGAAGAGGACCTGGGCGGCACCTTCTGGCGCGGCGAGCTGGAGCAGCTGGCCGACGAGCTGGTGGCGCGCGGTGCCAAGCCGCTGGAGCCCGCGGCGCTGGCCGAGTCGATCAAGCTCTACAACAACGAACGCCGCCTGGTGCGCGAGCTGTACGCCCTGCGCCGCTCCCAGCCCTGGACCGTTCCCACGGCCGAGATGTACGTCGTGCTGCGCGCCTGCCTGGTGCTGCCGGTGGAGCAGTCCACCGAGCTGCTGGTGGCCTACCGCCGCCTGATCGAGGCCGACGACACGCGCCGGCCCATGGACCAGGCGCGCGTGGTGCTGGCGGGCAGCTTCTGCGAGCAGCCCCCGCTGGGCATGCTCAAGACGCTCGAGCGCTCGGGCTGCTACATCGTCGACGACGACCTGCTCAACATCTTCCGCTGGATCCGCGGCGACATCGAGCCGGGCGACGACCCGCTCGGCGGCCTGGTGAGCGCCTTCCTGAATGACGCGATCGAGAGCCCCGTGCGCTGGATCGACCGCGGCATCAAGGGCGCCGAGATGGTTCAGCGCGTCGAGGAATCCGGCGCCGAGGGCGTGCTCTTCTGCGCGCCCAGCTTCTGCGATCCGGCGCTGCTCGACCAGCCCATGGCGGTGACGGCGATCGAGAAGGCCGGCATCCCGTGGACCGCCTTCAAGTACTCCGAGAACACCGGTCAGTTCCAGGTCATCCGGGAGCAGGCCGGCACCTTCGCCGACTCCATCAAGCTCTGGAGCGACGCATGACCGCTCCCGCCGCTCCCACGACCCCCTTCACCTCCGCGCGAGGCACGACGCCATGACACCCAGCGATCCCAGCGCCCACGGCGGCACCTCCGTGACCGCAGCGCCGGCTCAGAAGGACGACAGCCAGCGACAGCAGAAGACCATGCTGGCCGAGCACTACCACCGCCTCTCCCAGGCGGAGAGCACGGGCGAGAAGTGCGTCTACACCTTCGTGCCCGGCAACCTGACCGAGCTCGTGCGCAGCTTCGATCTGCTGCCCGTGCTGCCGGAGATCAACGCGCTGCAGAGCGCCATGCGCGGCAGCTCCAAGGACTACATCAGCCTGGCCGAGAAGCTGGGGCACAGCGAGGACGTGTGCACCTACGTCAAGGCCGACGTGGGCATGCTGCGCAAGGGCAACGTGGGCCCCACCGGCGAGCGCCTGCCCGACCCCGACCTGCTGCTGCTGTCGTACACCGGCTGCTTCACGTTCCTGAAGTGGTTCGAGATCCTCAAGGAGGAGTACGACTGCCCGGTGGTGATGCTGCACACGCCCTACCAGGGCGACGGCGTGATCACCGACTCCATGCGTAAGTACGTCGTCGACCAGATCAAGCAGAAGGTCATCCCGGCCCTCGAGAAGGTCTCGGGCAAGGCCTACGACGAGGAGCGCCTGCGCGAGATGCTGGCGCGCTCGGCAAAGGCCGAGGACGACCTGGTGGCCGTGCTCGAGTCGGCCAAGCAGACGCCCTCCCCGATCGACAGCTACTTCGGGGGCGTCTACTACATCGGCCCCATGTTCACCGCCTTCCGCGGGACCGAAGCGGCCGTGGGCTACTACCAGGCCCTGCGCGCCGAGGTCGAGGCCCGCGCCGCCGCCGGCCAGGGACCCATCACGCCCGAGGGCCCCATGGGCGAGGAGAAGTTCCGCATCGTGGTCGAGGGCCCGCCCAACTGGACCCACTTCCGTCAGTTCTGGCGCATGTTCTCCGAGGAGGGCGCGGTGGTCGTGGCCTCCACCTACACCAAGGTGGGCGGCGTCTACGACTTCGGCTTCCGGCACGACCCGGACCACCCGCTGGAGACCCTGGCCGACTACTGCATGGGCTGCTACACGAACCTGAACCTGCCCACGCGCGTCGACATGATCTCGAAGTACATCGAGGACTACTCGGCGGACGGCCTGCTGATCAACTCGGTCAAGAGCTGCAACTCGTTCAGCGCGGGTCAGCTCATGATCCTGCGCGAGGTCGAGGCCCGCACCGGTCGTCCCGGCGGCTTCATCGAGAGTGACCTGGTCGACCCGCGCTACTTCTCCGAGGCCAACATCAAGAACCGCCTGGAGTCGTACTTCCAGATGATCGAGCAGAAGCGCTCGGGAGGTGCAGCATGAGGTACTGCGTCGGCATCGACCTGGGATCCACCACCACCAAGGCCGTCATCCTCGATGACGACGGTGAGATCCTGGGACGCGGCATCACCAACAGCCGCAGCAACTACGAGGTGGCCCGCGACGTGTCCGTGAGCGAGGCGCTGATCGACGCGCGCTTCGGCCTGGTGCGCCAGGCGCTCGCCACGCAAGGCGACGCCGGCGACGACGCCGACGGCCTGCTGAACCAGCTCGAGCAGGGCTTCCGCGAGTCGCAGTACCGCCGCCAGCTGGGTCTGCTATGCAAGGTGCTCAAGCGGCTCGCGTCGGACCTGCCCGCGCCGATCGTGGTCGCGAGCGGCGGCGGCTGCCACGGCATCGCCGACGCGCCCACCTGCGGCAGCGGCGGCGACGTGGCCGCGCCCTCCACGCCTTGGGAGGCGGCGGAGACCATCCTGACGCAGATGCAGGCCGAGGCCGGCGAGCTCTTCACCGAAGGCTCCAGCCGCAAGAGCGACTTCTTCCGCGACCTGGCCGGCGGGCTCTACCTCGGGCTGGCCGAGGGCGAGGCGCGGCGCAGCGGCGTGCCCTACGACCAGCTGGTGGGCCTGTATGACAAGGCCATCCTGGAGGTCGAGAACGAGCCGCCCACGGACGAGGACTTCGGTCAGCACATGGCCGCCGCCCTGTCCAACATGGCCGGCGCCACCGGGCCGCTGGAACGCGCCGTGGCCCGCGCGGCCGACACGCCGCTCGAACAGGCCGTGTGCGTCGGCACCGGCTACGGCCGCGCCACGCTGCCGTTCGAGAAGGAGCACATCCGCAGCGAGATCCTGTGTCACGGCCTGGGCGCCCACGCCATGTTCCCGGGCACGCGCACCGTGCTCGACATCGGCGGCCAGGACACCAAGGCCATCCAGGTGGACGACCGCGGCATCGTGACGTCGTTCCAGATGAACGATCGCTGCGCCGCGGGCTGCGGCCGCTACCTCGGCTACATCGCGGACGAGATGAACCTCGGGCTGCACGAGCTTGGGCCGCTGGCCTGCGAGTCCAAGCGTCCGGTCAAGATCAACTCGACCTGCACCGTGTTCGCCGGCGCCGAGCTGCGCGAGCGGCTCTCGCTGGGCGAGGAACGCGCTGACATCCTGGCGGGGCTGCACCGCTCGATCGTGCTGCGCGCCATGTCGCTGCTGGCGCGCTCGGGCGGCGTGGACGACGAGTTCACGTTCACAGGCGGCGTGGCCAAGAACCCCGCGGCGGTGAACGCGCTCGCAAAGCTGGTGCACGAGAACTACGGCGAGCTGACCCTCAACATCTCCCCCGACTCCATCTACACGGGGGCCCTGGGCGCGGCGCTGTTCGCGTTCCGCTCGCTAGCCGACGACGTCGAGGCCGACGCCGCAGCGGACGACTCAGTCGCAGCGTCCACACCACTGACCACTGGAGGCACGCCATGAGCACCGATGTCCGCCCCGTCGCCGGCATCGACGTCGGCACCTCTGCGGTCAAGGTCGCGCTGGTCGAAGACCTGCCCGATGGCCCCGGCGCCATCCTGGCCAGCGGCGCCGAGCGCATCCGCCGGCGCGACCCCATGGCCGTGACCGAGGGGCTGTTCGACGCCTGCCTCGACGAGGCCGGCCTGCGCCGCGACGAGCTGGCCTACGTGGCCACCACCGGCGAGGGCGAGAACGTGCCCTTCCGCACCGGCCACTTCTACGGCATGACCACCCACGCCCGCGGCGGCGTGTACCTCGACCCCGACGCGCGCTGCGTGCTGGACATCGGCGCGCTGCACACCCGCGCCATCCTGATGGACGAGCGCGCCAAGGTGCTGGGCTACCGCATGACCAGCCAGTGCGCCTCGGGCTCGGGTCAGTTCCTGGAGAACATCTGCCGCTACCTGGGCATCACCGTCGAGGACATCGGCCCGCTCTCCTGCGAGGCCGACGCGCCCGAGCAGTGCTCCTCCATCTGCGCCGTGCTGGCGGAGACCGACGTGATCAACATGATCTCGCGCGGCATCTCGGCGGCCAACATCGTCAAGGGCATCCACCAGTCCATGGCCGGGCGCTACCTCAAGCTGCTCACGTCGCTGGGCGCGAGCGGCGCGGTGCTCGTGACCGGCGGGCTCGCGGGCGACCAAGGCCTGATGGCCGCCCTGCGCGAGGGCGCCGAGGAGGCCGACGCCGGCATCGAGATCCGTTGCCAGGAGCGCTCCGTCCTGGCCGGCGCCATCGGCGCCGCCATCTGGGGCGGCTACCGCGCGCGCCGGCTGGCGGCCAAGGGACTCAGCCTGGCATGAAGGCCCAGGCCCACAGCCACTCCCCCGCACGACCGCTGACGGGCCGCGTGGTGCTGGTGACGGGCGCAGGCGGCGGCATCGGCTCGGCCGTGGTGGCCGCCTGCCTGGAGGCCGGCGCCGAGGTCATCGCCATGGACCGCGAGGGCGTGGCCGTGCCCGACGGCTCGCAGCCCATGCCCTGCGACCTCTCCGACGGCGACGCCGTGGCCGCCATGTGGCAGACCTTCGCCGAGCGCGGCGAGCAGCTGGACGTGCTGGTGCACTGCGCCGGCATCACGCGCGACCGTGTGCTCTGGAAGATGGAAACCAGCGCCTGGGACGAGGTGCTGTCCACCAACCTTGACTCGGCCTTTCACCTGCTGCGCGGCGCCGTGCCGTGGCTGCGCAAGTCTCAGGCCGGCGCGGTGGTGCTGGTGACCTCGATCAACGGCGAGCGCGGCAAGTTCGGCCAGGCCAACTACGCCGCCAGCAAGGCCGGCCTGGTGGGTCTGGGCCGCACCGCCGCGCGGGAGCTGGGGCGCTTCGGCGTGCGCGTCAACATGGTGGCCCCCGGCATGATCCGCACCTCCATGACGACCACGCTGCCCGCCGAGGCGGTGGCTGCCGCCGAGCAGGAGGCCGCCCTGGGGCGCCTGGGCGAGCCGGGCGACGTGGCCTCGGCCGTGCTGTTCCTGGTCACCGACGCCAGCCGCCACGTGACCGGCCAGGTGCTGCGCGTGGACGGCGGCCAGCTCATCGCCTGACAGGCGCACAACGCAACCTAGACCACCCGACACCACACTCACCGAACACAGACGGAGACAGACATGGAGACCACCCTGGGCAGGAACGACCAGGTCGTCGTGCGCGGGCTGCGGCCCGAGGACATGGACGCCGTGGTGGCCCTCGACGCGCGCAACACCGGCAAGCGCCGCAAGGAGTACTTCAAGGTGAAGCTCCAGCAGAACCTGTCCGAGACCGGCGTCAAGGTCTCCCTGGCCGCCGAGCTGGACGGCATGTTCGTGGGCTTCCTGCTGGCGCGCGTCATGTACGGAGAGTTCGGGCAGGCCGAGCAGGTTGCGGTGCTCGACACCATCAACGTGCACTCCGACTTCTCCGGCAAGAAGGTGGGCGGCTGCCTGCTGGATCAGCTGGCCATGAACCTGCGCGGCCTGGGTGTCGACCACCTCCAGACCCAGGTAGGCTGGGACGACATGCGACTCATGGCCTTCTTCCAGCGCGAGGGCTTCAAGCCCGCGCCGCGCATCTGCATCGACTTTGATCTGACGGCTCGCTGACGGCACCCGTCGGCGCCACCCTCTCCGGGCCGCGTGCTCGCCCCGCCGCCCCCTCTCCGCCACCCCCTGGCTCATCATGCCGACCATCATCGAACCGTTCCGGATCCACAGTGTGCAGCCGCTGCGCATGACCACGCGCGACGAGCGGCAGCTCCTGATCGACGCGGCGCATCACAACCTGTTCGGGCTGCGCGCGCGGGACGTGCTGATCGACCTGCTGACCGACAGCGGCACCGGCGCCATGAGCTGCGAGCAGTGGGCCGCCGTCATGCGCGGCGACGAGAGCTACGCCGGCAGCGACAGCTACGCGCGCTTCGAGCACGCCGTGCGCGACATCACCGGCATGCCCCACGTGATCCCCACGCACCAGGGCCGGGCGGCGGAGCACATCCTGTTCTCGACGCTCGTGAGCCCGGGTGACGTGGTGCCCAACAACACACACTTCGACACGACCCGCGCCAACATCGAGGCGTCCGGCGGACTGGCGCTCGATCTGCCCTGCGACGAGGCCGGCGAGCTGCACGTGTCGCACAAGTTCAAGGGCGACATGGACCTGGATGCCCTGACCAAGGTGCTGGACGACGCCCCGGGTCCGGGCCAGCCGGGCCATGTGCCGCTGGTGCTGGTGACCATCACCAACAACGCCGGCGGCGGCCAGCCCGTGAGCCTCGGCAACCTGACGCGCGTGCGTGACATCTGCCGCGCCCACGGCGTGCCCCTGTTCCTCGACGCCTGCCGCTTCGCCGAGAACGCCTGGCTGATCCGCTGCCGCGAGCCGGGTCAGGACAGCCGCTCCGTCCGCGACATCGTGGCCGACACCTTCGACCTGGCGGACGGCTGCACCATGAGCGCCAAGAAGGAGGGGCTGGGCAACATCGGCGGCTTCCTGTCCTGTCGCGACGCCGAGCTGGCCCGCGTGCTGCGGCAGCGCCTGGTGGTCACCGAGGGCTTCCCCACCTACGGCGGCATGGCCGGGCGCGACCTGGACGCCGTGGCCCAGGGCCTGCACGAGGTACTGGACGAGGACTACCAGGAGTATCGCCACGCCTCCATCAAGTACGTCTGCGAGCACATGCACGAGCGCGGCGTGCCCGTGGTGCGACCGGCCGGCGGCCACGCCATCTTCCTGGACGCCAGCCGCTTCCTGCCGCACCTGCCCTGGCAGGCCTTCCCCGGCCAGGCCCTGGCGCTCGAGCTCTACCTGGAGGGCGGCGTGCGCTCCTGCGAGATCGGCAGCCTGATGCTGGGCCGCAAGCACCCCGAGACGGGCGAGGAGTTGCCCGCGCGCGCCGAACTGGTGCGCCTGGCCGTCCCGCGCCGCACCTACACCCAGAGCCACATGGACTACGTGGTCGACGTGACCGAGGACGTCTGGAAGCGCCGCAACGAGATCGCCGGCGTGGCCCTGGTGAACTCCCCGGACGTGCTGCGCCACTTCACCGCCAAGATGCGCCGGATCCCGGTGACCAGCGGCGCCGGGGTGGGCTGAGCACGCACCCGCGTTACGCTGGGCCCATGGATGCCCTGCGCGTGGTGCTGCTGGACCTCGACGGAACCCTGGTGGACGCCGACGCGGCCATCGTGGAGGGCGTGCGCCTGCTCAGCCGCGAGCAGGGCCTGCCCGTGGCCGAGCCGGCCTGGCTGAGGAGCTTCATCGGCCGCCCGCCCCACGAGGTCTGGGCCGCCCTGGGCGCCGAGGATCCGCAGGGCATGACCGAGCGCTTCGCCCAGCGCATCGGCCCGCTGCTGCCCGCGCGCTGCCGCGTGCTGCCCGGGGTGGAGCTGGCCGTGCGGCAGCTCGTGGCCCTGGACCTTGAGCTGGCCGTGGCCACCACGCGCACCACCGACAGCGCCGTGGCCACGCTGGAGCTCAAGGGCCTGCACCAGCACATCAAGGTGGTGGTGGGGCGAGACCAGGTGGCGGCCCCCAAACCCGCACCTGACGTGCTGCTGAGCGCCCTCTCCGCCCTGGGCGCCACTCCGGACGAGGCGCTCATGATCGGCGACACCCAGGCCGACGTGCAGGCCGCCGCCGCCGCAGGCCTGCCCTGCTGGGGCGTCCTGGGAGGCACGGGCAGCGAGAGTTCATTGCGCGCGGCGGGCGCCGGGCACATCCTGGAGCACGGCCTCGGCGGAGCGCCCGCAGCCATCTGTGCCCGCCGCTCAGGAGCGACGACCCCATGATCTTGTTCAAGAAGCCCACCCTGCTCGAGCCAGGGACGGACGCACCCGACTTCTGCGTGCAGGACCATCAGGGCCACACGGTGTGCTTGGCCGACCTGGCCGGCAAGCGCGTGCTGCTCTGGTTCTATCCCAAGGCCAACACCTCCGGCTGAACGTCGCAGGGCCAGGGGTTCCGTGATCGAACCTCCCAACTCTCCGACGACATGCGGATTCTGGGCGTGTCCTTCGACAACGCCGAAGCCAACGCCAGGTTCGCAGCCAAGCAGCGCTTCCGTTTCCCGCTGCTGTGCGACACCGACAAGACCATGTCCATGGCCTACGGCGCCGCCAAGGGCCGCGCGTCGCTGTTCCCGTCTCGCATCACCTACATCATCGACGCCCAGGGCAAGATCGAGTGGGCCGAGCAGGTCGCAGGCATCGACGCCCACGTTGAGGCCGCCGTGGCCCGGTTGATCGGGGGCTGACGCGCGGCTGCCCCCAGCCGCTTTCACCAGTGAGATCATGGAGTATCCTGGGGCCGCACAGCGGAGCACCCGCTCCCAGACCTCAGCCGCCCAGGCACAGCCATGTCTCCCGACCCGTCCCCCAAGACGAGCCAACCTGCCAGGCGGGATGGCTTCGAGCACGAGCTGCGCGACGCCATGCGCCTCGTCCGTGCCGCCCTGACGGAGCTGCTGGACTCCATCGGCGCCGACTCCGCCCGGCCTCAAGAGATGGCCCGCCGCTTCGGCATCAACCGGAACATGTCCTGGAAGCTCTGCCGCATCGTGCATTCCAAGGACCCGGTCGCGGTGGTGGGACACCTTCCGGGTCCCTCTGGCCTGAAGATCCTGCTGGAGATCTGCGGCCGGCACCACGCTCCCCAGGCCCTCTCCGAGCAGGTCGTGGAGGCCATGGCGGCCTTCGATCAGATGGTGCAGCGTCACGCCGGAGACCGGGCGCGGCTGGAGGTCCTGATCAACGCCATGGCCAGCGGGGCCAGCGCCGCGGATCTCCAGGAGCCCAGCAGGCGCCAGGCGTTCCTGGGCAACGCGGCGATCTGGGGCGTGCAGGCC
>QNBX01000080.1 GCA_003644265.1 Planctomycetota bacterium
CACGACCTGGAACGTCAGCGCCGAGCTGGGGGCCGCGCTGGACCCGGAGCTGCACCACGACCTGGCGCTCACCTTGGCCAGCGAACGGCCCGGCACGGTGGACGTCTGGTGGCGCGCAGCTGGCGAGCCCTACGCAGAAGCGCGCCGTGTGGCGGGCATGCAGCTGGTGCCGGACGGGCAGCCGCATGAGTACGTATGGAAGGTGTCCGGCCTGCGCGGCGCCGGCGACGCCACGGACGTGCGGTCGGGCGTGGCCGGCTTGCGCTTCTCTTTCCAGGGCGAGGTGCTGCGAGGGCTGAGGTTGACTCGCATCGAGCTGCGCTCCGACCTGGACCCCGTGCGGGGAGCCGCCGGACCGCCGCTGATCCGGGTGCAGAAGGACTTCGCGTTCTGTGACGGCGTGGCGCTGCCGGTGGGCGCGGCCCTCACGGCGCAAGCCGCGGCGGACGGCGCCGACGAGCTGCGCCTGCTGGTGGGAGCCTCCGGTGGGGGCAGCGTGTCCGGCCCGCCGGAGCAGCCGGTGCTGCTCGAGCTCGCCACTGCGCTGTCGCGGCAGCGTCTGGAGCTGCGCCGCGACGAGCCCTGGCGTGAGCTGCGGCTCCCGCTGCCCGCGGGCGGCGTCGATGACAGCGGGCGGGCGGTCTCGGCGCGCGTGATCTCCGGGCCCCCCGGCGCCGCCGCGCTGCTCGGGCGCGTGCTGCAGGTGGGCCCCGCGCCGCCGCGGGCCGAGCGCGGTGCGCGCCCCACGTTGGTGCTCTATCTGGAGGACACCCTGCGCGCCGACCGCCTCTCCAGCTATGGCTACGCCCGCGAAACCGACCCGCACCTGGCCGCGGTGGCGCGCGAGGGCGCCCTGATGGAGCGCGTGATCGCGTCCGCCAACTGGACGCGGCCGGCCATGGCCAGCGTGTTCACCTCGCTGCCGCCACCGGCCCACGGCAACCGCAGCTTCCGCGACAAGCTGCCGCGTGGGCTGGTCACCCTGGCGGAGGCCTTCGCGGCGGACGGCTACCTGGTGCTGTCGTTCACCAGCAACTACCACGCTGGCGCCTGGGCCGGGCTGGATCAGGGCGTCGACTTGCAGCTGGAGCCCGAGGCCTTCGGCACGCCCCTGGCGCCCGACACGCGCACGGCGGGGCGCATCCATCCCTTCATCGAGCAGGCGCTGGCAGAGTACGGCGACCTGCCGCTGCTGCTGCTGGTGCACAGCCTCGATCCGCACGCGCCCTACCAACCCGACCCCGCCGACCTGCGCGCCCTGGCCCCGGGCGGGCGTCCGCCCCAGGGAGACGGACATACGGCGCGCTCGTTGCGCTACGACGCCGAGGTGCTGGGCAACGATCATTGGCTGGCGCGGCTGGACGAGGCCCTGAGCGCGCAGGGCCTGGCCGACGACGCCATCCTGTGTTTTCTCTCGGATCACGGCGAGGCCTTCGGCGAGCACGGCGCCGTTGAGCACCACGATCAGCTCTACCAGCAGGAGCTGTCCGTGCCCTGGGTGTTGCGCTGGCCGGGGCGCATCGCGCCGGGGACGCGCATCGCACGGCTGGCGTCTCACATCGACGTGGCGCCGACGCTGGCCGGCCTGGCGGGCGTGCCGCGTCCCGAGGGCTGGATGGGCGCCGATCTGTCAGCGGCTCTGCGCGGCGGGCCCGAGCCGCCACCGGCCGCGGCCTTCTCCGAGAGCCTGCGCATCGCCGGCCAGCGCGATCCCGTGCACGAGCTGGCCGTGGTGATCTGGCCCCACAAGCTGGTGCTGCGCCTGCAGGGCGAGCAGCTCGTGCCCCTGCGCCTGTTCGACCTCGAGGCCGACCCCGGCGAGGCCCGGGACATCCTGCACGCGGGCGACGTCTCGCCCGCGCGCTTCAACGCCCTGGTGGGCCACGCGCGCCGCACGCTGCAGGCCGTGAACTCCGTGCCCGGCGACAGCGACGCCGATGGCCTCGACCCCGCGCGCCAGAGCTGGATGCGGGAGATGGGCTACCTGAAGTGAGGCGGGAGCCGCCCGCGCTCGCACACCAACCGCAGCTCCGCCAACACGTCGTGGCGCCGCTGCGTGAGCACGGTCAGGGTGCGGTTGACACGCGTGCGCGCGATGCCCGCCGAGGTGTGGCTGCGGTTGATGCGGCACTGCACGATCCAATCGCTCACGAGGTCGTCCAGGAAGTAGTCGGCAAACGTGGCGAGCTGACTCAGCTCCATGGTCAGGAAGGCCTCGTGCCGCGCCTGCACGTCCGCCAGCTCGCGCTGGAAGCGGGAGAGCGCGCGGTTGGCCGAGCTGGCGTGGCGATGAGCGTCGTCGATGTGCTCGAACTTCACCCAGTTGCTGGCCAGGCCGATCATGTCGAGCTTGCCCAGCGCCTGAGCCTTGGACAGCGCGTGCAGCAGCCCGGTGATGGCGGCCTTGGCGACGTGTCCGGCCCAGAGCGCCTCGTCCACCTCGCGCAGCAGGTCGTCAAGCACGCCCTGGCGCTCGGCCAGATGCAGGCGCCGGTCGTGTTCGCGGGCGCCGTGCTCGCTCAAGAAGCGGCCCTTCTGCGCCAGCAGCTCGTGGTAGCGCGGCAGCGGGTCGGCCAGCGACGCGACCTGCTGCGTCAGCGCCGCGATGCGTGCCTGGAGCTCGGTCTGCTCGGCGCGCGCTTGATCCAACGCCAGGCAGGCCGTGACCCACTCCGCCACCTCCTCTTGTTGACGCGACTCCAGCTGGCCGCGAGCCCAGGCCAACAGGGACGCCAGCCCCGGTCCTTTCAGGTCATCGACGTCCCGTCGCTCGCGGGCCACGCGCTGCTCCAGCTTGCCCACCCGCGCGTGCACACTCGCCAGCTCACGGCGCGCTGACTCCAGCTGCCCACCCAGCCGCCGGAACTGCTCCAGCTCAGCCCGCACCCAGCTCAGCTGCTGGTCGAGGTGCGCCAGGACAGCCCCCGCGTCCGTGTCGTCGTCGCCCGCTTCCGGGCCGCCATGGTCTGCGTCCTGCATGGCGCCATTGTAGAGAGCCGGGCAGCCCACCCAACCCGCCCACCCCAACTTCCCCCAGCGCCGCGCCTGCAACACCACGCCCCCCGCGCCACGCCCCCCGCGCCACGTCTGTAGCGCAGGAGCAGCGGGCTGGAGCGACGAAGTGATAAACGCAGGAGCCCAGCCCGCTGCTCCGGAGCGAACACAGACGCGCCCCGCTCAAGCAACGCAGCCGCCGGCGCCCTCAGTCCATCCCGAGCTTCTTGCGCCCCTCAGGCGAGATCATCTCCGGCCCCCACGGCGGATCCCAGACGATGCTGACCTCCACATCGCTCACGCCGTCGATGGCCTTGATGCGGTTCTCGGCCTCTTCGGGGAGGTCCTTGGCCGCTGGGCAACTGGGTGAGGTCAGGCTCATGGTCACCTTGACCACGGCCTCATCGGTGATCTCCAGGCCGTAGATCAGCCCGAAGTCGACGATGTTGACGGGCACTTCGGGGTCGAACACCGTGGCCAGCGCGTCCATGACGGGCTGACGCAGGGGGTGCTGGGCGGGTTGGGTGGATTCGGTCATCGGGTCGATCTCAGCAGGTGGGGCGACGCTGCGGCGCCCGCAGGGAGTACGAGACCCCATTGGACGGCCGCAGCCCGCGGGGCGCAAGGGAGGGCGTGGTCGCGTGAGGGGGGGGGCGTGCTCGCCGTCCCCGGCGGCGCGCTCACCCGTCGCCGCCGCGGCTGGGGCGGGCCAGCCCCTTCGCGCGGGGCGGCGCCCGGTCACCTTCTCCCTTTGCCCGGCCGTGGTTGCGGGGCTAGGCTCCCAACCGAAGCCCCGTCCCCCGTACGAGCCCGACTTCATGGCCGACCGAGCACCGTTTCTCGAAGCCCTTCGCGAGCGCGTCATCCTGGGCGATGGCGGCATGGGCAGCGAGATCTACGGCCGCGGCATCTTCATCAACCGCTGCTACGACGAGCTGAACCTCTCGGCCCGGGAGCTGGTGCAGGGCATCCACGCCGACTTCATCAAGGCCGGCAGCGACCTGATCGAGACCAACACCTACGGCGCCAACCGGCCCAAGCTGGCGGCCTACGGTCTGGAGGACAAGCTGCTCGACCTGCTGCGCGAGGGGGTCAGCCTGGCGCGCGAGGTGGCCGGCGAGCGGGTCTATGTGGCCGGCTCGGTGGGGCCGCTCGGTCCCGCGGCCAGCGAAGCGGGGCTGTCGGAGAGCGAGCGCGACGCGGCCTATCGCGAGGTGGCCGTGGCCCTGGCGGAGGCCGGCGCCGACCTGGTGTTCCTCGACACCTTCACCAGCATGCCGGACCTGCGCCTGGCCATCGAGGCCTGCAAGGCGGTCACGGATCTGCCGGTGGTGGGCAGCTTCAGTTTTCACCGCGGCTTCGTCATGGGCAGCCACGATTTCCTGGTGCCGCCGGACGACGTGGCGCGCGCGGCCATCCGCGCCGGCGTCGACGTGATCGGCGCCAATTGCGGCGACGGCCCGCACACCACGCTCGACGTGCTGGAGATCATGACGCAGGTGACGGGCGACGTGCCCGTGGCGGCCATGCCCAACGTGGGCGGTCCTGCGCTGATCGAGGGGCGCTCGGTCTACCTCTCGTCACCCGAGTACATGGCCGAGTACAGCCGGCGCTTCTTCCAGATCGGCGCGCGGCTCATCGGTGGTTGCTGTGGTGTCACGCCCACCCAGGTGCGCGAGGCGCGCTCGTTCCTGGCCAGCGTGCAGCCGCGCACGGCGCACGTGAAGATCGACGATCACGGCCACCGCACCCGGGGCAAGGCGCCGACCCCCCTGGCCGAGCGCTCCGCCTGGGGCGCCGGCCTCGGCCAGCGCTTCATGGTGAGCGTCGAGCTCGACCCGCCCAAGGGCCTGGACGCCAGCGTCTCGGTGGAGAAGGCGCGCTTCCTGCACGACCAGGGCATCGACGCCGTGAACATCGCCGACGGCCCGCGCGCCATGGCGCGCATGAACCCCACGTCGCTGGCCGTGCTGGTCAAGCAGGCCGTGGGCATGGAGACCATCATTCATTACTGCTGCCGCGACCGGAACGTGCTCGGCATGCAGATGGACCTGATCGGCGCGCACTCGCTGGGCCTGCGCAACCTCATGCTGATCACGGGCGACCCGCCCAAGATGGGCAACTTCCCTGACGCCACCGCGGTCTTCGACGTCGACTCCATCGGCCTGATCGGCTTTGCCGACCGGCTCAACCACGGCTTCGATCTGTCGGGAGAGCCGATCAACAAGAAGGGTGACGACGCCACCGACTTCGTGATCGGCACGGGCTGCAACCCGGGCGCGCTCGACATCGGGCTGGAGGCCGACCGCCTGCGCCGCAAGATCGAGGCCGGCGCCGAGTACGTCTTCAGCCAGCCGATCTACGACTCGACCAAGCTCGAGCGCTTCCTCGACGCCTGCAAGGGCTTCCTGTCGATCCCGTTCTTCGTCGGCATCCTGCCGCTGGCCTCGCTCAAGAACGCGGAGTTCCTCACGGCCAACGTGCCCGGCATGGACGTGCCCGACGCCATCATGCAGCGCCTGCGCGACGCCAAGAGCCGCGACGAGCAACGCGCCGTCGGCATCCACGTGGCCACGGACAGCCTGGCTCACGCCGCCGACCTGCCGCCTGTGCAGGGCACCTACGTGTTTCCGCCTTTCGGCAAGTACGAGGCCATCCTGCAGGTGTTGAAGGACGCGGGGGTGCGGGAGTAGGGCAGGCACTCTGATCGGCGTGCCGCTCGCCCCGATTGCCTGCCCGCGCATCGCCTCAGGGCGTGGTGCCGGCGATGGCGTCGCTGGCGGAGAAGCCGTGGATGGCTCCTGCATCCTGGAACCAGCACTGGACGTACGTCGTGATTCCGGGGGGGATGCCCGGGGGCCAGGGGCCGCTCACGAACAGCCCGCCGAAGGCATCCGTGGGCAGGGCCAGCAGGATGGTGTCGAGGTCCGGGACGATCACTCCGCCCTTGAAGGGCAGGTTGATGGCGGTCAGCGCGACCAGCAGGTAGGCCGTCGAGTTGGGCGGCCCGTCGGTCAGCGTGAGCGACACCGGGTCGCAGGGCAGCAGGATGCCCTCACCGACGATCACCGGCATGAGTCCCCCCGTGCCGGCGATGCCGCCGTACAGATCAACCCAGGCGCCAGGCACCTCGACGTTGACCGCGTCCGTGAGCACGCCGGTGATCTCGACGCCGGGGACCGTTCCGATGACCCGCGTCCGGCCGAAGACTCCCATGCTGGGCAGCAGCGTGACGCAGGCGCTCGTGATGACGCGGAACTGGAAGCTCGCGACCAGGATGTCGGGCGGCGCGGTGGCGGGCGTGGCCGGCGGAGCCAGCGCCGTGTAGAGCGCGTCGCCGTCGGTCAGGTCGGTGTTGATGCCGTCCGGGTCCGGCAGGAAGCCCGCCACGAACACCGGGAAGTCGCCCGCCGTGGCACCGAGCAGCTCGAGCCGATTCGGGTCCCAGGACAGGATGGCGTCGATGGCCGTGATCGACTGCGCCGAGTCCGCGTGGGCGTGCAAGTCGAAGCTGATGACCTGGTTGACCACGGCGGTCTGCTCCGCCGGGCTCAAGGGGAGGTCGACCTGCGCGCTGGTCACCAACAGGACCTCGGCCATCAACAAGAGGCAGCCCATGCTCCTTCTCCGTGTGTGGTTTCCCTCGCCAACGCAACGTCCAGTACTCACTCTGCATCCTAGCCGAGTCCGGTGAGGCGTCAAGCCGTCCAGGTCGCGAGCTTCGGGCTGTGCGGCTTGTGCGCAGGTCACTCGGCTGACGCAGTCGATGCGCGTTGTCATGGCTGGCGCGACACGCGCGCCGCCCGAGATCGTACTTCTGAATCACAGTGCGTTGACGGATCCGTGCGTCTGGCCTACCTTTCAACTCGGGACTGCGATGCGAGTGGAGGACGTGTGCGCGGGTAAGGGCAGAGCGCACGCGCGACGACTGCACGCTGGCTCAACGGCACCGGTGGTCGGTGTCTCATCGAGAGAACACACCAGGAGAGGCATCATGGGGCGTCAGCTCAGCATGTTCAGGTTCGTTTGCGGCTTTCTCGCGGCGGGCGTTCTGTCCGCTGCTTCTGTCAGCGCGCAAGAGATCAACACCAGCACGCTCTCCGAGAACGGCTGGTTCTCGGACGACACGCGCGCTGATGGCAGCGGCACGGAGGCCGCGGGCACGAACCTGATCAGTGACACGCTCACGGATGACCCGGAAGGCAGCGCCTCCGGCACGTCGGCTCATGACGCCGACATCAACGCACAGATCATCTTCGGTGACGCCGTGGGTGCCGAGCCCGCGCTGACCCATGGCGGCGCGGTGCACCTTGGCATCGTAGCGGGTGAAGTGTTGGGCAAGAGCGCGATCAGCCATCGCAAGGACGACGGCACGGGGCACGGGCCGGGCAGCGGCTTCGGGCCCGGCTTCACGGCCGAGTACTCGTGGATGGGAGATGGGACGCCGGCGATCACGACCTCGCTGAAGTTCGGCATCAAGACCGCGGAGTTCGGAGCCGCCGGCGTGTCCTCGCGCACCGGCGAGAACGTCTGGGACAAGCTGCTGATCTTCGAGCCGGGCAACCTCAACGGCGGCACCTCGGACGCGCTCTGGCACACCGAGACCATCGATTACACCACGGGCAAGTGGTGGTTCTTCGATCGGGTGGCCATCGCGAGCATCATCGGCACGCCGATGACCCTGTCCGACATGGCCGTCTCGCCCGTGCTGGTGGGCGGTGGACCCAAGACCGTGGCTGACGTCTACGCGCTGATCACGGCGCCCGGCGCGCACATCACGAGCGTCCAGTTCGGCATCGGATCGTACAACGCGGGCGGCAGCGTGTACGCCAACCAGCTCGAGACCAGCGTGTACCGCGCGGGCATGACGACGACGTTCGGGCAGCCCTCGCCCTACGACCAGGACGTCACGCCGGACGCTATCTTCGGCAGCGGCAATGACAACGGCAGCTTCACCGTGGATCGCCAGAGCGGCGTCGAGCTGGGCCTGCGCGCCAAGCTGCGCTTCCCGCCGACGAACGCCTTCATGAGCAACGGAGACGGGACCTACACCTACAACACCGGCTCTGGCACCAGCTCGCCTCCGAACCCGGAGTGGCACTACGAGTGGGCGGTCAACAGCGACTATGACGACAGCTCGGGGTTGTTCATCGACGACCTGGTCTACGAGCTCGGGATCGACTTCGACCCGGGTCCGGGGACTGATTACCTCGTCTTTGACCCGATCGCCATCGGCTCGGTCATCCCCTACACGCCACCTTCGCCGCCGGTGCCCTACTGGGATCACTCCATCGGCGACAACTCGACGCCCAACGGCGGCGGGGTAGAGGCCGGTGACGCGCCGACCTACGCGGCCCTGATCGGGTCCAACAACGTGGCGCAGAACTCGTGGCGTACCACCTTCCACGACGAGTTCCCGTTCGTGTTCGATCCGGATGTTCCGGGGCGCTACGAGTTCTACCTCACGGCCTCCAGCGGCGGTAGCGAGGTCGCGCGCACCGAGATCAGCGTGATCGTGACCGACGGCGCGAGCCTGACGCTCGAGGCCGGTGAATGCCAGACGGATCAGGACGCGGTCCTGCCCGGCGTGCAGGCGGCGTTCGAGCTGTGGCTGCGCAACCCGGATGACGTCGAGGTGACCGGCTTCCAGGCGTTCCTCGAGTTCGACGATGTGGCCATGAGCTACGAGGGCACCGGCAGCAGCTACACGTCGTCACCCTTCGGCGCGCACATCCAGGACATCGCCCTGGCGGAGGTCTTCAGCGGCCAACTGCGGCTGGACGGCAACACCTTCTCGCCCATCGGGCACTCGGGTGACGCGCTGCTCGCCACGCTGCTCTTCACGGTGACGGAGTGCGATCCGGTGCTGGTGGACTTCGACCTGACCCAGCCCTTCGACTCGGAGCTCAGCTTCTTCGGCGCTTCGATCGTGACCGCCCTGGTGGACTCGCCCACGATCATCGCCGACGACACGGCGCCGGTGCTGACGCCGTGCCCCGCCGACATCACGCAGCCCGCCGACGCCGGCAGCTGCACGGAGGCGGTGGTGACCTGGGCGGATCCGACCGCGACGGACAACTGTGACCTGTCGCCCGTCGTGGTCTGCTCGCCGCCGAGCGGCAGCACGTTCTCGGTCGGGACGACGATGGTGACCTGCACGGCCACCGATGAGTGCGGCAACGAGTCGAGCTGCAGCTTCGACGTGACCGTCACGGCCACCAACGCCGTGGACGTGATCGTGGAGCTCACGGGGTCCGACGCGACCTCGCGCTGCATCCACTTCGTGACGGACATCTGCGGTACGACGGCCGATGCCACGCTCACGTTCGTGGGCTCGGCTCCGGCCATCGCGGTGGCCACCATCGAGGTGCCCTGCGGCGTCTGGACGCAGCTCTGTGCCAAGGACGAGCAGCACACCAAGTGGGCAGAGTCGCCGCTCATCGTGGTGGGCGCCAACTATGTCGCGACGGCCACGATCGTGCTGGACGGCGGCGACACGGACAACGACGGCGACGTCGACATCAACGACGTCACCCTGTTCCTGGCGCAGTTCGGAGGCTTGGCCGCGTCCGGCGGTTGCCCGTGGGATGGCGTCACGCGTGACGCGGACTTCAGCAACAACGGGGCTGTGGCGTCGGAGGACTACCCGTTCCTGACGGACAACTGGCTGAGCATGTCGAGCTGCAGCTGCAGCATTCCGCTCAGCGGTGGTGGCGGCGGCGACCGCTCGAGCCTGCGGCAGTCGGTGCGCGTGTACGACGCGACGACCATGGCCGCAGACCTCAACCGCGACGGTCGGGTGGACGTGCTGGACGTCGAGCTGATCGAGCAGCGGCGCGGCCTCTCGGGCGCGCTGTCCGAGCGCATGCGCGCTTCGCAGCGCTAGGGGGTGTATCCGCAGCGTCCGGGTCGGGACCGATCACGTGGTCGGCTCCGGCCCGGGTGCTGCGGCGCAGTGTCTTGGAGACGAATAGGGAAGACTCCGTCGCTTGTATGGGAGCGCTTGGGCTGGGTGTGAGCGCGCCCTCGGCGGCGTGGTCCGGTGTCACACCATGGAACGCAACCGGAGACGACGCATGACACGCAGCCACAGCATCGCCGGAGGACTCTACGGCCTGCTCACCGCGCTGGCTTTGTGCGTCACTCCGGTCGACGCGCAGACCGCTCAACGGGCCGGGGTCTTCGGCGGCGACGTCGCAGGCATCGGCGCGTCGGACCTCAACGGTCTCGGCGGGGACGGCGCCCAGGGCCCGGCCGCAGCCTGCAAGACGGTCGCCGAGGTCCAAGACTGCGGCATCCTGACGGCGGCGTTGCAGGGCCCCGCCCTGGCGGACGGCAACAACATCCTGGTGGTGCACTACAACGCGGGTGTGACCCAGACCACGGCCAACATCACCAACGTGGCCTATATCGAGCTGCTCAACGCGCAGTTCGCCAGCAGCCAGACCCTGCCGGACCCGGAGAACTACGCGCTCAACGTCGTGCTGCCGGTGCCGACCTCGGACGGCTCCAACCTGCCGCCGGCGCTGCTGACGCTCGACGCGGCGCTGGGTGGTATCGGCGAGCCCGCGTTCGGCGGCATCCCCGCGCTCTGGACGGTGGACTACTTCGACGGGGCCAACACCCCCGGCGACCTGGTCGGCACACGCACCCACACCGTGCTGTTCGGCGGGCTTGCCGACGGCGTCTGCGATCTGGTGCAGACGTTTCACACGCCCTTCGATCAGTTTGCCCAGACGGTGTTCCATATCGAGGGCGGCATCTACCACAGCGTGGTCGAACCCGAGGTCGACATCACCGCCGCCACGATCTGGGACGGGGCCGCGTTCACGATCCCGGTGCCTGGCCTCGGCGTCGTCGAGCCGTTCCTCTACGGCGAGACCCGCTCGGTCGACAGCGGCCACTTCACCACGCCCTCGCTGCTGACCGGCTCGGCCGAGCCCGCGCTGGTGGACTTCGTGACGGTCTGGACCAGCAAGCCCTGCACGCGTGACACCCTGGCGTCCGTGGTGAGCAACCGGATCGCGCTGGTCGAGATCGACGCGAAGCTCTGCTACTCGACCGGCGATCTGATCGAGCTCGAGCTCCACATGAACTGCCTCGAGGGCGACGTCACGGGTTTCTTTGCGTCCGTGGACTTTGACCCGACAGTGCTCGAACTGAAGACGCCGCTGAGCGCGTACACGCTGAGTCCGTTCCCGCTGCACATCGGCTTTCCGATCACCGAGGTCGCCCCGGGCATGCTGATGCTTGATGGCTCGGCGGGCTTCGGCGACCCGGGCAGCGACGCGGACGCGCTGCTGGGCAACTTGGTGTTCGAGGTGCTTCCGGGCAACGACGGCCTGTCGACTGAGGTGGGCTTCACGCCCGGCGGCGGCTTCCCCAACGAGCTGAGCTTCGAGGGCGTGCCGCTGCCCACGCGCACCGGCGACCCGCTGGGCTGGGCGATCGACGACACTCCGCCCGGGATCGCCTGCCCGCCCGACATCGACGTGTTCAACGACCTCGGTCTCTGCAGCGCGGAGGTCGTCATCACGCCACCCGCAGCCGGCGACGCCTGCGGCCTGTTGCCGCTGGTGGGTGTGCGCAGTGACGCGTTGCCGCTCGACGATCCGTATCCGGCGGGCTGCGCTCCGGGGACCACGACGACCATCACCTGGACGGCCACGGACTGCGCGGGGATCGCCAGCGCCTGCGTGCAGGAGGTGCGCGTGACCGACAATGAGCCGCCGGTCCTGAGCGGCGTCCCGGCGGACATCCACGTCATCCCGTTGGCGGGTGCCTGCGAGGCCGAGGTCAGCTTCCCCCTGCCGACCGCCATCGACAACTGCGACCCGGAGCCCAAGGTCGTGCTGGTGCGCAGCGACACGCTGCCGCTGACGGAGCCCTACCCCGCCGGTACCACCACGATCACGGTCACCGCCACGGACGACTGCCTCAACTTCGCGTCCCAGACCTTCGATGTCATCGTCGCCGAGACCAACCTGGTCGATGTCGAGGTCGTGCTGGTGGGTGTCTTTGCCGACGTGTCCCGCTGCATTACCTTCGTGACGGACGACTGCAGCGAGGCCGATGTGCTGCTGAGCTTCAGCGACCTCGACCTCAACCCGGCCACGCCGGTGCAGGCCCTGGCCACGATCGAGATCCCCTGCGGCGTCAGCTTCAGCCTGTGCGCCAAGGACGAGCAGCACACCCTCTGGAGCACGACGACGCTCTCGGGCCTCGGGGGCGGCGGCTACATGGCCGACACGCCGCTGGCGCTCGATGGGGGCGACACGGACAACGATGGCGACGTCGACATCAACGACGTGACCTGGTTCATCTTCCAGTTTGGCGGTCTGGCGGCCGGCGGGGGCTGCCCCTGGGATGGCGTCACGCGCGATGCCGACTTCAGCAACAACGGCGCGGTGGGTTCCGAGGACTATCCCTTCCTGACGGCCAACTTCCTGGCCACGACGTCGTGCGGCTGCGCCTTGCCAGCGTCGAGCGCGGGACATCGAGGTCCTGGCGATCCGGGCGCGAGCTGGCGTCTGCTCACCGCGCAGCTGCCGGCGCAGATGCAGGAGCGCGTGGACCTGAACGCCGACGGGGTGGTCGACGCACAGGACGTGCGCCTGTTCGAGCAGCGCAACGGTCTGCCACACAGCCTCTCGGACAGACTGCTCTCGGCGCAGCGCGAGCGTTGAACGGAACGGGGGTGGCGCTGTCACCCCCTGTGGACTTACTGCAGCAGCCACGGCACCCGGGCGCGGGGCGTGGCTGCTGAGGTGGCCGCCCCCTCCGGTGCGTAGCCCGCACCGCGACGCGTGGCCCAGTGGTTATCCTCCGGCGTGCTCGCCCCGCGACCTCTCGCCGCGCTCTGCTTCGCCGCGCTGGCGCTGGCGCTGCTCGCGAGCTGCGGTGGCGAGGATGGGGCGCGCGCCGTGCTGGAGCGACCGCTCTTCTCCGCTGAACCCTCGCCGGGCGCGGCGGGCGCGGCGCGCCGGCGACACGCGGCTGAAGCGGCGAGCGCGTTCGACCAAGCGGGTGCCCCAGGTGCAGTCGGCCCGGCCAGCGCCATGGACGCGGCGCCACACAGTGCCTCGCTGCTGCTGGAAGGGGAGGCGCTCAGCGGGGCCCTCTCGCCCGTCGCCGGGACCGGGGTGACGTCGCAGGCAGGCTCCGGTGATCGCCGCGACGACGGCGTGTCCTTGCTGGGTCTGGGCCGGGCGGCCGTCGAGGTGGCGTTGCCTTCCGGCACGGACTCCAGCTGGCAACAGACGCTGCGGGTCAGCTTGAGCTGTGCACAGGCGGGCCGGCTCGAGCTGTGGTGGCGCGGCCCCGGGCAGGAGTTCGTCGCCGCGCGCCGCGCGCGCATGAGCTGGCCGGGTGGGCCGGAGCGGCTCACGCGCAGCCTGCGCCTGGACCGGGAGGCGCCGTCCCTGAACGACGTGGCTCGGCCCGGACCGCTGCAGGCGCTGCGCATCCAGTTCGACGCCGAGGACATCGGCGCCCGGGCGCAGCTCACGTTGCACAGCGTCGAGCTGCGCTCCGACTTCGACGTGCCGGACGGGACCCGGGTGGCGCTGGAGCGCCAGGGCGTGCGCCGGCAGGGCCCGCTGCTGGGGGTGCCGGGCTCGCTCTCAGGCATGGTGACGGGCGGGGCGGGGCGTTCGCTGGTGCTGCACGCCGCGCTCGCCGCCAGCGCGGAGCGCGCCTGGCTCACGCTGCAGGACGAGGGGCAGCGCTGCGCTCCCACCCGGGTCGAGCTGACACCCGGCGCGGACTGGGCCGAGCTGCGCGTCGACCTGTCTGCCTTGCCCGAGCACCAGCCCACGCGCTTCACGCTGAGCAGCGAGGGCGCGGGCGGCGTGGTCCTGGTGGGGGCGCCCATGGTCATCGGGCCCAGCGCGCGCGAGCGGCCGGACGTGCTGCTCTACCTGGTGGACACGCTGCGCGCCGACCGGCTGGGCAGTCACGGCTACGGCGCTCCCACGGACCCGGGGCTGAGCGCGCTGATCGCGCAGGGCGGGCGCATGCAGCGCACCCTGGCCGCCAGCAACTGGACCCGACCTTCGGTCAGTACGCTGCTCACGGGCGCGGGCCCCGAGGTGCACGGCAACCTGCTGCCCGGCGGCCGCATCCCGGACGACCTGACCACCCTGGCCGGCGCCCTGGCCGAGGCCGGCTGGCTCAGCGTCAGCTTCGTCACCAACCACCACGCCGGACCCTGGTCGGGACTCGACCGCGGCTTCGACGTGGAGTTCGGGCCCTCGGCGTTTGCGCCGCTCGAGCCCGCCTCGACGCTGACCTCGGCCCAGGTCGCCGCGCCCTTGGCTGCGTTCCTGGAGCGGCATCGGGGCACGCCCGTGTTCGTCTACGTGCACGTGCTGGATCCCCATGCGCCCTACCTTCCGCCGGCCGAGGACCTGGCCGCCGTGGCAGGCGCAGGCGCCGTCTTCCCCGGGGGAGATGAGCAGCAGCGCGCGCGCTTCGAGCAGCGCTCACCGCGCTACGACGGCGAGTTGCGCCACGTCGACCGTCAGATCGCGGCGCTGGTGCGGCGGCTCGACCAGCGCGGGCCGGCGCTGCTGGCGGTCACCTCCGATCACGGCGAGGCCTTCCTCGAGCACGGCACCTGGGGTCACTGGCGCGGGCTCTACGACGAGGAGATCTCGGTGCTGTGGATCATGCGCTGGCCGGGCGAACTGCCCGCGGGTCGGCTGGTCCCCGGCAGCGCGGGCCTGGCCGACGTCGCGCCCACGCTGCTGGGGCTGCTGGAGCTGCCGCTGCCGCCGGACTGGACCGGGGCGGATCTGTCGGCGGCCTGGCGCGGCCGGGAGGCGCGGGCGCCGGAGCGCACGCTGGTGGTCGACAGCGTCTCCGCCGCGCAGGACAGCGCCGGGCGCCGGCAGCTGGCGGCCGAGCGCGCCGGCCTCAAGCTCATCGCGGAGGTGACGCCGGACGGCGGGTTGATGCCCCTGGCGCTGCACGACACGACCAACGACCCCGGCGAGCGCCACGACCTGCTGGCCGAGGGCCACGACGCCGAGGCGCTGCTCGACGCGCTGCGCGCGTACCTGGACGGCGCCGCCAGCATCCGCGTGCAGCAGGAGCAGGCCCTCGATCCCGCGCTGGAGTCCTGGTTGCGGGAGATGGGCTACCTGCGCTGAGCGCGCCGATGGGGGCGGGGGATTCCCACCCGCCGGCGCGTGCTTCCTGCGTACACTCGGGCGCGATGAGCGCGCCGCGCGGCTCGATCGGTTCGCGACCTCCGGACTCCCCATGGCCCTGCAGACGACCGACAGCCAGCACGTCTCGCGGGTCGTCAGCGGCCGTCCGTCCGAGGGGCGTGTGTGATCCGCGCGTCGCTGGTCGCCACGCTCGCGCTGGCCCTCGCGGCTTGCGGCCCGCCGCCGTCAGAACGGCCGCCCAACGTGCTGATCGTCACGCTCGACTCCGTCCGCGCCGACCGCATGGGGCTCTACGGCGCGCCGCGACAAGGCGTCACCCCGCGGCTCGACGCCCTGGCGCAGCAGTGCGTCGTGTTCGAACACGCCTTCGCCAACAGCAGCTTCACACCTCCTACGCATGCGTCGCTGTTCACGTCGCTGTACCCGGCCGAGCACGGCCTGTTGTGGTGGAACCGTAAGCTGGCCGACGTGCCCACGGCGGCGGACATGTTCGCTGCGGCGAACTACCGCACCCTGGCTTTCACGCCGGTGAACGCGCTGCTCAAGCAGGGGCTGGATCGGGGCTTCGACCGGACGCAGCACCTGCCGTGGTCGAGGCGCGGCAAGCAGCTCGTGCTGGGCAGCGCCGACGCCATGCACGCGGCGGCCGTGCCCGCGCTGATCGCGCCCGACGAGCGTCCGTTCTTTGCCTGGCTGCACTACTTCGACGCGCACCGTCCCTACGGGCGGCAGGGACCGCAGTGGTCGGGGCGCTTCACGCAGCGCGACGATCCAGCGGTCGGTGCCGAGGAGAACTGGTACCGGCTGACACCCGAGAAGCGCGCTGAGCTCGGGCTCACGGCGGCCACGACGCAGCTCATCAAGGACCACTACGACGGCGGCCTGGCCTACCTCGACGACCGCGTCGGGCGCATGCTGGACGCGCTGGACGAGGCCGGCGTGCTGGAGCACACGATCGTGGTGCTGGTCGCGGACCACGGCGAGGTGTTCGACGAGCACGACGAGGAGTGGTTCTCCCACGACCCGTACCTCACCGATGAGAACCTGCACATCCCGCTCATGATCCGGCTGCCCGGCGCTCGCCATGGCGGACGCCGGGTCTCCGGCTTGGTGAGCCAGGTGGACGTGCTGCCGACGCTGCTGGAGCTGGCGGGCGTGCCGGCCCTGCCAGGCGAGCTGTCGGGCCACAGCCTGGCCGCGTTGATGAGCGACGGCGAGAGCCAGGCGCCCTGGGTCTACGCGGATCGCATGGGCAACGACCGCGACGGGCGCTCGCCGGACCGCCGCTACTCGGTGCGCGGACACGAGCGCCGGCTGGTGCTGCACACGGAGGGTGAGTTCACCGAGCTGTTTGCGGTGGACGCTGACTCGCAGGACGGCGCGACACGAGACGGCGCGACACGAGACGGCGCGAGGCCGGAGGGTGTGCTGCCGGCAGGCGCGCAGGACTCGCAGCGTGCGCAGCGCGATCCGGCCGAAGAGCGCGAGCTGCTCAACGTGCTCGGGCGTTGGATGGGCTCTCTGCGCCGAGGCGACGCGGGCGAGGGCAGCGAGCTCGCCCCGGAGATGAGACAGATGCTCGAGGAGCTCGGCTACCTCGAGTCGCCGAGGTCGCAGAGTGGCGGCGGGTAGCGCGCGACCGCAGCGCGGGCCCTTCTGGACGGTCCTGCTCCTGCTGACCCTGGCCGGCGGTTGGCGTTTCGCGATCCTCATGCGTACGGGCTTCGCCATCGACGGCGACGAGGGCACGCTGGGGCTCATGGCGATGCACATCGCCCAGCTGCGCGAGGCCCCCGTGTGGTTCTACGGCCAGCCCTACACCGGCGCGCTCGAGGCCTACCTGGTGGCGCTGCCCATGGCGCTCTTCGGCGCCAGCGCGCTGACGCTCAAGCTGACCGGACTGGTGGTGTCCGTGGTGAGCGTGCTGCTGGGCTGGCTGCTGGCCCGGCGCACGCTGGGGCCTGTGGCCGGCCTGGTGGCGGGCCTGTACCTGGCCCTGCCGCCCCTGACCTTCGGCATCTGGTCGCTCAAGACGAGCGGCGGCCGCCTGCTGCTCTTCGCCCTCGGGCTCGCGATCCTGCTCTGCGCCCAGAGCATCGGCGCGCGGGGGGCCAGCCGTCGCAACAGCATCGCGCTCGGCCTGCTGGTGGGCCTCGGCATCTGGCTGAACCTGCTGCTGTTCCCGTTCATCGCTGCGGCCGGGCTGCTGCTGCTCTCGCGCCGCGAGTTGCTCACGCGCCCGCGACTGATCTTGTACAGCCTGGCCGCCTGTCTGGTGGGGGCCGCGCCGCTGATCGTCGACAACCTGGCCAGCGGCGGCGAGACCTTCCGCTTCATCTTCAACCGGCCGGGCGGCGCCAGCGGCAGGGTCTCGAACCTGTTCCTGATGCAGCCCTACAAGCTGCTCGGGATCATGCTGCCGTGGTCCAAGGCGGGCGACGTGCCGGCCTGGGGTGTGGTCGCGTTGCTGGCCTTCGTGGCCGGGGCGGCCTGGGTGCTCTGGGACCAGCGCGACAACCTGCTGCGCTTCCTGCGCTTCTCCGGGCGGCGGACCAGCGGCGCTGAGCTGTTCGTGTTGCTGCCGGTGGTCTTCTTCGCGGTGGCGCTGATCATGAGCGGCTACGGCGGCAAGCCCTCGCCGCGCTTCGTCAGCGTGGTGTACCCCAGTGTCGCGGCGGTGTTCGGCGCGCTGGCGGCGCGGGGCTGGCGGCGACCCTCACCGGCCACGCGCGCGCTGACCGCGCTCGCCGTGCTGCTGCTGCTGGGTTTCAACGTGGGCTCGAGCTGGCCGCACCTCGCCGCGGCCGGTGAGGCCTTCCGTGCCGACCCCAACGGCGCCCTGCGTCAGAGCGGGACGGCCGAGCCCTGCCTGAGCATGCTGCGCGACGAGGGCGTCGACGGGCTGGCGGGACCGCACTGGCAGAGCCACGCGCTGTGCTTCTTGAGCGGCGATGAGCTCGTGCCCAGCCCGGCGCGCTACGGTCCGCACCAGCAGCGCTTCCGGCAGGCGCGGCAGATCGCCTGGGCCAGCTCCGAGGACGACGCGGATGGGCGGGCCATCATGCCGATCCTGGACGGCCTGGCGCGTGCCGGCGTGCTGGCTGACGAGCGCCGTGTCAGCGGCATGCGCTTCGCCATCCTGCGCGACACGGGCTACCCGGCCGCCAGCTGGAGCGCGGACTCCAACAGCTCGCCCGACAAGGCTGGGCGCGCCATTGACCGCGACCCGCGCACAGGCTGGCTGGCGTTCGAGCGACCGCCCGACGCCGTCGCGCCGCCGTCGCTCGGCGTGGATTTCGGCAGCGCTCGTCGCATCGGCCGCCTGGGCTTCGTGTTCTCAGCGGTGCACGGCGCTCCGCGGCGCGTCGGCCTGCGCACCTCGCTGGACGGCGAGCGCTGGAGCCCGTATGTGGTTCTGGCGCCGGACGGCCTGACCTGGTCCACGCCGATCGCGCCGGTGATGGCCCGCTACGTGCAGCTGCAGGTCGCGTCGTCGGAGGACATGCGCTGGCGCCTCAGCGAGCTCTTTGTCTTTCCGCCAGCGGACCGCTGAGCGTGCGCTGGGAGCGGCGCTCCCCGAGCCTCGGCCTGGCGTCGACGTCGTCGCCCACCTCGATCCGCGCCGGCAGCTGTTCGAGCTGCGTGTTGCGCTCGACCTGGACGCGCTCGTTGTCGTCCACGGAGCCCAGCCACGGGGCGAACGCAGCTCGACGGCCTCTCGGACCGAATCTGCGGATCCGGGATCGAACGGGCGCTTTGACGGGTGTGGAGCGAGGAATCAGGGCTTTTCCTTGACCTATCGATAGTTTCCAGGAAACCTACCCTGGTACTCGCGACACCTCTCTCGCCGTCGTGATCGTCTCTCCTGACTCCCTCGGAAAGTAACTCCTCATGCGCTCATCCATCTTCAGCCTGGGCCTCCACGCGGCCCTGCTCGCCGGTCTGCTCGCCAACACCCTCAGCGCCCAGACGGGCAGCTACACCATCATCGACATCGGCGACCTCGCGCCCGCGGGGTCCCATGCCGGCACCAACGCCACCGGCATCAACGAGCTGGGCCACGTCGCGGCCATCACCGGAGACGGCGCTGGACCACTCGGATTCATCGCCGCGCTCTACCGCGACGGTCAGCTCGTCAACCTGGGCGGCATCCCGGGCGGCGCCCTCGGTGGCGGTGCCAAGGGCGTGAACAACCTGGGCGTGGTCTCGGGCTGGGGCCTCCACCCGTGGGGCACGTCCGGACAGCAGAGCGAACCGTTCCTGTGGACCGAGGAGGGGGGCATGATCAACCCCCTGCACGGCGGCGGCGCGCCGCAGGATGACTGGTCGGGCGAGGCCTGGGATGTGAACGACGCCGGCCAGATGGTCTTCACAACCAAGGGCGGCTTCTTTGACCCGGTCACCGGCTTCAAGCGCATCAGCTTCGACGGCGTCGGTGGCTTCTGGAGAACCTGGGACCTCAACGAGGACGGCGTCATCGCCGGTTCGGCCTTCGGCCCCAGCGGCCAGATCAACGCCTTCCGCTACGATTCGGCGACCGACACGATCGCCAATCTGAATGACCCGGTGCTCGACCACCACAGCGACGCCTACGGCCTGAACGACCTGGGTGACATCGCCGGTTGGGCCTTGCAGTTCGGCCCCTCGCAGCCGTCC
>QNBX01000081.1 GCA_003644265.1 Planctomycetota bacterium
CGGATTCAGAGGGCGCCGCGCAGCACGCCGAAGGCGATACTGACGGCCTCAACGGGGAGGACGAGCACGATGGCTGAGCAGGCGAGCCCCACGCGGCGCAGCTTCCTGCGCAAGGGCGTGACCGCGGTGGCTGGCATGTCCGCCATGGTGGCGGCGCTCTCCCCGCTCAAGGACCTCGACCCCGAGGACGTGCCGTCGCTGCAGGAGCTGCTCCAGAAGCACTACCGCGACATGGATGAGGGCGAGCTGGACACGGCTCTCGAGCGCATCCGCGACGAGGTCAAGCGGCGCTACGAGGTGGACGCCGTGGTGCGCGACGTGCGCTCCACGGACGGCGTGGAGTTCGTCTACGCCCTCAACCTGAGCCGCTGCATCGGCTGCCGCGAGTGCGTGCACGCCTGCGTGGCCGAGAACAACCAGAGCCGCTCGCCGGAGATGCAGTACATCCGCGTGCTGGAGATGCCGCGCGGCACCATCGACATCGAGCAGGGCAACCATCACTACGACCACCCCACGGTGCCCGACGCCGATCACTTCTACATGCCGATCCAGTGCCACCAGTGCGCGGATCCGCCCTGCACCAAGGTGTGCCCGGTGCAGGCCACCTGGACCGAGCCGGACGGCATCACCGTGGTCGACTACGACTGGTGCATCGGCTGCCGCTACTGCGAGGCCGCGTGCCCGTACTGGGCGCGCCGCTTCAACTTCACCGAGCCGGGCCTGCCGTCCGAGGACGTCAACCCCAACATGAGCTACCTCTCCAACCGCCCGCGCAGCAAGGGCGTCATGGAGAAGTGCACCTTCTGTCTGCACCGCAGCCGCGAGGGCCTCATGCCGGCCTGCCTGGAGGTCTGCCCCACCGGCTCGCGCAAGTTCGGCAACGTGCTCGACCCCGACAGCGAGGTCTCCGCCATCCTGCGCACCAAGCGCGTGTTCGTGCTCAAGGAGGAGGTCGGCACGCTGCCGCGCTTCTTCTACTACTTCGATGAACGCTCCAGCCGCGCGGCTGGGCCGGAGGACGCACGTTGAAGCAGTACATCCGCTTTCTGTACCGCTGCGGGCGCCTGTCGTTCGAGGGCGATTGGCGCTACCACCTCTGGATGCTCAGCCTGACCGTGGTGGCGCTGCTGGGGCTCAACGCCTACGCGCAGCAGCTGGTGGACGGCCTGGTCACCACCGGCATGAGCGACCAGGTCAGCTGGGGCCTGTACATCAGCAACTTCACGTTCCTGGTGGGCATGGCCGCCGCCGCCGTCATGCTCGTGATCCCGGTCTACGTGTATCGCAACGAAGAGCTGCACGACCTGGTGATCTTCGGCGAGCTGCTGGCCGTGGCCGCCATCATGATGTGCCTGGCGTTCGTGACGGTCGACCTCGGCCGGCCGGACAAGGCCCACCACATGCTCATGAAGTTCAACTTCCCCATGTCGATGCTGACCTGGGATGTGATCGTCCTGAACGGCTACCTGCTGCTGAACCTGCACATCTGCGGCTACCTGATCTACTGCGCCTATCAGAAGCGCAAGCCCAGCCGCGCCTTCTACATCCCGTTCGTGTTCATGGCCATCGTCTGGGCCATCTCGATCCACACGGTCACGGCCTTCCTGTACGTGGGACTGGGCGGCCGACCCTTCTGGAACTCGGCCATCATCGCGCCGCGCTTCCTGGCCTCGGCCTTCGCGGCCGGCCCGGCGTTCTTGATCGTGACGTTGATCATCCTGGACCGCGTCACGACCTACGACGTGCCGCGCAAGGCCATCCAGACCTTGCGCAACATCGTGACCGTGGCGCTGATCATCAACATGTTCCTGTTGGTGTGCGAGATGTTCACGGAGCTGTACGCCGGCAGCGCCCACGCCGCGTCGCTCAAGTACCTGTTCTTCGGGCTGCACGGCCACAACGGCCTGGTGCCCTGGATCTGGAGCGCCCTGGCCATGGAGGTCGCCGCGCTCATTATCCTGCTCATGCCGCTCAAGCGTCGCTCGGCCTGGCTCGTGCCGGCCTGCCTGATGCTGGTGGTGGGCATCTGGATCGAGAAGGGCATGGGACTGATCGTGCCCGGCTTCATCCCCTCGCCCCTCGGCGAGATCGTCGAGTACACACCGACCCTCAACGAGACCCTGGTCAGCCTGGGCATCTGGGCTTTCGGCCTGGGTCTCTACACCATCTTCGTCCGCATCACGATTCCCGTGCTGTCGGGCCGCCTCACGATCGATTCGGTCGACCACTACGGTCAGTTCGAGGGTGGCGCGCACGCCGAGTCACCCGCCAACAAGGAGATTCCGTCATGACCCGCCCGCACGTGGCTATGGCCCTGGTTGCCATGCTGTTCAGCGCTGTTCCCGCGACATCGCAGGCCATCGGCCTGAGGGAGATGAGCGAGGCGACCAAGGAATGCGTCTCTTGCCACAAGAAGGAGAGCCCTGCGCTCTATCAGCAGTGGGGTGGTTCCAAGCACTACCGCGGCAACGTGGGCTGCTTCGAGTGCCACATGGCCGACAAGGATGACCCGGACGCGTTCCGCCACTACGAGCGCACCATCGCCGTCATCGTCAGCCCCAACGACTGCGCCCGCTGCCACTCCAAGGAGGTCGAGGAGTTCGCCGCCAGTCACCACAGCAAGGCGGGGCGCATCCTGGGCTCGCTCGACAACGTTCTGGCCGAGGTGGTCGAGGGCAACAAGAGCCTGAAGACCGAGGCCTTCCCCATGGGCGTGTCGCCGGCCGCGGTGAGCGGCTGTTGGCAGTGCCACGGCACCGTGGTCAAGGTCCTGGCGGGCGGCAAGCTCGACCCGGCCACCTGGCCCAACACCGGCATCGGTCGCATCAACCCCGACGGCAGCGAGGGTAGCTGCAGCGCCTGCCATGGCCGGCACGCGTTCAGCGCCGCCCAGGCGCGCCGCCCCGAGAACTGCGGCAAGTGCCACATGGGCCCTGACCACCCGCAGATCGAGATCTACGAGGAGTCAAAGCACGGCATCGCGTTCCACGCCAACATCGACAAGATGAACCTCGAGTCGCCCAAGTGGATCGTGGGTGAGGACTACTCGGCCGCGCCGACCTGCGCCACCTGCCACATGTCGGCCACGCGCAACCAGCCCGTGTCGCATGACGTGGGCATGCGCATCAGCTGGAACAACCGCCCGGTCATGTCCATCCGGCCCGAGATGTCCGACGCAAAGATGGGTCTGCCCGGTAAAGACGTGCCCTGGCAGGAGCGTCGTCACAACATGAAGGACGTCTGCCTGTCCTGCCACAACAGTGCCTGGGTCGACAACTTCTACGTGCAGTACGACGGACTGATCGAGCTCTACAACGAGAAGTTCGCGCGGCCCGGCAAGGACCTGTACGCCCTGGCCAAGCCCCTGCTGCGTCCGGTTGCGTTCGGCAACAAGATCGACTTCATCTGGTTCGAGCTGTGGCACCACGAGGGTCGGCGCGCCCGCCACGGCGCGTCCATGATGGGCCCGGACTACACCCACTGGCACGGCACCTACGAGCTGGCCAAGCACTTCTACAGCGAATACATCCCCGAGCTGACCGAGCTGGCCGAGGACAACCTGCACGACGACGACCCCGAGCGCGTCGCCGCCGCCCAGGCCTTGCTGGACAAGCTGGACGAGGTGCTGACGAGCAGTGATCACAGGTGGTACCTGGGTCAGATGGACCCCGAGGAGGCGGCCCGCCGGGCCAAGTCCAGGGCGGACTTCAAGGAGCGCTACGCCAAGTGAGTCACCACGCGACGCGGAGGGCTCAGCGCCCTCCGCGTCGCGGGAGCACACCATGACCGAGACCCGTCACGTCCCCACGGCCGAAGAGGCCATGCAGGCCCTGCGCGACCACGTGGTCGATCGGGCCCTGCACGCGCGCCGTAAGCACGGGCCGGAGATCGACGGCGCGGCCATCCGTGCCATGCTGCTCGACAGCGAGTGCGTGCGTTTCTCCACGCGCATCGTGTTCGACGGCAGCGATCTGCTGCCGGGTGAGTTTGCCCACGCGCACTGTCGCGGCCCGGCGGCCTCCGACGGCTTCGATCTCTTCGTGCACCCGCACTTCATCGGCCGCGAGCAGGACCTGCCGCTGCTGGCCGCGTACCACGTGGTCTCCATCAACTGGCTCGACGTGGCCACCCACGAGGAGGCCGAGCTGTACGCGGCGGCGCTGCTGGGCCTCGAGGTCGATGACTACTACCAGCGTCTGTGCGCCCTGGCAGACGAGGTGGGGGAGTCGACCCTCACCGACCTGCACGTGCCCGGTTGGGACGAGCTGGACGAGAGCGGCGGTGGCTGCGGCTCGCACGCGCACGGCGACGCAAGCGGCCACGGCCACGGTCGCTGCCACGGCCACGGCGATAGCGACAGCGACAGCGACGCTCACGGCCAGCAGCAGCATCACGATCACGGCCAGCCGGCCGCCACGCCTGGGGGTGGCGGCTGCGGTAGCGCCTGCGCCTGCAGCGGCGGCGCCGCTCCGACGGAAAAAAGGCCGAGACCGTGACCACCAGCGGGTTGGTCCTCACCCTCGCTGCCGATGAGATCGTGCGGCAGCGGTGCATGGACCGACTCGCCGCCCATGACGACCTGGAGCTGGGCCCCGCCGAGGGCCTGCGCCTGCCGGTCGTGTTGACCACCGCAGACGCCGAGCATTCCGAGCGTGTCACACGCGCGCTCCGGGAGCTGCCCGGCGTCGATCACTTGGACATCGTGTTCGTCGGGCTCACCGACGGTGACGGCAGCCCGCCCGCCCGCGCAGACCGCGCCGGCGCGGCCCGGACCGCTCCCAGCGTGAGCCCGCCGCAGGAGAGAACTCTGCCATGACCGACGCAGCCCGCACGCCGCAACCCGCCACCGGCGCCTGCTCCCTCGATCGCCGTTCGTTCATGAAGGGCACGGCCATGGCGGCCGCCATCGCCGCCGCTCGCAACGCCCCCGCGTCCACCTCATCGGCCCTCTCGCGCCTGGGCGGCGTGAGCTGGGACAAGGCGCCCTGTCGCTTCTGCGGCACCGGCTGTCACGTCATGGTGGGCACCGCCGAGGGCAAGGTGGTAGCCGTGGCCGGCGACGCCGACGCCGACGTGAACCGCGGCCTGCTGTGCGCCAAGGGCTACCACGTGGGCGAGATCATGTACGGCGACGACCGCCTGACCACGCCCCTGCTGCGCAAGCACGGCGAGCTGGTGCCCATCTCCTGGGACGAGGCGCTGGACGTCATCGCTGACCGCGTCGAGGCCGACCCCGGTGGCTTTGCCATGTACGGCAGCGGCCAGTGGACGATCGCCGAGGGCTACGTCGCCAACAAGTTCAGCAAGGGCGGCCTGGCCAACAACCACATCGACCCCAACGCGCGCCTGTGCATGGCTTCGGCGGTGACCGGCTTCCTGGCCACCTACGGCGTGGACGAGCCGGCCAGCTGCTACGACGACCTCGAGGCCTGCGACGTGGCCATCATGTGGGGCAACAACATGGCCGAGGCGCACCCGGTGCTGTTCTCGCGCCTGGTGGATCGCAAGCTGCGCGGCGGCCACGTCAGCATCATCGACCTGGCCACGCGCCGCACGCGCACCAGCGACATGGCCGACCGCTACCTGCCCTTCCGGCCGCACACCGACCTGGCCGTGGCCAACGGCATCGCGCACCTGCTGCTGGAGCAGGGCGCCTTCGACCAGGAGTTCGTGCAGAAGCACTGCAACTTCCGCCGCGACACGGACCCCATGAGCCTGTTCGGCGAGGCCATGACGTTTGACGAGTACCGCACCGCCCTGGCGCCCTACACGCCGGAGGAGGTGGAGCGCATCTCGGGCGTGCACGCCGACGACATCCGCTGGCTGGCCTCGCTGTTTGCCGACCCCGAGAAGCGCATCGCCAGCTTCTGGTGCATGGGCATGAACCAGCACACGCGCGGCACGGCCATCAACACGCTGGTGCACGGCGTGCACCTGCTCTCGGGCCACTTCGGGCGCCCGGGCGACGGCCCCACCAGCCTGACCGGTCAGCCCTCGGCCTGCGGCACCGTGCGCGAGGTGGGCACCCTGGCGCACACGCTCCCGGGCGGCCGGCTGGTGTTCAAACAGCCGCACCGCGAGTGGGTCGAGAAGCAGTGGAACCTGCCCGCCGGACGCATCCACGACAAGCCCGGCCACCACACCATCAAGATGTGGGACGCCTTCACCACGCCCAAGGACGAGGGCGGTGACATCTCCACCATCTGGGTGCAGGTCACCAACCCGGCCCAGTCCCTGCCCAACAGCCAGAAGCTGTTCTTCGACAAGGAGTCCGCCGGCGACAAGTTCCTGATCGTGTCGGACGTCTACCCGACGGTGACCACCGAGCAGGCCGACCTGGTGCTGCCCTCGGCCCTCTGGGTCGAGAAGAACGGCATGTTCGGCAACAGCGAGCGGCGCACGCAGCAGTGGTTCCGTCAGGTGTTGCCGCCGGGTGACGCGCGCGACGATTGCTGGCAGATCATCGCCCTGGCCAAGCGCCTGTTCGACCGGGGCATGCCGGGCATGCAGGACAAGCACGGCCGCTTCCTGTTCGAGTTGCACGACGAGAGCGGCGCCGAGATCCCCGCCTGGGACTGGGCGCGCTACTACGATCACAACGTCGACCAGGCCCTGTTCGAGGAGTACCGCCCGTTCACGCGCATGAAGCACAAGGACCTGGCGCCCTACGAGACCTACGTCAACTCGCGCGGCCTGCGCTGGCCGGTGGTGCAGGGCGACGACGGCCGCTGGCGCGAGACGCGCTGGCGCTTCGCCGAGGGCCTCGATCCCTACGTGAGCGAGGGCAAGGGCGTGCAGTTCTATCACTCGGTGACCAAGGACGACCGGGCCCAGGTCTGGTTCCGCCCCTACGAGCGGCCGCCGGAGATGCCCGACAGCGAGTACCCCTTCTGGCTCTGCACCGGGCGTGTGCTGGAGCAGTGGCACACCGCCAGCATGACCGGCCGGGTGGACGCCCTGCGCGACGCCATGCCCGTGGCCTTCGTGGAGATGCACCCCAAGGACGCCGACGTGCTGGGTGTGCGCAACGGCGACCGGGTCGAGCTGACCTCGCGCCGCGGGCGCCTGGTGCTGCCGGCCTGGGTGGGGGGCCGCGGCCAGCCCGAGCGCGGCAACGTGTTCGTGCCCTTCTTCGACGAGTCCAAGCTCATCAACCGGCTGACGTTGGACGAGACCTGTCCCATCAGCAAGCAGCCCGACTACAAGAAGTGCGCAGTCGCGCTGCGCAAGGTGGAGGCCTGACCATGGGCGCTCGCACAACGACCCTGGCCACGTCTCTCGCGTTGGCGCTGGGGCTGGGTTGCGCCGGCGGCAGCGGCCAGGTTGAGCCCGACGGGCACTTGACCATCACCGAGCAGGCGGCGCAGGAGCTGGCCGCCGTGCCGGTGCAGGTGCAGATGCAACCGCCGCCCGCGCCCGCCCAGGGGCCGCTGCCCGCCGAGCACGCGGCCGAGGCCCGCGCCCGCTGGGTCTCCAACCCGTCGCGTTGGCAGGCCGCTGAGCCCGAGTTCTTCCGGCCCGTGTTCGAGCAGCCTGACGCGCGCGAGCGCAGCCTGGCCGCCCGCGCCGAGACGCGCTCGTTCGACGGCGCGCCGCCGCGCATGACTCACAGCGAGGACTTCGGCGGAAGCTACGCCTGCCTCGACTGCCACGAGTCCGGACGCGTGATCGGATCGCGCGTCGCGCGCCCCATGAGCCACCAGCCCATGCTCAGCTGCACCCAGTGCCACGTGGCCAGCCCGCCCGAGGCGCTGGAGGGATTGGAGTCTCCGCTCACTGCGATCTCGGCCTTCGTCGGCATGCTGCCCCCGACCCTCGCCAGCCCCGCCAGCGAGGGCGCGCCGCTGAGCATCCCGCACACGACCCACATGCGCGTGCGCTGCCTGAGCTGCCACGGTGAGTTCGGCTACGAGGGCATCCGCATCGACCACACCGCCCGGGCCCAGTGCACCCAGTGCCACGTACCGCGGCTCGCGCTGGATCTGCAAGCGGTCGCGCGGGGCGGCTAGTAGCCGACCGGCGTGGATGACGGCTGCCTCACCCAGCTGCGCTACTCGTTCAATGGCCTGAGCGTCTGCAGCGGGCTGAGCGACAGGAGCGCGTCGTCGCTGCCGCCGCGGCCCTCGATCCACCAGTAGATCACGTCGCCGATCAGGTGATTGTCGATCTCGACCAGCCAGGCCGGGAGCGTGGCGGTCTCCCACCCCCCGCGCTGCGGCGCGCGCTCGACCGCGAGCACGAGCGGGTTGATGCGGGACAGCACGATCAGGCGGTGATGAGGCGCGTTCGAGCGCAGATTGAACGAGAGCGGGTCGTCGTCCCGGGGCTGGATCTCCACGCTGCCGGGTGTGCGACCGCGGGCGGCGGGTAGCACGGCCCAGTCGTTGTCGATCCACCAGGCCGTGGTCGTGCCCGGCTCCCCCAGCAAGGGGCGCAGGGCGGTCAGGTCAAGCCGCGGCAGCGCGTAGGCACGCAGGTCCGTCTCGCTGAACGGCGGGCGCAACGCGCTGGACAGACCCCACGCAAAGACCTGCGCAACGGGGGAGCCGCCCGGGCTGCTGAGGAACGGCGGCTGCCCGCCGAGGAACAGCGGCTGCCCCGGCTCGTGATCGAGCTGCGTGGCCGCCGCGCGCATGTGCGCCGCGAGCTGACCCGCGTCGCGATAGGCCTCGCTGGTCTGCACCAAGAGCGGGAGCTGGGCGCCCAGCATGACCACCGCCGGCAGCAGCACCCGCGCGGGCTGGGGCAGCTTGCGCGGCACACGCAGCGACTTGCCCACGGCAACGGCCAGCAGCCCGAGCCCGATGGTGGCCAGGTAGCCGTAGCGGCCGTTGGCGCCCACGACCGGGGCCAAGGCATAGGGGAGCTGGACGATCAGGTACCAGCACAGCCCCAGCAGCCACCAGCGCGGCGCGTCTCCGGCCCGTCGACAACGCCAGAGTGAGAGCAACGTCGCGCTCAGCACGAGCAGCCCGAC
This sequence comes from Planctomycetota bacterium, assembly GCA_003644265.1. The sequence continues at coordinate 8,978 of QNBX01000081.1, forward strand.
CCCCGCCAGGAGCCCGTCGGAGAGGCGCAGGTCGAAGTCCGGGTAGGCAAACGACGCGAGCCCACGCATGAACTCCAGCGGCGAGCGGGTCAGGTCGATGGACAGGACCTGGTCGCGCATGCCGTTGTAGCCGCCCACGGCGTTGCCGAGCAGCAGCCGCCGGAACACGAAATAGCACCCGGCGACCAGCCAGTAGCCGCCGTGCGCGCGCCACCAGCCGGCCCAGCCGCCGCGCCGGGCGCCGATGGCGTCGTGCATGAGCAGCAGCGCGGGCAGCACCGCCGCCTGCTCGTAGCACCCGAGCGCCAGCAGGTAGAGCAGCACGGCCAGGCGTCGACGGTCCGCGAGGTGCGCCAGGCAACAGCCCAGCAGACAGGTCGTCATGCTGAGGGTCGCGTAGCTGCTCACAAACGCCACCGTGTTCAGGTGCAGCGGGTGGAAGGCGAAGACCAACGTCACGGCCCAGGCTGCCGCGCGGCTCTGACCGCCCCAGAGCCTGCGCACCACGGCGTGCACCAGCCAGGCGTTGAGCAGGTGCACGCAGAGGTGGAGCACCAGGTAGCCGCCGGGCTGCAGGCCGAACAGGAGCAGCTCCAGCTGGACCAGCAGCGTCGACAAGGGTCGGTAGAAGGGCGCGTTCCCGAAGCCGAGGAAGGGGCCCGTGGCTTGCTCGACGAAGACCTCGCCGAACCCGCCCAGCGCCAGCCGACCCAGGAACAGGTAGTCGACGCTGACGAACGCGCGCCCGAGCGCCGGCGCGTAGCAGCTCACCAGGACGGCGGCGAAGACGAACCCGTGCAGCGCCGGGTGGCGGAGCAGGCGGCCGAGCGGCCCGAGTTCCGGGGTGTGCCGACGCACCGGGCCGACCCGCGCCTCGCCGCGCGCCTGATGGAGGTCGTCGAGCCGCCTGGTCATGTGCCACCTAATGGACGCGTCTGGGACCGGAGCCCGTCTCGCGGCCCCTGTCGGCGCGAGTGGGGCCGCCTTGCGCGCAGCCCGAGGACGGCGCAGTGTACGGAAGCCCCGGCCCCGCCGCGATCGAGCGCCACAGTCCGACCACATCCCCTCGCCGTTTCAGATCGGGAGAGCGGGTAGCATGTCGGGCTTGCTGCGTGGGCGCTGGCGCAGGACCGGCGGACGTTCCCCGAAGGGCGAGCACCTGATCGTGGAGTGCTGCGGTCGGTCCAGACGTCTGGCGCCCGTGCTGCTCCCCGCCGCGCAGCAACCGTGACGGTCCCGCGCAGCGCCAGCACAGCGACGGCGCGACGCCAGCGCAACGAGAGGTGAACCCATGACGCTCCCGAAGAGCTCCCCGCCCCTGATGACCCTGGCCCTGTTGGCCTGCTGCGCGCTGCCGAGTGTGGGCTATGCGGGCGAGCGCGTCGTGCTCGTCAATGGCACGGTCATCGAGGCCACGTCCGTGACGCGCTCAGCCGGGAGCGTCGAGATCGATCTGGGCTTCCAGATCCTCAGCGTGCCGGCCGCGTCGATCGTGTCTCTCGAGAGCAGCGGCAGCGGCAGCGGCAGCGGCAGCGAGGGCGGCAGCGAGGGCGGCAGCGGCAGCGAGGGCGGCCCCAGCAGCGAGCACATGGGCGACGACCCGAGTGCTGATCCCATCGACGACGGCCAGGGCGGCGTGCGCCTCTATCGCGAGGCCGCCGATGGCGCCGACCGCAGCCTGGACGCGAACATCTCCCGCGTGGGCGAGGCCGTGGTGCTCGTGCGCACACCGGTGGGGCTCGGATCGGGCTTCATGACCCACTCCGAGGGCTACCTGATCACCAATGACCACGTGGTCGAGGGCTCCACCGAGCTGACCGTGGTCGTGTATCGCCAGGCCACCGACGGCCTGCGCAAGGACGAGTACAAGCGCATCCGCATCGTGGCCACCAGCGAGCTGCTCGACCTGGCGCTGCTCAAGATCGAGCCCGACGACGAGGACGAACGCTTCGTGACCGTGCCGCTGAGCGACTCCAACGACCTGGTCCAGGGCGAGGGCGTCTTCGCCGTGGGCAACCCGATGGGGCTCGAGCGCAGCCTGAGCGAGGGCATCGTGGCCCTGCGCTCGCGCCTGAGCGGCGGTCAGACCTACGTGCAGACCACCGCGGCGCTGAGCCCCGGCAACAGCGGCGGCCCGCTGTTCAACATGGCCGGCGAGGTCATCGGCGTGAACTCGCAGAAGATCGTGTCCCAGGGCGCGGAGGGGCTCTCATTCAGCATCCCCGTCAACCAGGTCAAGGCCTTCATCGACAGCCAGGAGGCCTACGCATTCGACACGCTCAACGCCAACAGCGGCCACCGCTACTACGCCCCGCCCCAGCAGGGGCACGGCTCCGACGAGCCATCCGAACAGACACAGGACAAGCAACAGGAGAAGACCCGATGACACGGCAACTGCTCGCCGCCCTCACCCTCGGTCTGGTCGCGTCGCTGGCCGTGCCCGCGCGCGCGCAGGTGCCGTCGGGCGACCTGGCCCAGCTGCTCCCCACCAGCACGGTGCTCTTCGCGCAGGTCGATCAGCTCGAGAAGCTGGCCCTGCTCGATCCCGATGGGGCCATGCAGAAGCTGGCCGGACACGAGGCCGTCAAGGCCGCCTTCGAGGAGCTGTACGGCTTCTTCGGAGACTTCGAGGATGAGGAGATGCTGCTGGCGCTCGACCTCGAGGCCGACGAGCTGGCGCGGCTCTTCCCGGGGCGCATCATGTTCGCGCTGCCCGAAGTGGTGCTGGAGGAGAGCGACGTGAAGCTCGGCGCCACGACCACCGTTGAGCTGCGCTTGGACCCCAGCCGCGGCGTGGTGGCCATGGCCGACTTCGGCGGCACCGAGGCGCGCCTCGAGGAACTGCTCGAGAACGCGGCCAAGCTGCGTGAGGAGGAGCCGGACGTGCACCAGGCGGCCGTGCTGGCCGAGGACGTCGACGGCGCGCGCCTGTTCAACCTGGTGGAGGTCAGCACCGAGCAGGAGGTCGACGACTCGAACTGGATCGCGCTGGTCGGCGAGCTGCTGATCATCTCGAGCAAGGAGGACACGCTGCTCGACTTCGTCGATCTGGCCAACAACGGCGCGCCCGAGGGCGACCGCCTGTCGGACGACCCGCGCTACCTGGAGACGCTCGACCGCGTGGGCGCGCACGACGCGCTGCTGTACGCCAACCTGGGCGAGCTGCTGCCGCTGGTGAACGACCTGCTCGAGTCCAAGCTCAAGCAGCAGGGCATGTCCGTGGCCATGTTCCTGCGGCCCGAGGACCTGATCGCGGCGCTGCGGCTCGACGCCATGGAGAGCGCCTTCGCGGCCCTGCGCGTCGACGACGACGAGGCGGGGCTGGTGTTCGGCATGACCCACGCCGACACCGAGTACGGCCTGCACACGCTCTTGACCTACGGGGCGTCGGGCGTCGAGCTGCCCTCCTACTTCAGCTCCGACTTCCACTCCGGCTCGATCAGCAACTACGACATCGGCGCCGCCTGGGAGATGTTCGACAAGCTGCTGCTGAAGGCTTCGCCCACGGGGCACGGCATGCTCAGAGGGCAGATCGACCAGCTGGAGGACTCGTCGTTTCCGCTGCGAGACGCCCTGCTGACCAACCTGGACAGCTACCTGGTCGAGATCCTGGGCTACCCGGAGGCGACCGTGGCCGGGCCCGACGACTACCCCACCCAGGCCTACGTGATCAAGGTCAAGGACCCGCGCACGCTCAAGGAGGCCCTGTCCGCCCTGGCCGGCGAGCAGACCAGCGATGAGCCGGTCGAGTTCATGAACGAGTCCATCCACGTGCTGCCGCTGCCGGCGGGGCTGGCGCCGGGCCAGGGGCAGGCCGAGCTGGCCTTCGCTGTGGTCGGCAACGACCTGGTGGTGTCGCTGGGCGAGCGCAAGATGGTCGAGAACGTCATCGCGCACATCAAGAACCCGGGCGAGTCGCTGCTCGAAGATGAGGATCTGATGGACGCCTTCGACGCGCTGCCCTCCGAGGACGTGGTGGCGCTGGGCTTCGTGAGCGTGGCGGACACGCTGCAGAACCTGATCCGGGGCAGCGAAGGCGCGCTGGGCGCTCAGTTCGGCCTGGTTCACGATGAGGACGACCTCGAACATCTTCTCGAGGTGCAGCAGGCGCTGGACGAGCTGCCCGACGTCTCCGGCATCCACTACTACGTCGTGTCCAAGACCTACAAGAGCGGCGACGCGTTCGTGGTTCGCATGCTGCTGCGCCCCGACCTGGACCCCGTGCTGTGATCAGCCCATGGAGCTCTTGCCCGCGCGCGCTGCGCCTGGCCGCCGCGCTGCTGCTGTCCACGCCGCTGCTTGACGCGACGGCGCCCGCAACGACGGCGCCCGCCATGTCGGCCTCCGTCGGAGTGGCTTCCGCTGTGGTGGCACCGGCGGTGGTGGCGCCCGCCGCGCCGACGCCTAACGCCGAGGCAGACGCCCCTTTCCGGCTGGCCGGGCCGCTGGTCTCCAAGATCGACTGGAACACGCGCGGCATGTGCTCCGGCGACCTGGACGGTGACGGGCGTCTCGACCTGGCCTTGGTCAACAACGACAAAGCGCGCATCGACCTGCTCTATCAGCGTACGTCCGATGAGCTGCGCGCCGTGGCCAGGACGCGCATCGAGACCCCGCGCTGGGAGCCCATCATCGAGGACGCGCCCTTCCTGAAGGAGTCGGTGACCACCGGCGACTTCATGTACGACCTGGCCATCGTGGACGTGAACGGCGACGGCCGCGCCGACCTGGTCTACACCGGCAAGCGCGACCGGCTGGCGATCAAGCTGCAGACCGGCGACGGCGTGTTCGACGAGCGCTGGGCATACGACCGTGACACGCCCAACGCCAACGTCGGCTCGCTGGCCGTGGCCGACATCGACGCGGACGGCCGGGACGACCTGGTCGCCATGACCACCTCGGCCATCCTGTTGTTTCGCCTGGCGGGCGAGGCCAGCGTCCTGCCGCGTCCCGACAAGTACCGCGTCAGCGAGGAGAACCCCCAGCGCCTCGCGGCCCGCGATCTGAACGGGGACGGCCGGCTCGACCTGGCCTACGTGGCCGCCAGCAGCGAGCGCGCCCTGCGCGTGCGCTACCAGGACAGCGCCGGCGACTTCGGGCCCGAGCTCGGCATTCCGGTGCCCGTGGGCGCCGCCGACTGGGACATCCTGAGCTGCGAGGGCGCGCCGGACGAGCTGGTCACCATCAAGCGCACGCGCTCCGAGCTGCAGTTCACGCCGCTGACCGGCGAGCCCGGCTCCAGTGGCCGGCGCCAGTCGCTCGCGATCCGCAACCACCCCGTGCCCAAGTCGGGCGTCGACCCCTCGCTCTACTGCGTGGGCGACTTCGACGGGGACGGCCGAGCCGACGTGGCCGTGGCCGACGCCAACGGTGCCGCCATCCACCTCTACCGCCAGGGCGAGGCCGGCGAGTTCAGCCGGCCGCTCGAGTTCCCGTCGCTGCAGAACATGTCGTCGCTGGCGGTGCTGCGGAGCAGCGGTCAGCCCGACGGCCTGCTGGTGTGCAGCGAGAAGGAGGGCATGGTCGGCGTCTCGCGCATGATCGACGGGCGGCTGAGCTTTCCCAGCAACATCGCCGTGCCGGGCGAGCCGCTGGTGGCCACAGCGGCCGACCTCGACGGCGACGGCCAGCCCGAGGTGATCGTGGCCACCAAGGACGGCCGGCGCTTCAACCTCGAGGTGCTGCGCGGCGAGGGCGGCTCCTGGGAGGGCGGCGCTCCCATCAAGCTGGGCTCGATCAAGCGCAGCCCCACGGCGCTGCTGGCCCATGACCTGAACGACGACGGCAGCGTCGACCTGGCCATGTTCATCCCGCGCGAGGCGGCGCGCTTCTTCCTGCAGCAAGGCGACGGCGAGTTCCAGGAGATCGGCGAGGACGACTCGCTGCGCACCAGCCAGTTCGAGGGCGTGCTGCCGCGGCGCTTCGGCATCGGCGACTTCACGGGGGACGGGCGCACCGAGCTGCTGGTGGCCGGCAAGGGCTTCGTGCGCGCCTACCGCGTGCAGGTCGACGGCTCGCTGCAGATCGTCGACCAGGCCAACGCGCGCAGCAGCCTCGACGAGCTGAGCGGGCCCATGCTGTTCGACCTCGACGGCGACGGCGCCACGGAGCTGCTCAGCTTCTTCGAGGAGGAGGGGCGCTTGCAGGTCTTCGAACGCGGCAGCTCCGGTCTGTACAGCTATCGCGAGTCGCTCGAGCTGGCGCCCATCGGGCTGCTGCATGTCTCGGTTGAGCAGCTCGGTGGCGCCGCCGGGCAACGCATCATGTTCTTCGGCAAGGACCGCTTCTGGTCGGTCCCGCCCGTGAGCCGGGGCGGTAGCGGCGAGCTGCTGTCGAGCTACCGTTCGCACCTGGACGAGGTGGCGTACTCGCTGTTTGCCCTAGGCGACCTGAACCACGATGGGCGCCAGGACATCATCGCCGTCGACTCCAGCGAGCACGTGCTCGAGCTGCTGAGCGGCGGCTGCGACGAGGCCTGGGGCAACGAGCTGTTCTTCACCATCTTCGAGAAGAACCGCTTCAACCGCAGCAACCGCGGCAGCAAGTTCCAGCCCCGTGAGCTGCTGCTGGGTGACTTCAACCACGACGGGCGCGACGACCTGGTGCTGCTGCTGCACGACCGCGTGCTGCTCTATCCCCAGGCCTCGGCGGAGGGCCAGGGCTGATCGCTGCCTCGTCGACGGCGCGCCGCGGCGCTCTGCTGGTGGCCGTGCTGGCCATCGGCTGCGCCGGCTATCACGCGCTGGGGTTGCTCGACCGCCGGCTCGAGCCGCAGGTGCCGTCGTCGTTCGCGGCCATCGAGGCGCGGCTGCCCGGGGTCTCGGCGGCCGAGCTCGAGCTGGTGCTCACGCGGCCGATCGAGCGCGAGCTGCTGCGCCTGCCCGCGGTGCTCGACTCCTGGGCCGAGACCCGTGACGGCCTGGTGTTCATCACCGTGGAGTGCGAGCCGGAGGCGGCGGGGTCGGGCACGGCCTGGGCCGGTATCGAGGATCAGCTCGACCGTCTGCGCGAGGACCTGGGGCACGGCATCATCGGCTTGGTGGGACCGATCCTGCATCGACCGGCCGAGGTCTGGGCCGAGGCGCTCGTCAGCGTCAGCGCCCAGGCCCCGAACGCGGTGGGCGCTCCGGGCGCGGCAAGCGGGATGGCGTCCGGCGGGGCGCCAGGCGCTGGGCAGGCTGCGGGGCGCGGCTCGCTCGCAGACGGCGCGGAGCCTCTCCCGCCGATCGCATCCGCCCAGCGGCTCGCGGACGCGCTGACCGCCAGCGGCGGCGTGGGCCACGTCGAGCTGGTGGGGCGCCCGCGCGAGCAGATCGTGCTGAGCTACGAGGACGCGGAGCTGGCCAGCGCGGGCCTGACGCCGCTGGAGTTCCGCGAGTACCTGCGCGCGCAGCACGTGCTCGCGCCAGGGGCCTACCTGAACACGGACGGTCTGATCCAGCCCATCGAGACCGTGTCGCGCATCGCTGACTTCGAGCAGCTGCAGCAGCTGGCCGTGCGCGATCCGGCCGACGGCGACGCGGTCTCGCTGAGCCGCCTGCTCGACGTGTCCCGCGAGCCGATGCTGCCCACGGTCGAGCGCCTGCGCGCCGACGGGAAGCTGGCCATGGTCCTCGCGATCCACCGCGCGCCCGGCGTCGACCTCGACGCCTTCGCGGCGGATGTGCGTGCCGTGGTGGACGCCCACCGCGCGCGCGACGCGCTGACGTGCGAGCTGGTGGTCTTCCAGCCCGACGTGGTCCGCGAGGAGCTGGGACGCTTCGCCTCCAACCTGATCCAGGGCTTCGTCGCCATCCTGGTGCTGCTGGTGCTGAGCCTCGGCCGGCGCGTGGGCCTGTCCGTGGCGCTGGTGCTGCCCTGCGTGGTGCTGGCCAGCTTCGTGATCATGCACGCCGCCGGGCTGGGCCTGGATGTGGTCTCCCTGTCGAGCTTCATCCTGGTGCTGGGGCTGCTGGTCGACAATCACATCGTGATGGCCGAGCGCATCCGACGCCTGGCCGAGCAAGGCGTGGGGCGCGTGGACGCCATCGCCCAGGCCTGCCGCGAGCTGATCGGCCCGCTGTCGGCCGCGGCCGCCACCACGGTGCTGGGTTTCCTGCCGATCGTGCTGACGGACGACCCCATCGGTCACTACGTGAGCGCGCTCTTCTGGGTGGTGCTGATCACGCTGGCGGTGTCGCTGGCCTTCTGCTTCCTGGTCACGCCGCAGCTCCAGCCGCGCGGCGCCGGCGAGCGGCCCCACGACTCGGTGCTGGAGCGGCGCTACAAGCGCGTGCTGGCCGCGTGCTTCGCCCATCCGCTGCCGCTGATGTTGTTGGTGGCGGCGCTGTGCGTGGGCGGCTGGCGCTTGCTGGGCTCCCGCGATCAGATCTTCTTTCCCGTCTCGGCGCGGCCGCTGTGGTTGCTGGAGCTCGAGCGGCCCCAGGGTGTGGAGCTCGAGGACACCGAGCGCCTGACCGCCGATCTCGAGCGCCTGTTGGACGCGGAGCGCGCGCGGGACGACACGGCTCTGCGTCACAGCGTGAGCTTCGTGGGCCGCTCGGCGCCGCCGCTCCAGGCCAGCATCCCGTACCGCGAGTTCTCGCCGCACTACGCGCAGGTCCTGTTGCGGCTCGATCCCGAGCGCGACGCCGCCGGCTTCGAGCAGCGGCTGAGAGCCTGGATGAGCGCACACCAAGAGCAGGCGCGCCTGCGCCTGCGTCCGGTCGAGCTGGGCGCGCCCCTGGAGTGGCCCATCCAGATCGAGGTGCGCGGGCCGGAGCATGGTCTGCACGCGGCCGCCGCGGCGGTGGCCGAGCGCCTGAGCCTGGCGGGCTGCGTCAACATCTCCAGCGACTGGTCGCAGCCCGTGGCCAAGCTGTCCGTGCTGCCCGACCGCGCCGCCTTGGCCGAGCGCGACCTCACCGTGGGCGACGTCAGCGTGGGCATGCACAGCGTGGTGCACGGCCTGCCGCTGTTCGATCTGCTCGAGGGCGACGTGCGCACCCCGGTCATGCTGCGCGCGGCCACCCATCGCCGCTCGGCGCGCGAGTCCCTGACCGACGCCTACGTCTACCCGCGCAAGGGCGACCCGGCCCTGCTCTACGAGGTGGCGCAGGTGCGCGAGCGCCGCGACTTTCCGGTGCGCGTGCGTCGGCGCGGCGTGCCGGCCTTGACCCTGCGGGCCGAGACCGCCGACCCCGACCGCGCCCTCGGCGTGGAGCGCGAGATCGAGGCCGGGCTGGGCGACCTGCGCGCCGCCTATCCCGAGTGGTCCATCTCGGCCCAGGGCGTGTCGGCCTCGTCGGCCCGCGCCAACCGCGCCATGATCGACGAGATGCCTTGGGCCCTGCTGGCGATCCTGCTGTGCCTGCTGGCGCAGTCGCGCTCCCTGATCGACACAGGGCTGGTGCTGCTGACCGTGCCGCTCTCCATGGCAGGCGTGGCCTTCGGGCTGGCCGTGCTGGACGAGCCCTTCAGCTTCATGACGCTGGTGGGCATGACGGCCCTGGCGGGCATCGTGGTCAACAACGCCATCGTGCTGCTGTCGAGCATCCGACGCCGCGGCGAGCAGGCCGGCGGCTTCACGCAGACGCTCGTGATCGACAGCGCCGCCCATCGCCTGCGCCCGATCCTGCTCACGACCCTGTGCGCCATGGCCAGCATGGCCGTGCTGCACGTGTCCGGCGGGGCCATGTGGCGCCCCCTGGCCACGGCGGTCATCAGCGGCCTGGTGGTCTCGACCTCGCTGGTGCTGTTCGTGCTGCCGGTGCTGTTCGGCCTGACGCTGACCGGCGCCGAGCGCGCGGCCCGGGACTGAGGGAGCGCCGCACCCATGCCCTTGCTCACCCTGCGCGGCATCCAGCGGACGGTCATGGACCGGAGCATTCTGGACGGCGTGGACCTGGTGCTCGACGAAGGGCGGCGCGTGGGGCTGCTCGGGCCCAACGGCAGCGGCAAGTCCACCTTGATGCGCATCGCGGCGGGCGTCGAGACGCCGGACGGCGGCGAGCGCGTGCTGGCGCGCGGGCTGTCCATCGGCTACCTGGCGCAGGAGCCGCCCATGGACGACGCGCTCTCCGTGCGGGACGCCGTGCGCGCCGGCTTCGGCCACCGGGAGCAGGTGCTGCAGCGCATGGACGTGGTGCACCGTCGACTCGAGGGCAGCTGTCACGATCCGGCCGAGCTCAACGCGCTGCTGGCGGAGTCGGCGCGCCTCGACGACGAGCTGGCCGGGCTCGGCGGCTACGACCCGGAGCATCGCGTCGAGACCATGCTGGCGGCGCTCGGCCTGAGCGACCCCGAGGCGTCCTGCGGCGCGCTCTCGGGCGGCGAGCGTCGGCGCGTGGCCTTGGCGCGGCTGCTGATCGA
>QNBX01000082.1 GCA_003644265.1 Planctomycetota bacterium
ATGGCGCTGGACGGCGGCAAGCCCTCGAACAACTGAGCGGCGTCGGCCAGCGGGAGGCGAGCTGCGCTGCGCCTGCGCCGTCAGCACCGCCGCGTGGGTCAGCTGCCGCGCGAGCGCGTGCGCCAGCCGTCCGGCGGCGCCTCCAACCGGCGTCGCCCATCGGGGCTGAGCGACGCCGCGCTCCCGTCGCTGCTGAGCCGATCCCAGAGCTGGCAGGTCACCTGCAGGTGGCGTTGGTCGAGGGCCTCGCAATAGTTGGTGTAGAGGCAGCGCTGGATCTCGGCGCCGCGGCCGCTGCGCAGCTTCTCCCACCAGTCGGGATCGGCCAGGGACTGTCGCGCGGCGCCACACAGGTCGGTGTCTCCGTCCGCCAGGGCCTGCTCCATGAGCGTGAAGCTGTTGAGGCCGCCGGCCGCCACCACCGGCGTCGCGAGCTGCGCCTCGCGTAGCGCCCTGCGCACGCCCGCGGCCAGGGGCAGGTTGAGTCCGAAGGGCGGTTCGTCGCCGAAGACCGAGGGCATGGCGGCCTGGCCGCTGGCGCCGGTGTAGGGGTAGGCCGCCTGACCCACGGCCGGCTGGCGCGCGTCCTCGAACTTGCCGCCGCGCGAGATCGACAGGAAGTCGAAGCCGGCCTGGCCGAAAGCGCAGGCGTAGTGCTGGGCATCGCTCAGGTTGCTGCCGCCGGCGATGACCTCCTCGCCCAGCAGGCGACAGCCCACGGCGTAGCGCGGGCCGACCCGGGCTCGGACGGCGGCGAAGACCTCCAGTGGCAGGCGCGCGCGGGCCGCCCCGCTGCCGCCGTAGCCGTCGTCGCGGGTGTTCAGTCGCGAGAGGAACGAGGCCATGGTGTAGGCGTGGGCGTAGTGCAGCTCGACGCCGTCGAAGCCGGCGCGCTGGGCGCGAGCGGCGGCGTCGGCAAAGAGCTGCGGCAGGATCTGCGGCAGCCGGGCGATGTGGGGCAGCCAGGTGTCGCTGACGCGCTCGCGCTGCCCGACCGACAGGGCCTCGAGCTCGCGCGCGTCCAGGGCCCGCTCGAGCGCGGCGGGGGGCAGGCGCAGCAGCACGGCGCGCACGGCCTCGTCGTCGTCGCGGTCCAGACCGGGCTGCGCCGCCTGGGCCGCCTCGCGGTGCGCTTCGCGCAGGGCCAGATAGCGTCCGAAGAAGCGCTCGGGGCTGGGCCGACGGCGGATCGCCAGGAAGTCGATCAGCTGGATGAAGAGACGTGTGTGGCCGGCGCTGGCCTCGCGCACGGCGTCCACCAGCTGGGCGAGGCCCGGCAGATAGCGCTCATGTCCGATGCGCAACAGCGGACCGCTGGCCAGCTCGCGGATGCCGGTGGCCTCCACCACCAACGCCCCGGGCCGCCCGTCCGCCAGCCGGCGGTACCAGTCCAGGACCTCGGGCGTGACCAGTCCGTCCGCGCTGGCGCGCCAGGGAACCATGGCCGGCACCCAGGTGCGGTCGGGCAGCGTGAGTCCGCAGGGCAACTCAAGCGCCGAGAACAGCCGACTGCTGCGAGCGGTCTCGGCGTCGGGCCAGGTCTCGATAGGCAGCGGATGGCGGGGCATCGCGTCCGGGCTCGCTCGCCGGGGGCCGCACTCGGGGTCGCGGATCTGCAGATCCGCTGAAAGCCAGTCAGGCCTGGGGCGTTGTCAGCCGCGCGCGGGGGAGGCGGCCCTGGCTTGTGATGATGATAGACTCGGCCTCTCCTGAGGATCCACCTCAGTTCCACCTGCAGGACCTCGCCTCGAGGCCGCGCTGAGCGACTGCGCCTGACATGTCTTCCCGGTTGCCCACGACGCATCGCAGCGTGCGCATGCTCGGCGTGCCCATGGACCTGGGCGCCGGTCGGCGTGGCGTCGACATGGGCCCGTCGGCCGTGCGCTACGCCGGCCTGGGTCGCGTGGTCCGGGCTCTGGGTCACAGCTTCGAGGACCTGGGCGACATTGGCGTGCCCATCCCCGAGCGGCGTGAGCCGGGCACGGGGCCCAAGTACCTGCGTGAGATCGTGCGCGCCTGTGAGCGCTTGGCGCCCCGGGTGGAGTCGATCCTCGATCAAGGCGCGTTCCCCGTCGTGGTGGGCGGCGATCACTCCATCGCGCTGGGCACCGTGACCGGCGTAGCCGAGCACTTCCGCAAACGGGACCAGAAAATCGGCCTGGTCTGGATCGACGCGCACGCGGACATGAACACCGACGTGACGTCGCCCTCCGGCAACATCCACGGCATGCCGCTCTCGGCGCTGCTGGGTTACGGCGCCAAAGAGCTGGTGAACATCGGTGGCTTCTCACCCAAGGTCGACCCCGAGCGCACGGTCTTGATCGGCATCCGATCGGTGGACGACGACGAGTGCGAGCTGGTCATCCGATCGGGCGTGCACTACTACGAGATGATGAAGATCGACGCCGTGGGCATGGGCGCGGTGATCTGCGAGGCCGTCGATCATGTCAGCAAGGGCGCGGCTGGCGTGCACGTCTCGCTGGACGTCGACGGCATCGACCCCGAGTACGCCCCCGGCGTGGGCACCCCGGTGCCCGGCGGCATCAACCTGCGCGAGGCCCACCTCATCATGGAGGTGCTGGCCGACTCCGGCATGATGTGCTCGCTGGAGGTCACCGAGGTGAATCCCATCCTCGACACGGCCAACATCACCGCGCGGCTGGTGTCCGAGCTGATCGGGTCCGCCCTGGGCAAGAAGGTCATGGGCCCGATGTTTCAGCCCGCCCAGCGCGCCGCGCGCAAGCTGACGCGCTGACGCAAGAGCGCGGCGCACGCTCGCCGGCGCGCGTGGCCGGCGCGCGTGGCCGGCTGTGTGGACGGGCGCCCGGGGCCCGGGCGTGGGATCGACGCGGTGCCCCCGGTACCCTGTCGGCCATGAAGATCCACTGGCAGATCCTGCTGGCCCTGGTGCTGGGGTTGGCGGCGGGTTGGGGCATCCAACGCGGAACCGAGGCGCCCCCGTGGGTGGGCATGACGGTGGCGGAGGACCCTGAGGGTCAGGTCGTCGTGGTCGATCAGGTGCGACCGGGGGGCCCGGCGGACAAGGCCGGGTTGCGTCCGGGGCAGCGTCTGGCCGAAGTGACGCTGTCGCGCGGTCACCCGGAGCGCGAGCGCACGCTGCTGCTGCGCTCGCTCTCGGCCTACGAAGAGGCCCTGAGCGCCAGCGCGGTGGGCGAGGTGCTGTGGGTGCGCCCTTCGGCCCGCGCCGAGTCGCTACCGGTCTCGGTGGGCATGGACCCGGGCAGCGAGCGCGTATCGGCGCTGGCACCGTTTGTGTTCGTGGCCGACATCTTCCTGGCGTTGCTGAAGATGTTGATCGTGCCCATCATCCTGACGTCGATCATCACCGGCATCACGGGCGTGGGCAGCGGCAAGGACCTGCGCCGGCTGAGCCTCAAAACCTTCGCCTACTACATCTCCACCAGCCTGATCGCGGCCGGCACGGGTCTGGTGCTGGTGAACCTGATCCGACCCGGGGACGGCGCCAGCCTGGGGCTGCCCGCGGTGGACGCCTTCGACAAGGTGGCCGGGCAGAACATGTGGGACGTGCTGCGGCGCATGGTGCCCAGCAACGTCTTCGAGGCCTTCAGCGACAACGGCCAGATGCTGCAGGTGATCTTCTTCGCGCTGCTGTTCGGCGTCTTCGTGCTGCGCGCCGCTGAGCCTCACCGCGGCCGCATGCAGGCCTTCTTCGAGTCGGCCTTCGAAGTCATGATGGGCGTGGCGTCCTTCGTGCTCTCGCTGATTCCCTACGGTGTGTTCGCGCTGATCGTCAAGGTGGTGGGGCAGACCGGCTTCGGCCTGTTCAAGCCGCTGGGTCTGTACATGCTTACGGTGCTGGCCGCGCTGGCGGTGCACTCGCTGGTGACGCTGCCGATCCTGCTGCGCGTGGTCGGGCGCGTGAACCCCTTGCGCTGGGCCCACGCCATGGGCCCCGCGCTGATGACCGCGTTCTCCACCAGCAGCTCGTCCATGACCCTGCCGGTCAACCTCAAGACGGTCGAGCAGCGCGGCAAGATCTCCAACAAGACGACCTCGTTCGTGCTGCCGCTGGGCGCCACCATCAACATGGACGGCACCGCGCTCTACGAGTGCATCGGAGTGATCTTCCTGGCGCAGTACTACACCGGCGTGAGCGGCTTCGAGCTCACCTGGGGCGTGCAGATCCAGGTGGTCTTCATGGCGCTGCTGGCGTCGGTGGGTGCCGCGGGCATCCCCTCTGCGGGGCTGGTGATGATGCTCACGATCCTGGGCGCGCTCGGCTTGCCGGTGGAGGGAGCGGCGCTGCTGTTGGCGGTCGACCGTCCGCTCGACATGCTGCGCACGGTGGTCAACGTCTGGAGCGACGGTTCGGGCGCCGCCATCGTGGCGCGTACCGAAGGCGAGGTGCCCTTGGGCCCAGACCCCGCTCCGGCGAGCTCGAGCTGACGCCGGCACCGCGCCGGCCCGTTGTCCGGGTGCCGGCTGGCAGCAGGTGCGGGCCAGGATCCGAGCGCGGCACGGGGTCGAGTCGACCGGCTCCGGTTTCGGGCCGGGCGCTGCCGACGTCGCGGCTCAGGTCTGTCCCCAGCGGAAGCTGACCGGCAGCTCGATGTCGGGGTGCAGGCTGGCGTGCACCGGGCAGGCCAGCGCCGCGGCCTCGAGCGCCGCGCGCAGCCTGGCATCGGGTTCGGCCGGCACCTGGATCTCGACGCTCAGGCGCCCGATGCGACGCACGGGCTCGGACCGCATCTCCTTGGTCACGGTGACGCGCATGTCGTCCAGGTTCAGCTTGTGTCGCGCCGCCACGATGCCCATCAGCGTGGCCATGCAGCTGCCCAGCGCCGCGGCCACCAGATCGGTGGGGGAGAAGCACTCGCCCTTGCCGTGATTGTCCATGGGGGCGTCGGTGAGCACGCTCGCGCCGGACGGGGCGTGGTGCGCCTCGCAGCGCAGATCGCCGGCATAGCGGATGTCGATACGGACCATGGTGGCCTCCAGGGGGGAGCCCGCTATCCTGGACTCCTCGCAGTGGAAATCCAGTATGGCGAGGCACTCCTCACAACCTGATCTGTTTGCCGACGGGGGCCGCCGCGCCGCCGCGGGCCGGGCGCCCCTGGCCGAGCGCATGCGGCCCACGTCGCTCGATGAGTTCGTGGACGACGCCGACCTGCTGGCCCCTGGCAGCGTGCTGCGCGCCGAGCTGGCCGCCGGGCGCCTGCCGTCCTTGATCCTGTGGGGGCCCCCGGGCTGCGGCAAGACCACCCTGGCGCGGCTGCTGGCTGTCGAGGCCAAGCACGAGCTGACGGCTCTCTCGGCCGTGTCGAGCGGCGTGGCCGACCTGCGCGCCGCGGTGCTGGAGGCCGAGGTGCGCCTGGGAGCCACGGGGCGCCCCACGGCGCTCTTCGTGGACGAGGTGCACCGCCTCGACCGGCGTCAGCAGGACGCGCTGCTGCACGCCGTGGAGGATGGGCGCGTGGCGTTGCTGGGCGCCAGCACCGAGAACCCTGGCTTCCACGTCACGGCGGCCCTGCGCAGCCGCAGCCGCGTGCTGGCCCTGCCGGCCCTGGGCGCCGAGGGCGCAGCCAGCCTGGCCCAGCGCGCGCTGGACGAGCCGGGCCGTGGTCTGGGTCAGCTCAAGCTGTCGCTGGCCGAAGGCGCGCTGGAGCGGCTCGTGCTCTGCGCCGCGGGCGATGGCCGGCGCCTGCTGAACGTGCTCGAACAGGCCGCGCGGTTGGCGCACGCAGAGGGCCTCACGCAGCTGCAGGCTGAGCACGTGGTGGCGGCGGCGGGTCGCGCGATCCCGGTGCACGACCGCGCCGGGGACGGCCACTTCGATCTGCTCTCGGCCCTGCACAAGTCGCTGCGCGGCTGCGACCCCGATGCGGCGGCCTACTACGTACAGCGCCTGCTGGTGGCCGGTGAAGACCCGCGCGTGGTGGCCCGCCGGCTGGTGCGCATGGCCAGCGAGGACGTGGGCCTGGCGGACCCGCGCGCCCTGGGCGTGGCGCTCGACGCCCTGCGCGCGGTGGAGTTCCTGGGCCTGCCGGAGGGCGACGTCGCGCTGGTTCAAGCCGCCATCTACCTGGCCCTGGCGCCCCGCAGCGACGCGGTCTATCGCGCCAGCGGAGCCGCAAAGGCAGCGGCGCAGGAGCACGGCGCCTTGCCCGTGCCCGCCGCGCTGCGCAACGCGCCCACCGATGTGCACCGCGCCCAGGGCTTCGGCCGCTACATCAACCCGCACGCCACGGCCGAGGGCGTGGCCGGCACCCAACACCTGCCGGACGCCTTGGCAAATCGCCGCTTCTACAGCCCTGGCGAGCGCGGCGTGGAGGTCGAGCTCGGGCGCCGCCTGGCAGAGTTCAAGCGACGCCGGGAGCGGGCCCGCGCAGCTGGTCCGGAAGCATCTGAAGCAGGCTCCGGAGCGCCGCCCGACTGAGCTCGTGCGAGAGGCAGGGCTCGCCGCGGTCGCGCCGCAGGGCCTGCTCCGGCAGCAGCGGCACGTGCACAAACAGCGCCGGCAGCTCCGGCCGCGTCAGCAGCAGCTCGTACAGCAGCGCGTTGCAGAGAAACGTGCCCGCGTCCTGTGAGAGCCGCACCGGATGCCCGGAGCGCGCCAACACGTCGCTCAACCTGGCCGCCGGCAGGCTGGCCTCCAGCCGCTCGGGGCCGCCGGGGTGCAGGGGCTGATCGACGCCCGACAAGCCCGCGTTGTCGACGAGGTCCCCGTAGGCCAGCCGGTTCACGGCCACGCCCTCCAAGCAGATCTCGGGGCGCCCGCTGGCCTGGCCCACGGCGATCACGGCCGCCGGGGCATGACGCGCCAGGGCCGCATCGAGCGCCGGCCGCAGCTCGGCGTGCGCGACCGGCAGCCGCTCGCAGGCACAGCGCAGGCCGGGCACGTGGTCGGCGTCCTGCGCCAGCTCACGCACCAGCTCCCAGGACGGGTTGACGGGTTCTCCAGCAAAGGGCGCAAAGCCCGTGAGCAGCACGCGCGCGCGGCTCACGATTCGTGCGCATAGTGGTACACGCCCCGCTGCCCGTGGGTCTCTTCCACCGAACAGCGCAACGAGTGTACTTGCAGCTGCGGGAAGCGCTGCCCCAGGCGTCGGTTCAGCTCGCGACCCAGCCAGGTGGCCAGGTTCTCGGCGCTGACGTTGTTCATCGGCATGATGATCACGTCGGGGTCGGGTGCGCGGTAGAGGCGCTCGCGATAGCGCACCTCGGTGTTGCCGTCGCCCAGCCGTACAGCCGTCAGCTCGGCGTGCTCCCCCGGTACCAGCCAGTGCTCGTCGAGCTCATCCACGAGTTCGCGGATGACAGGCTTGACCGACTTGAAGTCGATCACCAGGCCATGCTTGGAGAGCGCGCCGTCGATCTCCACCGCCACGCGATAGTTGTGCCCGTGCAGCCGCTCCGCCGTCCCGTCCGGGAAGATCAGGAAGTGGGCCGCAGAGAACTTGAAGGCCTGCTTCTGCAGCTCGATGGACCAGCGTTCCATGGGGCGCGGGGCCTCCGTAAACAGGGGAGCGAATCAGAGCGACGCAGTCTAGCAGCCTGGGGCGTCAGTCATTCCGCGCGCAGATCGCGTCAGATTTGCGCTGCTTCCCGGGCCCGGGCGCGCGCCAGGCGCACAGCTTCGGTCACAAGTCAGCGGCCCCCGCGGGCCGATGAGAGACCCCTGGCGATTTCGCCTCGATGGAGAGTCCCATGGCATCGTTCTCCGACGACGACCTGCGCGACGGCGTCACCGACCAGCCCCTGCCCCCGCCGCCCGCGGCCACGCCTACGCCTACGCCCAGCGAGCCGCCCGCGCAGGTGAGCCAGCCCCCGCAGGCCGAGGCGCCCGCGCCCGAGGCGAAGTTGGATCAGGACGACCGCTGCTACACGGTGGGCGGCAACAAGGTCTCCATCCTCGACCTGCTGCGCCTCTTCAGCGAGGGCGAGCATCAGGAGGGCGGCATGTCGCGGCTGGCCGACCTGCACCTCAAGGTGGGTCATCAGGCGCGCTATCGCCACGACGGCAGGCTGGTGCCGTTGCAGGGCGCCGACAACATCAGCGCCGAGGTGGCGCAACGCCTGGTCTATCCGCTCATGCGCCAGGACCAGATCGAAAAGCTCGAGCAGGACCCGCCCATCGACATCGACGCGGGCTACCACCACGACGGCATGAAGATGGACTTCCGCATCAACGTGTTCCACGACCGGGACGGTCTGGCCATGGTGGTGCGCGCTTTGCCGCGGCAGGTTCCCGCCACTACGGACCTGGGCTTTCCGGATCACGAGGTGGTCGAGCAGATCCTGCGCCTGAGGCAGGGGCTGGTGGTGGTCACCGGCATCACGGGCTCGGGCAAGTCGACCACCATCGCGTCGCTGCTGTCGGAGCTGAACCGGCGCTCGCAGCTGCGCGTGATCACGCTCGAAGACCCGGTGGAGTACGTGCTCAAGGCGGATCAGTGCCTGGTCTCCCAGCGTGAGGTGGGGCGCAACTGCGCCACCTTCTCGGGCGGACTGCGCTCGGCGCTGCGCGAGGACCCGGACGTCATCTTCCTGGGTGAGATCCGCGACACCGAGACCGCCAACCTGGCGCTCAGCGCGGCCGAGACCGGCCACCTGGTGTTCACCACGCTGCATACGCGCGACGCCAAGGGCGTGGTGACGCGCATCGTCGATCTGTTCCCCGCCGAGCGCAGCAAGGAGGTCATGTCGCAGCTCAGCTTCAGCCTCTCGTTCGTCATCGCGCAGAAGCTGCTGCCGCGCAAGGATGGCGTGGGGCGCGCAGCCTCCTTCGAGGTCATGCGCAACGTGTCGGCCATCTCGAACCTGATCCGCACGGGGGCCTGGCACCAGATCTACGCCACCATGCAGCTCTCGGCCAAGGACCGCATGATCACCATGGAGCGGCACCTGCAGGACCAGGTGGCCGCGGGCTTGATCTCGCTGGACACGGCGCTGCAGTACGCCAACGACCCGGCTCAACTGCAGAGCGGCAAGGCGGGCGCGGCGGTGGCGGCGCGGCGGCCCAAGATCTGATGCGCTGAGACCGGGCTCCCGGCAACGGCCGGGGGAGCGGGCCCACGCCTCGTGCCCGGGGTGCCGATGGCACGGCGGGGGGCCGATGGCTCGGCACGCCGTGCGCGGGTGCTCGCGTGACGCTGCGTGCTGGGCAAGGCCCAGTGGGTGCTGCGAGACACGGCGCGTGTGCTCGCGAGAGTTGCGTGTACTCGCGAGAGTTGCGTGCATGCGCGCCTCTGTGTGTCCCGTGTCAGGGGGCATGCCGCTGTCGTGAGCGCCGCTGACGGCCGCTCCGGGCTGCGCTGACGGGCGCGGAATCACGCCCGCGGGGCAGAGCCGTACAAGAAAACCGGCGCCTCGGCGTTCACACTCTGGTGCGGCGCGCGTCCTTTCTTCCAACCGGCCCCAGATGGGCATGACCGAGATCGCCACGACAGCCTGCGATGACATCACGCGTGCGATGCGCGGCGACCGCGCGGCCTTTGGCCGCCTGGTCACTGCCCATCACGGGGCGGCCCTGGCCCTGGCGCCAAGCAGCTCGACCCTGGCGCAGCTGGGCCGGGCCCTGCTGCGCACGCCGCCTCGCTGAACGCGGCCACACACGACTACGAAACCCACAGGAGTCTGACCATGCTCACGGCACTGCTGCTCTCGCCTCGGGCCGAGAGCGGCTTCGTGCTGCGCGTGGCCTGCCGACGCGAGTCTCTGCGCGAGGTGAGCCCGCGCAGGCTGGACCCGCTGGCACTGGTGATCTCCGATGGCTCACGCATCAGCGTCGCGCGCGATCTCGACCTGGACCTGCACCGCACGGCGCTGAGCACCATGATCGGAGCCGCGTCACTGGCCGTGGGCGAGGGCATGGTGCTGGCGTCCTCGACGCGCACACACGCCGAGGACGTGGCCCATGTGATCGTGCTGCAGCTGGAATCGGTGGCGCCCGAGCCGGCGGCGCCCGAGCTGCCCGGCGGCGCGCTGCGCTTGCTGGACCTGAGCGCTCACACGTCACGTGGCGGCGTGTGGCCCATGCTGCCGGCGCGGCGCTTGGGAGGGCTCAGCGACCGTGGCTCGTACAACGGTGTCGGCTGGCTGTCGCCTGAACAAACGGGCGCCTGGTTCCCGGCTGAGGACGTCACGTGGGGCGGGCACCTGGACGGCGTCTTCGACGAGCTGCAGTGGCACGACGGCTCCACCTGGGATGACGGCCCCTGGATGCTGGTGTGGGGTGAGCAGGGTCGGCTCGACACGGCGCTGGACACGCTGGCAGCGCGCCTTACGCCCGGAGTCGGCGCGCTGGTCCAGTGGGGGCTGACTGACATGCAGAGCCAGCGCAATCTGGCGGGCGGCGTGCTGCACAGCGCGGGGGACGCCGACGCCGCGGCCATGGTGGGGGAGCTGTTTGGCGTGGTCATGGGCGTGGATGTGGACGTGGCCACGGGCGCCCTGACCGAGGAGCCCCGGGAGCAGGACCTGTTTGACGGTCTGCTGCTGAGGGCGCGCCCGGCCGGCCCCGCTGAGGTGGAGCTGAGCCTGGCCGCCAGCGCGCTGCGGGCGCGAGCGCCGGACGGGCTCGGCATGGGCAGCGGGGGCCTGCTGGACCGGGTCGTGTTCGACTCCGCGGACGCCCGACGCCTGGTGGCGCTGGACGGCCGACGCCAGGTGCTGTGCCAGCTGAGGGGGCCCGAGGGCGAACCGCTCGACTTCTGGGTCAGCGCCCGCCCCGCCGCCCGGCAACGCTGAACGCGGCGGCGGATCGCTGGCGTGTGGCCAGGCATGCACGGGCGCTGGATCGAGGTTCCCGTCGGCAGGGGCCTCGATCCGCCGTCGAGCTGCGTAGGATGAGGGCATGCGACGCTCCCCAGCCCAGCTCCCGCAACGCCTGATCCCCTTCGCGCTGGTCGCGCTCTTGCTGGCCCTTGCCGTGGGGCTCGTGCGCCAGGGCGGCGCCGAGCCGGGGCAACAGCCGGGGTCGCAGCCTGGGCCCCACGCGCCGCACGCGGCGTCGGGCAGCCCGCACGAGGACCCCTCGCCGCCCACGGCCCGCTGGCCGCTGCTGCAGGGGCTGCGCGCTGACCGGGATGCTCCCCGGCATCCGTCCGATGGGGGCGGGCGCGCCTGGGTCGAGGATCCCACGCCCGCCGTGGCCGGCGGCTACGGACGCTGGACCATCGTCTTCGAGGCCGGCCCCCTGGGCGTGGCGCTGGGCGGCGTGGTGAGCTTGCAGACGTCACCCTTCTGGCGCTGGAGCCCGGCCTGGGTCGATCCCGAGCAGCGGCTCGCGCCGGAGCTGCGCGCGCGCAGGCCGGGTCTCACAGAGGTGAGCTGTGACGCGCCCGGCGTGGAGCTGGCGCTGCGCAGCGTGGCTGACGGCCTGGTGCTGGCGGAGGTGCGCGGCCGGGCCCTGACGCCCGGGGAGCGGATCCGCTTTGTGTACGGCGCGGGCGCGGCCCTGGCGCGGGCCGACGACTTCGCGGAGCGCGGCAGCCCCTTCATCGTGGGTGTCGACGGGGACGGGGACGGTGTGCGCGGCCTGCTGTCCGAGTCGCCGCACATCGACGTGATCGCGGGCGCGCCGGCGCAGCTGGTGGCGACGGTCAGCTCGGTGGTGCAGCCCGACGAACCGGCGCGGCTCACGCTGGCGGTGCTCGATGCGGCCGGCAACGCGGGCACGTCGTTCGAGGGCGCGCTGCTGCTGTCGGGCTCGCCGCCGGGCAGCGACCTGCCGGAACGCGTCTGGTTCACCCCGGCCGACGGCGGCGTGCGGCAGCTCAGCTTTCGCTGCCCCCAGCCGGGGGTCTATCGCATCGTGGTGGAGCAGCAGACCGAGCAGCTCGAACAACCCGGCCACGAGCAGCTCGATGAGCCGGCCTCAGTCCATAATGCGACGCAAGACGAGCCCCAGGCCGCCGAGAGCGAGGCGCCCCTCGCGACGGCGGCGCGCCCCGATGGCGTCCAGAACGCCGGGCTATTCGCCCTCAGCAACCCGCTGATCGTCAACGCGGCCGCGCCCGCGGTGCTGTGGGGCGACCTGCACGGACACAGCCTGCTGAGCGACGGCAGCGGCACGCCCGAGGACTGGTATCGCTACGCGCGCGACGTGGCCGCGCTCGACTTCGCGGCCCTGACCGACCACGACCACTGGGGCTTCCGCTTTCTCGATCAGTCGCCGGAGCTCTGGCAGCAGATCGCGGAGCAGGTGGAGGCCTTCCACGAGCCCGGACGCTTCGTGAGCCTGCTGGGCTACGAGTGGACCAGCTGGATCCACGGCCACCGGCATGTGCTGTCCTTTGAAGAGCGCCCCACGCTGCAGGTGCTCAGCTCGTTGGACGAGCGCTACGAGACGCCGCGCCAGCTCTGGGACGCCCTGCGCGGCCAGCAGGTGCTCACGTTTGCGCACCACTCGGCGGGCGGACCCATCGCCACCAACTGGAGCTACCCGCCGGACCCCGAACTGGAGCCCGTGACGGAGGTGGTCTCGGTGCACGGCAGCAGCGAAGGCCCGGACGCTCCCGGCGTCATCTATCGACCGCTGGCGGGCAACTTCGTGCGCGACGCCCTGGGCAAGGGCTTCCGCCTGGGCTTTGTGGGCAGCGGCGATGGACACGACGGTCACCCCGGCCTGGCGCAGCTCGCCAACCCCACCGGCAGCGGGGGCCTGGTGGCCGTGCTGACCGACGACCTGACCCGCTCCGGCATCCGCGCGGCCCTCAGCGCGCGGCGCTGCTACGCCACCAGCGGCGCGCGCATGATCCTGCGCGCCAGCCTGGACGGCGCGGTCATGGGCTCGCTGCTGCCGGTGCCGGAGGAGGCGCCCGAGCTGGTCTTCCTGGTGCGCGGGACGGCGCCGCTGGAGCGCGTCGACGTCATCCGCAGCGGCCAAGTGATCGACACGCAGGACCTGGGCGGGAACAGCTTTGACCTGCTCTCCTCGTGGACGCTGCCGGACCTCGCCGCGGGTGAGTTCGTCTATTTGCGTGTGCTGCAGGTGGACGGGCAGCTCGGATTCACATCCCCGTTCTTCGTGCAGTGAGCGCTCCCGCTTGCCTCGCTCAGCACGCCGATCTACCTTGCGGTCACACGTCGACTGGAGCTCAAGATGGCAGCCGCAACGCCGCGCCGCATTCTTGTGGGCATGGACTCATCCGGGCAGGCAGAGAACGCCCTGAACGCCGCCATCGGCCTGGCGGAGCGCACGGACGCCGAGCTGATGCTGGTGCACGGCGTGCCCTCCTCGCAGAGCAGCCCCGAGGCCCTGGTCCAGGCCCGGGACGCCCTGAGCGTGCAGTGCGAGGCCCACATCTCGGGCGCGCGCCTACCCGCCGGGTTCCTGGATGAGCGCCTGCTGGTCGAGCCCACGGAGCACGCCTCACAGCTCGTGTTGAAGCGCGCGGCTGAGTGGCAGGCCGACCTGGTGGTGCTGGGGCGCCATCGCCCGCGCGGCTGGCTGCACTTTGGCAACACGGTGCGCGGCGTGCTCAGCGAGGCACCCTGCCCGGTGTGGATCCAGTCCGGTCCCGTGCGCGCGCTGCGGCGGATCCTGGTGCCCGTCGACCTCTCCCGGGAGAGCCTGGCCGCGCTGCGTCTGGCGTGCGCATGGGCGGCGGTGTGGGACGCGCGGCTGATCGTGCTGCACTGCTTCGTGCCGCCCGAGCTGTTCAGCAGCGCTGAAGAGCCCATGCCGGCGCCGACCTACGTGATCGACAGCCTGGGGCGAGAGGAGCGCGTCCAGTTCGAGCTGGTCATGGCCGAGTTCGATTTCGGCGCGGTGCCCCACGAGCTGCAGTTCGTGCAGGCCGAGCCGGTGGCCCGCATCCTGCGGGTGCAAGACGACGTGGACCTGGTCATGATGGGGACCCACGGCCGCACCGGCCTGTCGGGCGCGCTGCTGGGCAACGTGGCCGACTCGGTGCTGCGCAGCGGGCACGTGCCCGTGGTGGCTTTCCGGCACCCTGAGCGCAGCTGGCTGCTGGGCGCCGACGCGTGAGCACCGGCTGCGTCACGCTGTACGTCACGTCGCCCGCGGGCGACGTGCCCGAGCGCCTGGCGCGGACCCTGGTGGAGGAGCGCCTGGTGGCCTGCGTGAACGTGCTGCCAGCGGGGCTCTCGCACTACAGCTGGGGCGGAGAGATGCAGGTCGACGAGGAGGTCGTGCTGTTCTGCAAGACCACCGAGGCCCTGGCCGAGCGCGCGACGGCGCGGCTGGTGCAGCTGCATCCCTACGAGGTGCCTTGCGTGCTGCAGCTGCCCCTGCTCGGGGGACACGCGCCCTACCTGGAGTGGCTGCGCGAGCGCGTGTCCGGCTGAGGCGCCACGGCTCGGGCGAGGATGTCAAACGCGGGCCGCGCTCGGGCGCCGAGCGTGGCAGCCTCGCGGCGCTGCGCGCTCAGTCCAGCAACGCGAGCAACGCCTCGGGCTGGACGCGCACGCCCGACCAGGCCAGCGGCGCCACGAAGCAGGCCACGAACACCGCGGCCAGCTCGGGCGGCGAGTGGCGCGGGTTGATCTCGCCCTCGGCCTGCCCGCGGCGCAGCAGCTCTTCGACCCGCGTCAGCAGGTGGCGCCCGACGTCATCCATGGGCTGCTTGAGCTCGGGGTGCTCGCGCCCCAGTTCGTCGACGGTGCGCGCCGCCAGGCAGCCGCGGGTCCGCACGGCCGACCAGAACGGGTGCTGGTCGTTGTCCCGCAGCTGGAGCAGGGCAGCCAGGCTGGCGCGCGCGCTCGGGCCGTCGACCAGCACCTCGTCAAAGGCCTGGATGTTCCGCACGGCGTAGTGGTCCAGCGCCTCTCGGAACAGGCCCAGCTTGCTGCCGAACTTGCCATACAGCGTGTGTCGATTGAGCCCCGTGTGCCGCACGATGTCCTCGACACACACGTCGTGGAAGCCGCGCTGCCAGAACAGCTCGACCACATCGTCGAGCAGGGCCACAGGCTGGGTCGGAACCTGACTGTCCATGTCAGCTCTCCTGCTTGGCTTCCCCTGAGTCCGATCGGGTCGGCGGGCTCCCTCAAGCCCAGCCGTCCGGCCCAGGGCGTGGGGGGCGCCCCTGGCGGAAGCTACGATAACGCACCCGGAGGAGAGCATGCAGATCGGACCTGCAACTGACTTCATCAGCCAGGCCGTTGACGCCGCCAACAGCCGTTGGCTGGCGAGCGCTTCCCGCAGGCGCAGTTCGTCATCACGGGCGTGCTCGGGCCGGCCAGCAACGCCCACGGACCCAACGAGTTCCTGCACCTGGACATGGCCTCCAATCTGACCTGCTGCGTGGCGCATGTGCTGGAGGATCAGGACCAGCGCAGCTCAGTCCGCGCCGGAATAGTCGCATGATCGCCCGGGCTTGGCTCCATCAGAGGGCGGCCCGATCTCTCATTGTTGGATGCTCCCCATGCTCTCGCTGCTGCTCGCTGGTCTCACGACGCTCTCCCTGTTGACGCCTCCGACGCTGCCGGTGGGGGGCGGCGAGGCCTGGATGGACGACCTCGGCCCGGCGCTCGAACGCGCGCGCCGCGAGGGCAAGGACCTGCTGGTGGACTTCACCGGCTCCGACTGGTGCCACTGGTGCATTCGCCTGGAGGAGGAGGTCTTCTCGCACGACGAGTTCCTGGACGAGGTCGCGTCTCGCTTCGTGCTGGTGTCGCTCGACTTCCCGCGCGACGGGGGGGATGCGTATCGAGCCATGACCCCGGAGCTGCGCGCGCGCAACCAGGCGCAGAACCAGGCCTTCGGCATCAGCGGCTATCCGACCGTGTTGCTCATGACCGCCGACGGCCTGGCCTACGGGCAGACCGGTTACATGAAGGGCGGCCCCGAGGCCTACGTTGAGCAGCTCGAGAAGCTGCGCAAGAGCCCGGATCGTGCGCGTCTGAGTCAGGCTTGGCAGCGCGTGCAGGTCCTGGCGGGGGGCGCCGAGACGCCGGCCGCGGAGGGCGCTGATGGGGCGCGCCGTGCGGCCGACCGCGAGGCGCTGATCGAGCTGATGGGGCGGGTGCCTGCCGAGCGCATCGACGAGCTCATGCGGGCGCTGGCACAGGTGGACCCCGAGGACTCCCAGGGTCTGCTGGCGCGCTACGCTCTGGACGCCTTTACGGCCGAGTTCCTCTCAGCGCGTGACGTCGACCTGGACGCGGCCGCGGCGGCCCTGGAGCGACTGCCGGAGCACACGCCCAGCGTGACCGAGCAGGGCGGCTTTCACTTCTACCGCGGCCTGCTGGCCGCCGACCGCGGCGACGCGCAGCTCGCCGACGCGAGCTTGGCAGCCTTCGACCGCATCGGCGACATGCCGGCGGCCTACCGCAAGGCGCTCAGCGAGCGCATCGCCGGCATGGACGACAGCGCAGACGGAGCAGACTGAGCACCCCCGCCGGGGTTTACGCCGGCAGGTAGACGTCCAGTCGCGTGCGGCGGCCGCCGAAGCTCAGCGACGGCTCACGTGAGCTGGCCAGCGGCGGAGCGCTTGCCGGACGGCGCACCACGACGCGCACCGCGCTGGCCAGGGCGCAGGCCAGCAGCTCGCCGGCGTCGGGGTCATCACCCACCAGGCGCCGCAGCACCCGCAGCTCCTTGCGCACCAGCGCCGAGCCGCCGTGCACGGGAAACATGGGGTCCATGACGATCACCTCGGGAGCTGCGCTCTCGGCCCGCAGATGGGGGCCCAGCAGGTCCCGCGCGTCGGCGCAGCGCAGCTCGATGCGCGCCAGCGTCTCAGCCAGGTCGGGCTCGGCCGCGGCCCGCTCCAGGGCGTCGCTCAGCAGGGTGGCCATGACCGGGTGCCGCTCGCAGGCCAGGACCGTGCAGCCGGCCGCCGCCAGCAGGAAGCTGTCGCGGCCCAGGCCGGGCGTGGCGTCGAGCACCCGCCGTGCGCCATGACGTCGCATCCCCACCGCCCGCGCCAGGGGCTCGCCGGCACCGAGCCCCGCGCGCCGCCGGTGGCCAAAGGCGCCGCTCACGAACTCCGGCCGCACGGGACCCGGATCGCCCGGGCCGAGCGGCAGCAGCTCGAGATGCTGCTCCGCGAGGTGCAGGGCCAGGCCCTCGTCGGGCGGTTGGCTCACCAGCGGCAGGCCCAGGCGACGGGCCAACGCCGTGGCCTCGGCCTGCCGGGCGGGGCAGGAGATGATCACCGTTGCATCCATGGTCGCCACAGCCTACGACGCATGTTGGCGACGCCCCCGGCGTCACCGCGGGCACGCGCTCCACAAGCCCAAGTCCCCATAATAGACTCCCCGGCGCCGGTTCGGATAACGCGGCGCCGGCGCCCGTGGCATACGCGGGACCGGTCAGCAGCCAGCCGGTGCTTGACCGACGTCGAACTCGGTGAAGACCTACGAGGTAGGCACGTAGCAACATCCTGGCGTCGCGATCATCACTGCGAAACTGTCCTTCGCCGCTTCACTTCCCCCATCAACCATGTGAGCTCATCCCTTAAGGCGTAGTATTCGGGGTGCTCAGCCCATGGAACGACAGTCCTCGAGACGAGTCGCCGACCATCCCCAAGAGGCGCCGACCGTACTGAGAAAATCAGACCCGCTGTGTGCTCGGCCTTCTTTCTGTCCTCCAAGTCACTCTCGACAGTTCCCTCTACCAGCTCCGTCTCCGCTAGCCCTGCCTTGAAGCGCTGGTCTACGATGTTTTCCATCCTGTTGATCGCCCGAATTTCGGCGGCGGAGCGGGCTAGCGTGATTTCGTCGTCGGTAGCATCGGCGTACCATTCGTCGAAGACCTCAGATAGTACGTGTGGGCGGAAGGGGTTACTCTCATTCGGCACATACTGGATGTTGGGAATGGAGTCTGCCGCCGACACCCAACCTGCACTGGAATCGGTATCGGCGTCCGGGGGGGATGCCGAACCAGCCTCTGTCGGATGTTCGAATGGCACTTCGCGCACAACACTTCGTACCGGCTCCGGAAGGAGGTCGCGGGGATTCGACGCGAAGTCAGCATGCCTAATGCGTTTCCCAACCGGCTTTGGCTGGCTCTGGACGGTAGCGTCACTGCTCGCTCCCGGCATTGCCCATGCCAAGATCCCAAGCGAAACAAGAGCGGCGCACATAACGGCGGTGTTACGCATTCGATGCGAGACCATTGACTAGCATCCAGGGGGGGCTTGTGATGTTGCACTCTCGGTAGTCCGAGCAGCCGTGAAGGCTGAGCTGCCGGCTCAAGCCTCCTCGACTAGGGGCAGTCTCCGCATTCGCATGAGGCGAGTCCCCATGGCCCCCCTGATCCACATCCGCCGAACCGATGAGAGAACTTGTCTCCGCATTCAATGTCGGCCCCGCCGAACCAGGTGGTTATCTCCACGCCGCACGTCAGACTGGCGGACAGCAACCATGTGCATCCTTCGCAGTCTCCCGGCAAGCTATCGCAGTCCATCGAAATCGTGGTGGAACACCCAGTGCAGCCGATGTCAATTATCGCCTTGTCGGCTTGGCACAACTGGTCGGCACTTGCGGGCCCTGCCGTGAATCCTAGGACTACCAACAGGCACACAGACAACAGCGCATCGGAACAGAACCGAGCCACGACAGGACGGAATGCTAACGGCATCAACGGGGTCATATCTCATCTCCTTTGAAACAGTGAGCCTCTGTCTCCTTCTAATATCATAATCCCGTGGCCTGATAGAGTCAAGCAAGATATGCCGCTGAGCTTTCGAAGAGTGAATCGGGACACAGCCGAACCAACACGCGATGGGGGGCCGGTAGTTGTCAACGATTTTGAGACAGCCTGTGGTTGAGATCATTGTATCGCGGTGGCGAGCGCCGGCGGGTTGATCCAGACTTCGGTGGGCAGGGCCAGGGGCACTGGCCGCTTGCGCACGAAGCGCTCGGGGTGGAGTTGGTATGCGGCGTCGAGGACGGTGGCGCGACGTTCTCGGACGGCCGGAGCGCGCCCGTGATGCACGTCGGCGGGCGTCATCCAGGCGATGCCGCTGTGACGGTGCTCAAGGTGATACCACTCGAAGAAACGCGCGGCGTGGGCACGAGCGTCCTGCAGGCAGCCGAAGCGGTTGGGGAAGTCGGGCCGGTACTTGAGCGTTTTGAACTGCGCCTCGGAGAAGGGGTTGTCATCGGAGACGTGCGGTCTGCTGAGGCTGCGCGTGACTTCGAGATCCGCCATGAACTGGCCCACGGTCTTCGAGGTCATGGGCGCGCCGCGATCCGAGTGGATCGTGAGCTGGCCCGGTTCGATCTGCTGCTGGCGGCAGGCCCCCTGTGTCAGGGTAGTTGTCGCCTCGTCTAACGCGAGACCCGAGAGCGAGCTGAGCAGTTGTCGGGGGGAGCCGCGCGGAGCGGAGCCCCTGGCGAAGCTCCGGCGCAGCGCGGCGGCCC
>QNBX01000083.1 GCA_003644265.1 Planctomycetota bacterium
CAGCCCGGCGCGGCGACGACGCGGCCCGTGAGCATCACGCCGGGTTGGGCCCGTAGCTCGAGGTCGTCGCGTATCTCGTCGCGAGCCAGGTCGATGGGGCCGAGCTGCGCCGGACGATGCGTCCCTGCGCGACTGGTCACGGTCCAGCGCCCCGGCGGGACGCGCTCCAGTGCAAAGTGACCGCTCGCGTCCGTCTTGGGCGACAGGCTCTGGCCGAATGGATCGTTGTCCGAAGTCTCGGAGCGGATGGAGACGCGGACGCCGGGCAGCGGCTCGTCGTTGGTGTCGTCCAGCACGCGTCCGGCCAAGCGCCCCATGGAGAAGGACAGATCGAGCACGTGCTCGCGGCCCCAGGCCAGCGTGACCGTGTTGGCTTCCGAGATGTCATCGTCTTGGCTGGCCACGAAGCTGCGCTCGCCGGCTTCGATCTCGAAGGCGTACTCTCCGGCGGCGTCGGTGGTCGCGAGTCGGTCACGCCACATGGGCTCCTCAGCGGGCACGATGAGAGCGCCCTCCACGGGGCCGTGGGCGTCGGTGACGCGGCCGCGCACCCTCGCCAGAGAGCGCAGCCGCAGCGTGACCTCGGCCGGCTGTCCGGGCGTGAGCTGGGCGTCGGCTTCGGCGCCGGGATACGAACTCGCGCGCCAGCGCCCCGCGGCCAGGTCGGTGATCAGGAAGCGCCCCTGCGCATCGGTGCGCGCGCTGACCCGACGCTGTCGACCGCTGGATGGGGGGCCGTCGGTCTCGTCGCTTCGCTCCACCCTGACCAGACCCGCCGTCACGGGTTGTCCGCCGGTGTCGAGCAACAGCCCCTGCACGCTCGCGCCCGCGACCAACACCAGGTCGGGCAGCGTGCGGGCCTCGCTCGTCTCCAGCAGTAGCTGCTGCGGGGCGCTGGGCGCCTTGCCCTCGGCCGTCGCGGTCAGCGTCCACTGCCCGGCGGTGAAGGAGTCGAGGACGAAGCGGCCGTCGTTGTCACTGAGCGCCTTGTGATCGGGTGGCGCCCCGCGGGATCGATCGGTCGGCTTCATGCCGATCTCGGCCGAGGCCAGGGGCGCTCCCGCGGTGTCCAGCACGCGGCCCGAGATGCGGGCGCCGGGTTCCAGCTGCAGCTCGCGCTCGGCGTGATCAGGGGCCTTCAGACCGGGCAGGGTCACGCTCAGGGGCGCGTGTCCCGGCGCGGAGACGGTCAGCTCGGTGCCGATCCATCCCGCCAGCTGCACCCAGAGCAGGCCGGGCGTGCCCGGGGCCTGGCCCGCGGCGAGCGCGGCCGCGTCGCCGTCGAGCGCGATCAGGTTGACGTGCGTCATGCCGTCGGCGCGCCCGGTCTCATCGTGGCTCGCGGCGCAGCGCTTCGCCACGGCGCTGACGTCACGCACGGGGCTGCCATCGCGCGCGCTCGTCACCCGCAGCAACCAGCTGGCGGGCTCGAGCAGCACCAGCTCGAGCGGTGAGTCGTCGGACGTGCTGTCGCGCGCTTGAGCGGGCTCCCAGCGCTCGCCACCGCCCGCGCTGATGTGATGGGCCTCGCTCGAGAGCTGGTCGAACACGAAGCGGCCGTCGCTGTCCGTCTGCACGCGCGTCTCGCGCACGCCCTGGCTCATGATGCGCCAGCGCAGCTCGCGCAGGGCGGTGTCCTCGCCGCGATGGATGCTGTTCAGTGAGAAGGGCAGGGCCAGCACCTCGATGCCTGCCTGGGGTTGACCGCTCGCGTCGAGCACGCGGCCTTGGATGAGCTGGCCGGGCTGCAGCTCCCAGGTGCCGGTGTCCAGTTCGCCGGGTTCGGGTGCTTCGATCTCGCGGCCCTCGGGCCGGAAGCCGGGCGCCTCGACCTCGATGAACTGCGTGCCGGTCCAGCAGCCGCTGAGCCGGAAGCGCCCGTCGGTGCTGGAGCGCGCGGTGACGTTGAGGCGGGCGCGGGCCAGCTTCCAGGATGCGTAGTCGCCCGGGTGCGGCGGGCCGGAGGTGCCTTGCAGGGTCAGCTTGGCGCCCAGGATGGGGGCGCCCCGGGGGTCAACCAAGCGGCCGATCAAGGTGACGCCGTCGGTCAGCTCCACGTCGCCCAGCTCGATGAGCT
Source organism: Planctomycetota bacterium (assembly GCA_003644265.1). The sequence continues at coordinate 2,078 of QNBX01000083.1, forward strand.
CGCCGCGCCACGGCGGGCAGGGCGCGGTCATGGTCTCGAAGCCCGGGCACTCCACCAGCACGGAGGGCGACTGCCCGCTGGAGCTGTCCGCGAGCGCGGGATCGTCGCGCCCCACGAACGAGAAGCGCCCTTCGATGTCGGTCGTGGTCCGGGGGAACTCGTCCCACGGCGCGGGCGCGAAGGCATAGTGCGGGGGCCAGCCCAGGGCGCGACGAGCCGTGGTGGTGGGATGGAAGAACAGCGTCGCGCCAGCCACGGGACGGCCGAGCGGGTCGACCACGCGGCCGCTGACGGTGGCGGCGGTCAGGGCCGCGGCGGGGTCGTCGGCGTCGTCGTCGTCGTCGCTCGCGGCGGCTTGCGCGGGTGTGTCGCCCCGCGCGGATGGTGTCAGCGCTTGGAGGGGTGAGGCCTGACGGCCAGCCGGGAGCGCGGTCGGCAACGCGGTGTGTGCTGTCTCGCCGCCGCTGATGTCAACGCGGGGCGTGACGGCGACTGCGCGCTCAGCCTGATCGTCGTGCGTGATCCACCAGACCAGCGCCGCCAGCACGAGCAGCGCGGCGCCCATGGTTCCGAGGAGCACGCGCCGGCCGCGGGTTTCCCGGTCGGCACCATCGGAGTGGGCGCCGCCGCCTCGCCTCTGCTGTCTGCTCATGAGCCCCTGCTGCTCCCCGTGGCGTCGGGTTCATCATGCCACGGGGCCGCGCGATGCCACGGAGGGGCGATCGCGAGCGGGGCGTTGAGTGGGCCCGGGCAGTGGGCCCGGCAGGGGGGAGTCGAGCGAGGGCTCGAGCAGTGTGGGGGCGACAGGTTGCCCCCGCCTCGCGCCTGCCAGCTCTGCTACAGCGTCACCCCGAACACGCCCTTGAGCGCCAGGCCGGCGCCGATGCTCACCAGGAAGAAGGTGAGCAGCACGCCGCCCTCGCCGCCGGGCATGTGGCCCAGGTCGCGGTCAGGATAGGCAGGGCCTCCGTTGCTGGCCTCCAGGCTGACCGAGTACGCGGCGGACTCGGACGGCAGCCCGCCCTCGCCGGGGTACAGGTAGCCTTCCCAGCCCTTGGTGAGCATGTAGGGCACCTTGCGCAGCTCGCCGCCCACGGCCATGCGCTTCTCGACGACCTCGGCGTTGTCGCCCGCTCCCAGGTGCAGCTTGAGCACGTGGTCGCCGGCGCTCGGGTCGCGCAGCTGGAAGACCACCTCGTCGGGGGTCGGCACGCGCGCGGCGACGGTGATGCCGTCGGGGGCCTCGAGCCGCACGTCCGCCGTGTTCAGGTCCGGCGCGGCGTCGCGGTCGATGGCCACGGTGAGGTAGTAGGTGCCCTGCCCCGGCTCGATCGGCGCGAAGGCGTAGTGCGCCTCGAGCTGGAACAGGATGGCCATCATGGGCACGAACATCACCAGCATGGGCACGATGTTGTGCCCGATGTAGAGCGCGTTCTTGCCCAGGATCTTGGCCGTCGACGTGACCACCCCCAGCACGTCATCCGGAAACAGCCGGATCTCCAGCAGGTGCACCTTGATGCCGTTCTTGGCCCGCTCGATGCCGGCCTGGTTGCTCACCAGCTTGTAGACCAGCAGCGCGACGATGCCGCCCAGGATCGACCAGAACAGGATGTCGATCCAGGCCGACGCCGCGCCGAACCAGCCGAACACGACGTCGAAGATGCTGGAGAGGATGGCGTTGAACGTGTTCATGGTGCTCTCGGGGAGGTGACGCGGACGGTGTCCGGCCCGCGCCGCAGCCGATCAGGCCGAGGGGCGATCAGCTGATGTAGCCGAGGCCGCGCAGCTTGGCCTCGATGTCCTCGTTGCTGTCGGAGCCTTCGAAGTGCTGCAGCTCCTTCTCGAGGATGTGGGTGACGAACTCCTCGACCGTCGCGTAGCCGGCCGTGTCCGAGATGCGGCGCAGTCGGTTGATGAGGTCCTTGTCGAGGCGCAGCTTGGTTCCGCCGAACATGGCTTTGTCTCCGTTGGTTGAAGAGATGAAGAGTGGGGTGGGTCAGTCGTCCAGGAACGAGCGTCCGGTCATGCCGCTGGCCGGGCTCACGCCAAAGTACTTCAGGAGCGTCGCGGTGACGTCCGTGAGGTCGTTGTCGTCTTTGCTCAGGGGGCGGTTCACCAGCAGGATGCCCGGCACCACGCTGGGGTCCATCAGGTGATTGCCCGTGAAGTCGCCGCCGGTGTTGTCGTAGATCACGGGGGCGTCCACGATCTCGCCCAGGGTCGAGCGCCCCGAGTTGCCGTAGCCTGCCGCGAATCCCACCACGATGTCGGGGGCCTCGTCCACGCGGGCGCCCTGGTAGGCCTCGCTAGCGCTGTAGGCCTGGACCACCACGGCGGCGCCGTCCTGCGGGTCGCGCAGGGCCTCGATGCCGGCGATGATCTCGTCCGTGAGCGCGGCCGCCTCGGCGTCGCTCACGATGCCCTCGGCCTCGCGGCCGACGCGGTTGAGGTAGATGCCGTTGAATCCCAGGGCGTAGGCCTTGGTCCGGCGCCAGTCGATGTCGGTGTGCTCCCAGTCGACCGCGCCGGTGTCGTGGTCGGTTGCCAGGCCCACGTGCCCCTCGGTCCTGTCGCCGTTGAGCACCAGATAGCCCTGGTCGCGCAGCCATGTGTTGAGGTGCACCTTGCGCGTGAAGGGCTGGAAGCCGTGGTCGCTGATGACGATCAGCGCGGTGTCGGCGGGCAGGCGCCGCTGCACGTCGCCCAGCACCGCGTCGATGCCGCGGTAGAAGCCCTCGAGCGCGCCCTTGGCCTGGCTCGCGTCGCGCTCGGTCCAGGCCGGGTGGCGCGGGGCGTCGAGCGTCTTGGGGTCGCCGGCGTGCCAGAGCATGTGGCACTGCAGGTCGATGTCCGACAGGTACATGAAGGTCATGTCGCCCGGGTCAAAGCGCTCGAGGGCCATGTCGAGCATGGCGTAGCCGTCCTCGTGCACCTCGCGCACCTGGCTCAGGAAGTCCGTGATCTCGAACAGCCCGTCCTTGAGCGCGTTGGTCTCTTCGGGCATGCCCTGGGTGTAGAAGTTGCCCAGACGATCGTGGAGCTCGGACACGAAGTCGTCGGGCGTCGAGATCGGCGTGGCCGGCGCGACGGGCGCGAAGTTGATCGGCGAGCAGTACAGCTTGAAGTCGGGATCGAGCTGCTTGAGGTAGAAGCGCACCATGCCGGTGATGGGGGCCATGCCCAGCGGCATCATGTCGAAGCTGATCTCGACCCACTCGCTCCACTGCCCCTCGCGCACCACGGTCTGGCCGCCGCCCACGCGGATCCAGGCCAGCGCGTCGACGGGTGAGATGTGGATGCTCATGGGCAGCTCGACGTACGGCGTGGGCGGGTCGCTGCGCATGGCGTCGAGCGGGCCCTTGAGCTGGGTCTCGATGGTTTCGGCGTGGCCGTCGCCGTCTCGGTCCTCGCGCGAGATCACCGACAGCTCGGCCTTGAGGTCGCCGCTGCCGAACAGGATCTCGTCCGTGAACCAGAAGTACTTGCCGTTGAGGGCGCGCAGGTCGTCCGTGCCCATGCCCGTGAGCGTGCGGGCCTGCGACGGTGTGGGCGGGAAGTTGCCCGGCATGCGGTAGACCTCGACCGGCACGCCGGCCGCGTCCAGCAGGTCCCAGAAGGGCGTGCCGGTGCGGTTGTTGGCGATCTCGTCGCCGCCGGACAGCGGCAGCTCCATGCCGAACATGGAGAGCAGGATGGGCTCGTCGCCGCTGGTGGGCGCGGTGGCGGAGCTGACCGGCGTGTAGCTGCGTGGATCGCGGTGGATGAAGTCGAAGATGCCATGGCCGCCAGGGTTCATGCCCGTGACGAAGTTGGACCAGGCCACCGGGCTCTGGGGCGGGTTGCTTGTACCCAGCTCTTCGAAGCTGCCCTGCTGCGCCAGCGCCTTGAAGTGGGGCATCTGGCCCTCGTCCATCATGCGCTGCAGGATGACGGGGTCGACGCCGTCGATGCCCAGCACGAACAGGCCGGGGTGGGCGGCGGCGGCCTCGCTGGCGGCGGGCGCGGGCGCGGGCGCAACGGTCGCGATCACGCCAGGTGTGGCGCCGGCTGCGGGAGCCAGCGGGCTGGCGCCAAGGGCCACGACGAGCGCGGCGCAGATCGTCGCGGACAGCCTGGAAGACACGGCAACGGAGACGCGCGTGCGGAGGGCAGATTCGATGGCGGCGCGCATGGTCACTCGTTTCCAGCCCTGGCGGCGGTGTCGTCGGAGCCTGCAGCCACCGGGCTGGGCGCGCTCCTGGGCGCGGCGTCGGGCCGGCCGTCGGGGAAGATCAAGGCGCCGGGCGCGCTGCCCGACTGCGACAGGCTCAGCGGATCGAGCGGCCCGCTCACGGCGTCGGCTGCGCCGTCCGCCGCGAAGACGTCGCTGCCCTGCATGTACTTGGGCGCCTCCTGGCCGAACAGGGCCAGCACCGAGGGCGCCATGTCCATCAGGTTGGGCGTCTCGGTCTTGAGCTTCATGTTGGAGAAGAACACGCCCGGCACGATGCGCGGGTCGACGCAGTGGTCGCCGGACCAGCTCTTGGTGTTGTCGCTGAAGACGTGCTCGGGCACGGCGCCGGTGGCGCAGTCCCAGCTGTTCCGGAAGCCGCCGTCGTAGCCGATGATCAGGTCCGGCGCGTCAAAGCGGTACGGGCCCGTGAAGAAGTCCGTGGCGGCGAAGACATCCAGGATGGCCGCGCGGTCGTCCTTGGGGTCGCGCAGCTGCTTGAGCTTGGCGATCAGCTCGCGCACCAGGCTCTCGTACTCATCGCCCTCTTCGACGATGCCGCTGGCCTCGCGGCCCTTGCGGTTGATGAACATGCCGGTCAGGCCCAGGCTGAAGGCGCGCGTGCGGCTCCAGTCGACGTTGGCGAACCAGTCGCCCGAGCGGCCGCTGTCGTCCTTCAGGAACAGGTAGCCGTTGTCGCGCAGCCAGGCGTTCAGGTTCACGCCGCGGCGGAAGTTGGTGAAGCCGTGGTCGGAGATGACCATGAAGCAGGTGTCGTCGCGCACCAGCTCGTCCCACATGTCGCCGATCATGGTGTCCATGCGCTGGTACACCTGGGGGATGGCGTCCTTCCACTGCTCGGTGTCGCGGCCCTCGTTGGCGGGGTGGTCCGGGTCGAGGTAGCGGTAGAACATGTGCTGCACGCGGTCGGTGGTGTCGAACACGCAGGTCACCAGGCCCTTGCGGGTGCGGGCCAACGCGTCCTTGAACATGGCCACGCGCTCGTCGGCGATCAGCATGGCCTGGTCGAAGAAGGCCTTCTCGTCGATCACGCGCTCGTTCAGCGCCCAGGTGTCCTCCGCCAGGCCCAGGGTGGCAAACTTGCCCAGCTTCTTGGCCAAGTAGATGGCGTACACGGAGGGGTGGCTGATCGGCATCGCCGGGTTCTCCGGGTCGATGTGGATCGGCGTGTGGTAGAGGCTGAACTCCGGGTCCATGGAGGTGATGTAGAAGCGCGCGATGCCCGCGGCCTTGCCCACGCCCTTGGCCTTGAACTCCAGCGTGATCCACTCGCTGTAGCTCTCGAGGGTCAACGTGAACGGGTCGCAGCCGTCGATCTCGAGCGTGGCAGAGCTCTTGTCGGCGGCGATGGTGATGGTCATGGGCAGGGTCATGCGCCCGCCGCTGCCGTCATCCGGGCCCACCACGCGGGTGCGGATGCGGTCGCCCTGACGCCGCAGCACGGTCTGCTCGCCGCCGGTGAAGGCCGCGTGACCGTCGGCGCTCTGGGTCGAGAAGAAGCCGAAGGTGCCCTGGCTGCCGCGCAGGTCCGGCACGCACATGCCCGACAGCAGCAGTCCCTTGAAGGGCACCGGCGGAAACGTGATCGGCACGCGCTGGATGATGGCCGGGATGTGCTTCTCGCCCAGCAGCTTCCAGAAGGCCTGGCTCTTCTGCAGCAGCGTGATCGAGGCCTTCTTGCCCGGCAACGGCAGCATGAACTTGCCGATGTTGAGCACGCGCTCCACCTGCCGGATGTCCGTGCTGGAGAGCATGGGCATGTAGGTGCAGGGGTCGCGCGTCAAGAAGTCGTAGATGTTGTGCCGCGACGGATCCACGCCGGTGGTGAACGAGCTCCAGGCCACGGGCGACATGGACGGGTAGCTGGTGCCCAGCGGACGGAATACGCCTTGGTCGGCCAGCCGCGCGAGGTTGGGCAGGCGCCCCTCGCGCATGAGCTTGGTGGTGATGCCCGGGTCCATGCCGTCCAGGCCCAGGATGACCACGCGCTTGACCCGGGCCCGCTTGAACGGGTTGCCGATCATGATCAGGCGCCAGGCCATGCGCAGCGGGAACAGCAGCAGCGTGCCCAGCGCCAGGAACATGGTGGTGACGAGGATCAGCGCCGAGCCCGCAAATGCGAACCCCGCGCCGGGACCGATGTAGGCCTCGGCGCGGGGGCTGGCAAGCAGGACCCACAACGCGACGGTCAGGACGATACGAATCTGGCGCATGGCGTTGGGCTCCGGAGAGCGGTTCTTCAGCTCACGAAGTCGAGGGCCTTCAGCTTGTCGAGGATACGAGCCTCCTCGTCCGCGCTGATATCGTCACCTGGGGCCGCAGGCATGAGGCCCTTGGTCTCGAGGTAGCGGATGATGCGGTCGCAGCTCTCGTCGATGGACTCGTTCTCGGTGTCCACCATCACTTCGGCGTTCTCGGGCTCCTCGTAGGGGTCGTCCACGCCGGTGAAGCCCTTGATCTCGCCGGCCAGGGCCTTCTTGTAGAGGCCCTTCACGTCGCGGTCGGTGAGCACCTCGATCGAGCACTTGGTGAAGACCTCGACGAAGTTCTCGTGGTTGGCGCGCACTTCGCGGCGGATGTCCGCGTAGGGCGAGATGCAGGCCGCGATGCAGCAGGCGTTGTTGCGCGCCAGCAGGCTGGCCACGAAGCCGATGCGGCGGATGTTGGTGTCCCGGTCCTCCTTGGAGAAGCCGAGGCCCTTGCTGAGGTTGGTGCGCACCACGTCGCCGTCGAGCATCTCGACGTTCATGCCGCGCTTCAGCATGACCTTCTCGATCTTCTTCGCGAGGGTGGTCTTGCCGGCGCCGGAGAGGCCTGTGAACCAGAGGGTGAAGCCTTGATTAGCCATGATGGATCTCAATCCTGTGAAGCAGGGTTTACGGGGGAGGTTGAACAGTGTGGGGTGCTCGGGCGCGAGCGGTCAGGGGGCCCCGCCGCTCGCCGGCAGGTCAGCGGATGCGACCTTCCATGAACGGCACCTGGAAGACCTTCTCATGCATGATCGGGCCGTGGCCGAAGTAGCCGCTCTCGCCGAACAACTCGCCGTGGTCGGCGGTGACGGTGATGTAGGTGTTCTCGGGCACCATGTCGTACAGCGCTGGGAAGACCGTCTGGTCGAGGTACTTGACCGTGTTGATCTGCATCTGGCGCAGCTTGTCGAGGCGCTCCTGATCAAAGAACTTGGGCGCGTCCTCGTCCTTCACCAGCTTGCCGCCCACGGTCTGCTGGTCGAGGTGCTTGAAGACCCCGTGGATGCCGCTGATGCGCGGCCAGTCCTTGGGATCCTCGTCGGGCAGCACAAACGGGTAGTGCGTCTCGCCCACGTTCAGCAGGTGAAAGGACGGACGCTCCGTGTCGAACTTGAGCGTCGGCAGCATGGCCATCATGTCGTTGTGCTTGTCCATCAACTGGAAGCTGTCAAAGCCCCGGTTGATGTTGGTCTTGCTGTTGAGCACCGGCAGGGACACACGCGCGTGGGTGGTGTAGCCCAGCTCGTTCTGCAGGTACTCGGGCATCCACAGGGACGGCACCAGCTTGCCGAACTCCATGCCCTCGGTGCCAAAGCGGGTGTTGTAGTTCAGGAAGTCGTTCTTGTAGTACTCGGACGCGAACTCGTTCTGCGGGCTGGTGTGCGGCAGCAGGCCCATCAGCAGGTTGTAGTGGCTGGGGCCGGTCCAGCTGGCGTAGCTCCAGCGCTGCTCGATCTCCGAGCCCATGATGCGCTGGATGTTCTTGGGTTCCGCCGCCATGAAGGAGTCGTAGCGGCAGCTGTCCAGGATGATGATCAGGTAGTTGTTCTGCGCCTTGGGCGCAGGACGAGACGCCGGCCCCGCGGCCGGAGCGCCCATGGGACGCGGAGGAGCCTGGACGTTGCGTGGCGGCGGTTTGAACAGGTTTCCAAACAGGCCCATGAGGACGCTCCGGCTGGTGTGCGGGGTTGGCGAGTGGGTCGGGTGAGGCGGGGCGGCCTCAGACGGACGCCTTGCTGGACATGGACTCGATCAGGATGTCAGCCACCTCGGGGCGGGTGAACTCGACCGGGGGGCGCTCGCCGTTGGCCAGCATCTCGCGCACCTTGGTGCCCGAGAGGAAGATCTTGTCGTCACCGCTCTTGGCGGCGCCGGTCTTGCCCGACGCCATGGCGCCGGCGACCTTGTCCCAGAAGGCGTGCTCGAACATGAGCGGGGTGATGCCGATCTCCTCGGTGCTGAAGTTGCCGAAGATCTCCTGGGCCTCGTAGGTGCCGTAGTAGTCACCCACGCCGGCGTGATCGCGGCCCACGATGAAGTGGGTGCAGCCGTAGTTCTTGCGCAGCAGCGCGTGAAAGAGGGCCTCGCGCGGGCCGCCGTAGCGCATGGCCTGGGGGTACACGGCCAGGGAGACACGCTCGGTGGGGTAGTACTTCTCGAGCAGGGCCTCGTAGCAGTCCATGCGCACCTCGGCGGGGATGTCGCCGGGCTTGGTGTCGCCCACCAGCGGGTGGATCAGCAGGCCGTCCACGACCTCCAGGGCGCACTTGGTGAGGTACTCGTGCGCGCGGTGGATGGGGTTGCGCGTCTGGAACGCCACGATGGTGTTCCAGCCCTTGGCCTTGAACAGCACGCGCGTCTCGCGCGGGGTCAGGCGGCGGTCGTTGGCGAAGTCGTAGTCGGGCAGGTCGGTGACCCACACGCTGCCGGCCACGTACTGGTCGCCGATGGACTTCAGGTAGCCCATGCCGGGGTGGGCCTCGTCGCTGGTGCCCAGCGTGCCCTCGGCCTCGGTCTGCTTGTCGTAGGAGTAGAGCTCCTCGACGTTGATCACGCCGAGCAGCTTGCCGGCTTCGGTCTTGAGCGCCACGCAGTCGCCGGCGGCGATGTCGACGCCCTTGTTGCTGAGCGTGACAGGCAGGGGCCAGACCACGCCGTTGGCGAGGCGGCAGTGCTTGACCACGCCGTCGAGGTCAGCCTCGTTCATGAAGCCCTCCAGCGGGCTCATGGCGCCGATGCCGATCATCTCGAGGTCGCTGGTCTCGCGGGAGTTCAGCGTCAGCGTTTTGGCTGAGGCGGCGGCGGCGATGAGCTGCTCGCGCTGCTCACCCGTTGCGATGCGATCAATCAGGCGTCCACCGTGGGCGGGAATCATGTCGTTGCTCTTCTCTGGGTCTATCGGATGGGGGATGGGGGAGGTCGGGCTGGCCGATGCCGCTGGCCGGGCAGGCCGGGCGTGGGCCCGGCCCGTTCTGAGGGGTGCTACAGGTAGCCGAGGTTCTCGAGCTTGCGCCGGATGGACGCCAACTCGTCGTTGGTGAAGGCCTGGGAGTCCACATCCTTGGCGGGTGCGTGCTTCTCCAGGGCGCGGTCGCCCACCAGGTCCCGGAGCACGAACACGATGAAGTCCGTGGCCGATGAGAACCCGGAGTCGGAGATGACCTCCTGGATGCGCTCGTAGAGCGGCCGGGGGATCTTGACGGTGACCTTGCTGTCCTTCATGGGATGCTTCCAGGGGCGCTGAACGGGTCTGAAACCGCGCTCAGCTGGTGTTCTTCGGCTGAACCGGGGTGCCAGCTGGAGCAAAACTGCACTCCAATGACACTCCGATTGGAGTGCAGAACATACACCGGTCGGGCGCTTGTGCAAGCCCTGGCCGGGCTCGATCAGCGTCTCGGGCGGCGACTTACGGGGCCCAGGCGCCCCCCCGTAGGGTGCCGGGAGCGGCGCCATGGGACACCCGCGACCAGCCTGGGAGCGACGACGGCGGGCTGCGCCAGCGGTGATTCGGGCCGCGATCCAACCCTGGGGCGCGCTTGTCGTATCCTCCCCAGCCGTTTTGCGACCTGCTCCTTGGCCCGGGAACGCTCCCGGACCCCGTCCCCGACCAACTTCCGGACCGCTCCCATGCTCCGCACCAGCTTCTTGCTCACCGTGGCCCTCCTGATCGCCCTGCTGGGCTGCGCCGGGGATCTCAGCCTCGACCAGTCCGTCGATGAGCTTCAGGCCAGCTTCAACTCCAAGGACTTCGAGGGCGTGGTGAGCGCCGCCGGGCCGCTGCTGCAGCGGGCCCAGGGTGAGGGCGCCGAGGCCAGTCAGTGCTTCCGCATCGAGAAGCTGCGCGTCTCGGCCCTGGCGCGTCAGGGTCAGGGCACGGCGGCCACCGAGCACCTCGAGCGCCTGGCGGGTGAGTACAGCGCCCAGGTCAACGCCAAGCTCTACAACCAGATGGGCAGCTACGTGGAGGAGCTGAGCCTGCTCGAGGCCATCGCCGTCTACGACGCGGGCGCCAAGCGCTTCCCGGCCAACGCCGACGACTTCAAGCCGCGCATCGAGGCCCTGAAGGTCAAGGCCGAAGCGACCGGCGATGCCGACGCCCTGGCCAGCCTGAAGTCCCTGGGCTACCTCTGATCGACACAGCGCCCCGGCCGCCTGCGGTCGGCCGGGGTCAGCTGAACAGCGCCACGACCATGGCCAGCAGCGCGACGGCCGCCAGCAGCGCCCAGACCACGGCGGGCGCCAGGCGCGTGCGCTGGGCATCGGACAGCCCCAGCAGCCGGTGCCCGGCGTTGTGCCGCAGTTCGCTGAGGGCGCCGGGGCCCAGCATGCCGGCGAGCACCAGGTGCTCCTCGACGCTGCGGCCGTCGCGGCGATGCGCGTCCATGGCCTGGCGCGCCTGATCGGGGCTCAGCTTGCGGCGCTGCACCAGCCAGGCCAGCAGGTCCGCTGCGTCCAGGGCATCGCCCTCCGGGCCGCCCAGCGGGCCGTCGTGCACAAACAGCAGACCCAGCGTGCCCAGGATGAGGTGGCTGCCGTTGGCGAGTCGGGTCGGCTTGTGCAGCAGGCCCAGGCCCAGGCGGGTGCCGTTGGTGCTGTCGAGGTCGGTCAGCTCGAAGCCGTCGTCCACCCAGGCGATCTCGGCGTGCCGCGAGGAGACGGAGCTGGCGTCGAGCACGACGCCGCAGTCCGCCGCGCGGCCCAGCACGGCCCGGGGCACCGGGACGGGGATGCTGCGAGGCTCGTCGTCCGCCACGACGATGACCCGCGGGTGCAGTGAGGCGGGGTCCGTCGGCACGGAGCCGGTGGGCTCGGGGGCCGGGGGTTCGGAGCGCGGGGCCGGCTCCGGTTGCCCTGGCTTGGAGGCTGCCGGCGTCCGCGAGGGCTCTGGCGCAGCGGGCGCTGCTGGTTCTCTGGACGAATCGGACGCCTTCGGTTCGGGGGGCATAGCTGGACCAGCGGGCTCAGCGGGCCGGAATTCCAGCACGGTGTCGCCCAGCTTGATCTGGGTCAGCTCGTCCAGCGCGACGCCCTGATCCTGGCGCAGGCGCGGGCCCGCGGCCACAAACGAGCCGTTGGCCGAGCCCAGGTCGATGAACCGCCAGCCGCCGTCCCTGCGCTCGATGCGGGCGTGGTGTCCGGACACCGAGTGATCGGGCAGCACCACGTCGTTGTCCGCGGCTCGCCCCAGGCACACGTCGCCCTGCAGCGGCACCTCGTCCACCACTTGATGTTCGACGATGATCCGCAGCACGGGAGCGGCCATGGCGCCAGTGTAGCGCCGCGGCGAGGCGGCACGTCGGCGCGATCGTGGCTGGGCGGTGCGCGAGGGGGCCCGCATGCCTACCATGGGCGTCATGCCTACCCAGCCCAGCCGCGACCTCGAGACCTTTGAGAACCCAGCGCCCGAACGCGACTACGAGATCGAGTTCGAGTGCCCTGAGTTCACCTGCCTGTGCCCCAAGACCGGGCAGCCCGACTTTGCCACGCTGACCATCCGCTACGTGCCGGACACGCTCTGCGTGGAGCTCAAGTCACTCAAGCTCTACCTGTGGTCGTTCCGCGACGAGGGTCACTTCCACGAGGCCGTGACCAACCGCATCATGGACGACCTGGTGGCGCTGCTCGACCCGCGCCGGCTGGAGATCGAGGGCGCCTTCTGGGTGCGCGGTGGCATCACCACCACCGTTCTGGTGCACCACGAGCAGGACGGTTGGGACGAGGACTGAGGCGCGCCACGTCGAGCTCGCCGCGCGCAGGCCGCGTCGTCGTGGCCGAGACGGCGCGGCGGACCCCGTGCTGACGACATGACCCGGCCGCCCGAGGTCGCGCGGAGCGGCTCGGGAGCGGCGACCTACTCGAACGAGAAGCCCGGCATGAGCATGCCGCCGGTGCGGTCGATCAGCACGTTGACCGCGCGCCGCGGCAGCTTGCCCACCTGGCTGGTGCGCTCCACGCGGTAGCTCAGCGGCGTGCCGTCCGAGAGCACGGCGCTGCCGGCGTAGCCCTTGAGCGGCGCCTGCTGCTGGCTGAAGTCGGTCACGCCGTCCAGCGCCTCGAACAGCCCCGCGAGCTCGCCACGCAGCGCCTCGAGGTGCGGCTCGGGTACGGCGAAGTGCAGGTCGAGGGTGGCGTAGGGCGGCCACTGGATGGCGTCCTGCTCGCCCTCGAGCCAGAGCGCCTGAACGCGCTCGTCGGCCACCAGTCGCGCCACGAGCGCGCGCACGAACGTGGTGGGGTGGTGATCAGTGGCAGCCATGCAGGCATGGTACGCGCCGCCGTCGACGCGAGGCGAGGGACAAGCGGGTGCAGGGCTGACGGGCGAGCGGCGTGAGCGCGGCGTGCCGTGGCTGGACGTCTCCTGGCGAGGGCAAGGGCAAGGGCGAGGGCGAGGGCGAGGGCGAGGGCGAGGGCGAGGGCGAGGCTGCGGCCGCGCGCCGGCTTTGACACAATGGCGGGTATGCAGGTGCTCATAATTGGCGGCGGCGTGGTGGGGCTCTCGACGGCCTGCGCCCTGGGGTCGGCGGGTCACGCCGTGCAGCTCGTGGAGCGCGAGCGCACCGGCAGCCGCGCCAGCTGGGTGGCGGCGGGTCTGCTCACGCCGTCGACGCCTTGGCGCTACCCGCCAGCGTTGATCGACCTGTGCCGCCGCAGCGAGGCTCTGTACCCGGCCTTCGTGGAGCAGCTGCTGCGGCACACCGGGCACGACGCCCAGCTGCAGACCGCCGGCATGCTCTACCCCGAGGGCGTGACCTTCTCCGCGCCGCTGGTGGCCGAGCACCGCGCCCGGCGCAACGCTCTGGGCTTCGAGGTGCAGGCCCTCGACCGCGTCGCCCTCGACGCGCTGCAGCCCGGCCTGGGGCACGCCGTCAGCGGCGCGGCCTGGCAGCCCGTCAGCTCGCGCGTGCGGCCGCCGCGCCTGCTGGCCGGCCTGCGCGCGCGGGCGCTGCAGCTCAACGTGTCGCTGCTGGAGCAGTGCGCCGTGGAGTCGCTCAGCCGGGTGCGCGGCGCGGTCAGCGGCGTGCGACTCGCCAACGGCCAGGAGCTGGGCGCCGACGCGGTGGTGCTGGCGGCGGGGGCCTGGTCCGGCTTGCTGGCCCAGAGCGTGGAGCTCGAGCTGCCCGTGCGTCCGGTGCGCGGCCAGATCCTGCTGCTGTCGGGGCCGCCCGGCCTGCTGGGCCCGGTCATCAACGACGGCGACTGCTACCTGGTGCCGCGCCGCGACGGCCGCCTGTTGGTGGGCAGCACCATGGAGGACGCGGGCTTTGACGCCGTCACCACCGACGATGCCCTGGCGCGGCTGCGTCGCCTGGCCACCAGCCTGCTCCCGGCCAGCGCCGGGCTGCCGGTGGAGAGCTCCTGGGCCGGCCTGCGCCCCGCGACCCTCGACCGCATGCCGTACCTGGGTGCCGTGCCCGACGTGCCCGGGCTGGTGCTGGCCACGGGGCACTTCCGCAACGGCATCCTGCTGGCGCCCGTCACCGCGGCGCTGGTGACCGACGTGCTGGATGGGCGCGAGCCTGCCGTCGACCTCTCGCCCTTCGCGTGTCGCGAGGTGGACCCCGAGGCGTCGCTGGGACTGGCGGCGAGCTCATGAGCGCCGCCGCTCGTGTGGCCGCGCTGTGCGTGCTGTTGTCCCTGCTCGCCATGTTGGCGGCGGCGCCAGCTGCTCAGCCCACGCCGCTCGATCCCCGCGCGGTCGCCCCGGCGGGAGATCCGGCGGGAGATCCGGCGCGGGTCGAGCTGGCCACCGCGGAGTGGACGCGCAACGGCGAGCCTGATGCCGAACTCGCTCGGCAGAACGGCGACCCTCCCGTGGTGCACCTGCCCTACGACGCCCAGGGCGTGCGCTGGGCCACCACGTTCTCCACCGATGAGGCGGCCAGCTTCCGCCTGTACCTCGACTGGAGCCCGGCCGAGGACGGCCTGCTGATTGAGGTCATGCTCGACGGCGAGCGCCTGTCGCCGGCGCGCGACGGCTGGCGGCCCTCGTCCCGGCGCCTGATCTCGGACCTGGGCCCGCGCTGGTTGGGTCGCGGCGGGCACCTGCTGGAGTTCATCGCCCGCGAGCAGCCCGTGGACGTGGCGCGGGTGCACCTGACGGCGCTGGAGCTGCGCGAGCCGTAGCCCCACCTGCCTCCGCGCGCTCCGGCTACACCGCCATGATGTGGAAGCCGCAGTCGACGTAGAGCGTGGTGCCCGTGACCGCGCGCGACATGTCGCTCAGCAGGAACAGCGTGGCGTCGGCCACGTCCTTCTGGGTGGCGTTGCGGCGCAGCGGCGTGCGCTCGGCGGCCATGTCCAGCATCTGCGCAAAGCCGCTGATGCCCGACGCGGCCAGGGTGCGGATGGGGCCGGCGGAGATGGCGTTGACGCGCACGCCCTCGGGCCCCAGGTCGGCGGCCAGGTAGCGCACCGAACTCTCCAGCGCGGCCTTGGCCGGCCCCATGACGTTGTAATGCGGCATGACGCGCTCGCCGCCCAGGTAGCTCATGGTGACGATGCTGCCGCCTGAGGTCATGAGCGGCGCCAGGTTGCGCGTCACCGCGGCCAAGGAGTAGGCGCTGATGTCGAGCGCCGTGCGCCAGCCCTCGCGCGACGTGTCGATGAAGCGACCCTCCAACTCGTCGCGCTTGGCAAAGGCCACCGAGTGGATCACGAAGTCGACCTGAGGCATGTGCTCGCCGATGGCGGCGGCCGTCGCGGCCAGCCCCTCGTCGTTGCTCACGTCGCACTCGATGGCCAGGGCCTCGCCCGGCAGCCCCTCGGACAGCGCGCGCACACCCGCCGCCACGCGGTCGTTTTGATAGGTGAGGATGAGCTTGGCGCCCTCACGCGACGCCGCTGCGGCGCATGCGTACGCGATGCTGCGCTTGTTTGCGACGCCCAGGACGACGCCCGTCTTGCCCGCCAGGAGCATGCGTGTCTCCGAAGAATGGGGCCATCTTGGCCACCGGGCGTGGCGATTCAATGCCCTGGGGGATCTGACTGTGGGTTGAGGGGCCGGCGGGGGGGGGCGAGGGCGACGTGCGGCCTGCCGGTTGGAGGGCCCGGACTCGCCCGGATCCGTCGCGCTGCCGCGGCCGAATCGGCCCCGTGGCGGCCTCTCTCAGAGGCGCGTCAGGGGGGCGCCTACGGCATGTCTCGGAGGGAAGAGAGGTCGATCTTGAACGCCACGACGGACCATGGCGACGCCTCGACGATCTTCGGATGCTCTCGCACTGGGAGCCTCTGCGTAATGCGATGCATCAGGGAAGGGCTGAGACGGACGACGCGGACGCGAGCCCACAGGTCGAGTTGATCCTCTTCCCAGAGTTGATCGCCCCGGAGCCGTGGCACGGCCTCCGCCGACAACTCATGGTTCAAGTACTCCCCGAGGGGGACCTTGCTGCTGCCCGGGTCGAAGTACAGGACCTGCTCCGAGTAGTCCTCGAGAGTCACCATGCGTTCGGAGCGGCTCAAGTCAGAGAGGTTGCCCGCTGGCGCGTACTCGAAGGCGGCGTGCCCAGAGTATTCTCGGCGGCGGCGGTCATCGAGCCCATCGGCGTCCAAGCCCTCAAGGAAGAAGCCGAAGTAGGAGTCGATGTAGTGCCATCGGTCGTTCAGGAACACCTCGGCCGCGGTGTGATCACCGCTGGCGCTCGTCTCTCCGAAGGGCACGAAGCGCGGCGCCAGCATCGCCAGGAGTCGCGCTGGGTATCCAGCCTCTTCAAGCATCTCTGTCAGGAGCAGAGCCATCGGGTAGCAGGTTCCTGCGTCTCTGGCCAGCACGTGCCACGCTGCGTTCGGCCCACGGTAGGTCAGGTTCCTGTCGATCTGATTCGTGTTGTATTCGTAGATCTCCTGGACCTGCCGCCCTCCCTCGGGCAATCCGAACGCCAGTCGTTGCGCCTGGATCGACACGTCAGCGGGTCCGATCGTCTCATCCAGCATCAGGGCGGAGAGGCGGTACGGCGGTCGATACCAGTCCTGGGTTCGCAGCAGTCGGTCGTACAGGTCGGCTGGATTGAGCCCTCTGCCGCTGCGCCGAAATCGCGGGCTCTGGATGAGGTTGCGCGAGTTGAACTCTGGTGAAGAGTCGATCTCGTAGCAGTAGATAATGTCCGTGCGGGGGTGCCTTGCCTCCAAGAACGGCTGGAGGCTCAGAACCCGTCCGCCTTCGCTGGGGCTGACCCACTCGGGGGGGCTCAACGTCTCCGCGATCTCGACTTGGGAGGAGCCTGTGTCTGTCCAGCGCTGAAGGTGCAGTTCGCCAAACCGATCATCTGACAGCAGCAGCGTGTACTGCCTCCCGTTGCTGCGCGGGTCGCTGCCGTCACTCGCTGAGAAATACAGATTCCCTCCCCACACGCAATACGACCCCATGTCCTTCTTGGCGACGTCTTCGGGGCCATCGCTCCACGGGCCCAGAGGGGTGCCGGACTCGAAGATGACAACAGGCAGGACCTCGCCGCGAGGGGCCCCTCGGATCCATGCAGAAGGCATTCGATAGTGATAGGCGTTACCGGAGAACGGATTGATCTTGTGCTGCGCCACAATGAGCGCAGTTGGCGTCGGCTCGTGCCCGGTCGCCGAGTCGATCGTGTAGACTTTTCCGGACGTTCTGGGGTCGCTCCCATCGCTCGATGAGAAGTACAGATAGTGGCTCTCCTCACGTTTTGAGGGGTGAGTCGGGGAGGGCTGGTTCGAGTTCGATGCCCCCGCAGCAGAGAAAGAGCATGGAGATGAGCGCCTGTGCGCTGTGAAAGCCGTAGGCCCGTCGGGC
>QNBX01000084.1 GCA_003644265.1 Planctomycetota bacterium
GCAGGGCGACGCGCAGGGCGACGCGCAGGGCGACGCGCAGGGCGACGCGCAGGGCGACGCGCAGGGCGACGCGCAGGGCGACGCGCAGGGCGACGCGCAGGGCGACGCGCAGGGCGACGCGCACGGCGACGCGCACGGTGACGCGCAGGGCGGCACGCTGCTGCCCCTGGCGCTGTACGACCTGGCGAGCGATCCCTTCGAGCGCCACGAC
Organism: Planctomycetota bacterium; assembly: GCA_003644265.1. The sequence continues at coordinate 212 of QNBX01000084.1, forward strand.
CTGCGCGACGACCCGGCTCAGCGCGACAACCTGGCCGCGCTGCTGGCCCACGGCGAACGCGCCCTGGCCCAGGGCTCCGTGGCCGCCGAGAGCGCCGGCGCGCTCGACCCCGCGACCCGCGCGTGGTTGCAGGCCATGGGGTACCTGGGGAAGTAGGCGCCCCCTACTTGCCCGGCTTCAGCCGCAGCATCAGCTTGCCGTGGCCCACGCTGCCGTCGAGGCCGCCGAGCTCCAGCACGTAGTCGCCGAACACGGTCAGCGGCACGCCGAGCAGTCGCACGGTCTTGCCGTTGGCCGAGAACAGCAGCTCGCCGTCGAGGGGGATGTCCCCGTCGGGACCGGTGAGCGAGACCAGCGTGGGGAACAGCGCGGCGGGCTGGCCGTCGATCTCCACGAAGCTGCCCTGGGACGGCAGGGCACGGAAACGCGCCAGCTTGAGCAGGCTGCCCGCCGGCGCGGCGAAGGGCACGGCCACCGTGGGCGTGGCCGGGCCGATGCCGTGGGTCTGCTTGATCAGCTTGAGCGGCCGCAGTTTGGAGCCCAGCTTGAACGCGCCGCTGGTGCCGGCCAGGCCGAACACCTCCACGCGATAGTTGCCCGAGGCCGGGAGCTCGAACTGCTTGAGCCACAGGGTCTTGCTGGCCTTGTCGGGGTCGGCCGAGCGCTCCACCAGCGTCTGCTCGCCGGGGCCGATGACGCGCAGGCCCGGGAGCAGTCCCTCGACCTTGTGCAGACGCTTGAGCGAGGCGCTGAGGCGCGCGCCGGCGGGCGCCTCCAGGTGGAAGCGCGCGATCTCTTCGGGCTGCAACACGCCCTTCTCGGCGCCGCCGTCGATCACGGCGTCGTACTGGAACACATCCTCGAGCAAGGCGACGCCCGTGGGCCCGGAGAGCTGCACGTCCACCGGCCCGGCGACGAGGGCCGCCGGCGTGCTCACGCGGATCAGGCTCGCGCTGGCGCTGAGCACCGCGGCCGGCAGGCTCGCCACGCTGATCACCACGCCGGGGCCCGTGGGCAGCTCGCTGCCGTGCAGCTCCAGCTCGGTCCCGCCCGAGACGGGGCCGAACGCGGGGAACACGCTCGCCAGCACGGGGCCGTCCACCGACACGCCGGGGGAGAGGCACGACGAGCTGCCCTTCTCGGCCTCGATGCTGGCCAGGGCCGAGTCACCGAACTGCTCCAGCTCGCCGCTGCAGCCGCCCAGCCCCGAGCACATGATGGCGCAGTCGGGCTCGCCGTTGCAGTGCCCCGCCGACCAGTTGTGCCCCAGCTCGTGCGCCGTGAGCGCCACCCGCCGCGGGAAGTTGCTGGTGAACAGCGACTGCGACAAGCCGTAGCCGGAGTAGCTGCTGCAGACCACGCCCACGTAGGCGATGCCGATGACCGAGCCGTCCAGGTTGCTGCCCGTGAACAGGTGCGCCAGGTCGCGCACCACGCCGGGCTGCTCGGCGTTCCAGTGGGCGCGGAACGCGGAGAGCAGGGCGCCGGATTCGCTGGTCTCGTACGGGTCGTCGGGGTCGCTGCGCACCGTGACCGACGTGAGCTGGTAGCTGATGGCGGCGTCGGCGCTGTAGATCAGCTCGGTGGCCGCGACCACCGCCTCGATGTCGGCCAGCACCGCGGCCACGGAGCTGCCGTGGGCCAGGTAGTACTCGTGATCGGCGTCCACGGCCAGCTCGGCCACCATGGGCGCGGAGGCGGCGGCCAGCATGCCCTGGGTGGGCGGCGCGATGGGCGGGGGCGTCAGGCTGCCGCACTCGCCGCCCTGCTCGACCACCGCGCTCATGGGAAACAGGGCGTGGCCGCCGCTGGGCAGGGCGTCCAGGCCCCACAGGGGCGCGCCCTCCCCCGGGCGGATGAGCAGCTGCAGCCGCCCGTCGATCAGGGCGCCGGCGGCGGCGCTGCCGGGCCGTCCCAGCAGCTCGCCGCGCACAGTCACGGGCGCCGCGGGGCTGACCGGCACCAGCAGCCCGAGGGCTCCCGGCCCCGCGGCGCCCGGTCCCGCGGCGCCTTGCACGCGCAGCACGAAGCCCGGCGCCCGCAGCGACGACGGGCGCAGCACCAGGGTGTGCCATTCACCGTCCAACTCCAGCGGCAGCTCCAGGCGGCCAGTGAGCCGCGCGGGAAAGGGCGCATCCACCAGGCGGCCCTCGCTCAGGGACAGCTCGGCGAGCTGCCCGCCGTGGAGCGCGGTGAGAGGGGCCCGGGGAGCGCTCGCGTCGTGGTCTGCGTTCGGCGTGACCGCCTGAGCGGACACGTGCGGCACCAGCAGCGTCACGAGGAGCGTCAGCAGTGTGGGAGTCGCCGCGGCCAGGATTCCGCGGGCGACGCACTGCGTTCGCGTCTGCATCCCCAGCCTGTCGGCGGCGGGCACAGACGAATTGAATCCGCGCCGATGCTCCCTCCCTCCCCACGCAGCCCGTGGCGGGCGGAGTCACTCGTAGCGCACGACCCTCGACAGGTTCAGGCTGTTGGCGCGCAGGGCCGGCAGCAGCACGGCCAGAAGCGAGATCACCACCGAGCCCACCAGCACCGCGCCCAGGGCCCGCGGCTCCAGGGCGAAGGAGAGGTCGAGGTGACTTACGTCGGTCAGGGCGTTGCAGGTCACCACGGCCAGGGGCACGCCCAGGACCAGACCGAAGAGCCCGCCCAGAGCCCCCAGCACGCCGGACTCAGCCAGCAGCATGATGGCCACCTGACCGCCGGTCATGCCCACGGCGCGCAGCAGACCGATCTCGCGGCGACGCTCCATCACGGCGATGACCATGGCGTTGAGAATGCCCACGGCCGCCAGCAGCACCGTCAGCGCCAGGATGGCGTGGAAGATGGCGAAGTTGCGCTCCAGGTCGGACACGTAGCCGGCGGTGATGTCCTCGCCGCGGGACAGGCGCAGCTGGTCAGCCCCCACCAGGGCGGTCACCAGCGCGGCCAGCTCGTCGGCGCGGGCGGCGTCGATGCCCGGCGCGCGGCTCACGTACCAGCCGGGCAGCTCGCTGCCGTCCTCGCACCAGGCGCTGACCATGACGTCGGAGGACACCACACCGAAGACGCGGTCGTCCGGCGCAAAGCCATAGGCGTCGGTCACCGCCAGCACCTCGAAGTCGACGATGCCGTCGGCGTAGGTCGACAGGCGCACGTTGTCGCCCACGCCCTTGCCCAGGTCGTCGGAGCAGCGCGTGCTCAGCAGCAGCGTCGGGCGCGAGAGGAACGCGCCGCGCAGCTCGCCGTCGTCCGCCAGGGGCCCGTGGTCCAGCATGGAGCCGTCGATGCCGCGCACCACGAAGCTGCTGCCCACCTCGGCCGTGAGCGGCAGCAGCCGCGCCAGCTCCGGGGCCAGCTCGCGCAGCTCGGGCAGGCGCCCGGCGGCCTGGGTGCCCAGCTTGAGGTAGAGGTTGTCGGACAGGGCGCGCTGGCCGAAGTCGCGCGTCTCGGCCTTGAGGCTCTCAAGCACCGACAAGATCAGGAAGATGGCGGTGAACACGAGCATGAGCCCGGACACCGTGCCGAACACGCGCTGGCGCGACGTGGCCAGGGTGGCCCGGGCCAGGGCGATGGCCGGACCGCGGAAGGGCGCGGTGAACAGCTCGCCCAGCTTGCGCAGCAGGCCGGGCACCAGCAGCAGCAGGGCAAACGCCGAGGCCACCAGCCCGAAGGCCGTGAGCACGGCCTCGTACATGGCCGGCGCCATCCACTCGCCCGAGGGCGCGCCCACCACCCAGGCCACGGGCAGCACCGCCAGCAGCCCCAGCAGCACCGAGCGTCGCACGCCGGTGAAGGGGTCGCGCGAGAGCTCGATCACACCGCGCCGCAGGGCGTCGATGACGCTCAGCCGCGAGGCGCGCACAAAGGGGTACAGCACGCCCAGCAGGCAGAAGACCACGCCTGCGGCCAGCACCGAGAGCACCTCGGTCCAGGGGATCTCGGTGACCACCAGCGGCTTGCCACGGCCCAGGGTGGTGATGCCGGCCTGCTCCAGCATGCCCACCAGCCCGTGCGCCAGGGCCAGCGAGGCGCCGGCGCCCAGGGCCGCCAGGGCCAGCCCCTCCATCAGGAAGATGCCCAGCAGCCGCCCGCGCGAGAGCCCCATGGCGCGCAGCAGCCCGATGGAGCGCACGCGCTCCACCAGCGACATGCTCATGGTGTTGAAGATGATGTAGAGCCCCAGGAACAGGGCCAGGAAGCCGCAGAAGCGGACGCCGCTGCGGAAGGCGCGCTCCTCCGGCGCCAGACCCACCAGCGAGCGCCGCGGCGCGCTGACCACGTAGCGATCGGAGAGGATCCGCGTCACCGCCACCAGGTCGCTGCGAGCGCGGTCGATGTCGGCCCAGAAGAGCGTGTTCAGCTTGCGGCCGAAGAGCTCGCTGGCCAGGCTCAGGGTGGTCAGGGCGCGGCCCTTGCCGAAGCCCAGGCGCGTGGGCGCCAGGATGCCGGTGACGCGGAAGGGGTGCACGGCTGTCGAGGCGCCGCCGCCTCGACGGGCGCTGCCACCCGCCGTGCGGTCCTCGATCCACTGCCCGCCCTCGCACAGCACCACCGGACCGCGGCGCTGTGGCGCGCGCTCGGCCAACTCCACCAGATCGCCCACGGAGAGCCCGGCGCGCGCGGCCACGTCGGCCGACACCAGCAGCTGCGGCACGTCGCTGTCGAAGTCGAGGTCCTGGCCCTCGTCCAGCACCCAGGCGGCGTGGTGGTCGCGGGCGCTAGCCTCCACCGCGAACAGGTCCAGACCCGAGACCGCCTTGCCGTTCACCCGCAGGCTCAGGCTCAACCGGCCCCACGCGCTCACGCCGCGCAGCATGGGCTCGGCCCGCAGCTCCTCGGCCACCTCGGCCATGGCCAGGGGCGAGGAGCGGTCGGGCTCGATCACCAGGTCGGCCTCGGGGTCGCCCCGAGCGCGCTGCTTGTCCTGGGTCAGCAGGGTGTTGTGGTCCACCACCAGCACCGTCAGCACGGTAGCCAAGCCCACGGCGATGCCCAGCACCGACGCCAGGGTCTTGCCCGGACGGAAGGCCAGGTGCCGCCACGCCAGCAGGAACATGAGCTTCATAGGACGCTCGCGCTCAAATGCCCAGGACCGCCAGGGACGCGTTGACGCTCTGCGCCGTCACCTGCCCCTGGCCCAACTGCTGCTCCGGGTGCAGCTCGCCGTCCTTGAGGAAGTGCACCTCGTCGGCGAAGGACGCGTCGCGCGGGTTGTGTGTCACCAGCATGATCGTCTGGCCGCGCTCGTCGCAGCACCGGCGGAACAGCCGCATGACCTCCTCGCCCGCCTTGGACGAGATGTTGCCGGTGGGCTCGTCGGCCATGATCACCGCCGGCCGCGCGATCAGCGCCCGGGCGATGGAGCTGCGCTGCATCTCGCCGCCCGAGAGCTGGTGCGGGTAGTTCTTGAGCTTGTCGCCCAGCTCGAAGGTCGAGACCAGCTCGTCGAAGTCGCCCTCGCCGCCCTCTGCGACGGCGGCGCCGATCAGCAGGGGCAGACGGATGTTCTCGGCCACGGTGAGGTTGGGCACCAGGTTGAAGAACTGGAACACGAAGCCCACGGTGTCGCGCCGCAGCAGGGTGCGGCGCTTCTCGGACAGGGCCCACAGGTCGTGGCCGTCCAGGTGCACCGTGCCGCCCGACGGCGGCTCCAGGCCCGAGACCATGTGCAGCAGGGTCGACTTGCCCGAGCCCGAGGGGCCCATGACCGTGACGAAGCGGCCGCGGCCCACTTCCAGCGAGGCCTCGCGCACCACCGGGAAGCGGCTGGCTCCGGACCCGAAGAACTTGTAGAGCTCCGAGGCCGTCAGGATGGCGTCGGAAGCGGGCTCGCCGGCAGCGGCCTCGGGCTCCGGACGGGCGCTGGCGTTCTCGGGCGCGCCGGCGAGGTCGCCGGGCGGCGCGTCACTGCGGGCGCTCTCGTCGGACGTCTCGGGGGCGGTCATCGCGCGCTCAACGGGGAGTTCATGGGGCCTTGGAACCGGCGTGGGGGGCGTCGGGTTGCGGCTCATCCGCCAGCTCTTCCCAGGGGATGGAGGGCGCGGCGCCCTGCGACGCCTCGAACACCCGCCGCGTGACCACCACGCTCTCGGTGGCGGTGGCGGCCAGCAGCTTGTGCACGGCGGCCTGCACCGACGGGGCGTCGATGCCGTGGTAGCGGTTGACCTGATCGGGGCGACCGCACTTGCTGAAGCGACGCACCGCCAGGGTCTCCTGGCGCACGCCCAGCAGCGAGCCGATGTTGTCCAGCAGCCCGGCCTCGCCGTCGTGCACCGAAACCACCGGCACGCGGCGCCCGGCCAGAGTCACCAGCTCGGCGCGATCGTCCACGACCTGCATAGGCGCCATGTGCAGGTCGGCGTCCAGACCCAGGCCGTGGCGCAGGTGCTCAAAGTCGTTCTGCGCCGCCAGGATACCCAGCAGCAGGTCGGGCGAGCTCACGGCGATGACGTTGGCGTAGACGCCCTGCTCGCGCAGCGCGTCCGACGCCTCCAGCGCCTCGGTAGCCAGGGCGCCCATGCAGAACACGTTGACCACGTTGATGCCCGGCTCGTAGTCGGGCTGCCCGCGGAAGTCGACCAGGTGATAGGCGCCCGAGAGGCAGTCGGTGCGCGCCGACTCCAGGATGGTGGCGTCGTCCAGCGGCGCGCTCTCCAGGTCGGCCGGGTTGCTACGGAAGCGCGGGTGTCGACGCAGCCGGGTGAGCAGCTGCTTCTGCTCCATGCCGCGCGTCACGGCGCGGATCAGGATGCCCTTGCGGCCCTCGTTCTCGTCGGCAAAGTGCCGGCGGATGGACTCGCACAGGATCCAGTCGACCTCCAGCGCGAAGATCGGCTCCCAGGTGATCAGGTTCGGAATCTGGATGTCCGACTTCCACGAGTGCTGCGCGCCCTCCGACGACAGGCTCACCCCCGAGGGCGTGCCCAGGATGACGAACTCGCTGCCCCAGTAGAGGTTGTAGTAGAGCTGGTCGAGCGCCCGTTTGATGAAGAAGTCGTACACCGTCATGATCGGAAAGAAGGGCACGCCCGCGTAGTGGCCCATCATCCCGAAGGCGCCCACGGCCGACATGCAGTTGGCCTCGGCGATCTCGAAGCGGATGTGCCGTGTCCAGGGCTCGGCGCTGGCCAGCAGCTGCGGGCGCTTGCGGCTGTGGCCGGTGCGCACCTCGGCCTCGCCGGCGGAGCGCTCGGTCTCGTCGCTGACGCCGTAGACGCGCTCGTCCATGACCGGGTTGAGCTGGGTGGAGGTGCCCACGTCCGGCGACATGGTCATGAGGAAGTCGGCCGCCGCCTCCCACTGACGCTCGAAGGGCTTCAGCTCCACGGCGCCCTTGCCGTCGGCGCGGTGCTTCTCGGCGTTGGTGCCGATGCGCACCAGCTTGGCGGCGATCTGCCCCCACATCCACTGGGTGTGGGCGCGCGGAAACAGCTTGGTGTCGATCTCGAGCGTGGCGGGCACGCCGCCCACATCGTCGATGCGCGCGCGCACCCAGTCGCGGTTGCGGCGGCGCCAGGCGCGGTTGGCCTCGAACTGCTCGCGCAGCTGCGCGCCGCGCTGCGCCAGCCACTCGGCCTCGGGCGTGTCGGCCGCGAAGTTTTCGAAGGGCCGCTGCATGCTGAGCTGCTCGTCGCCCAACAGGATCTCCATCTCGCCCGCGGTGTTGAGCTCGCTGTGGTTGCCGGGGGCGGCGTACATGTCCATGCCCCAGCCCTTGACCGTGTGGGCCACCAGCAGGGTCGGGCGATCCTGGTCCAGCCGGGATGCCTCCAGCGCACGCACCAGCGCCTCGGTGTCGTGGCCGCCGAGGTCGCACAGGATGGTCTCGAGCTGCCCGTCGTCCAGCTTGTCGAGCAGCTTGGCGCAGCCCTTGTCGCGCTCGAGGAACAGCGCGCGGGTGTCGTCCATCTCGCGCAGCAGCAAGGTCATCTGCAGCTCGTAGTCGGACAGCCCGTCCTCAAGCACGCGCTGAAAGGCCCTGCCGCCGGCGCGCTTGAAAGCCGCGCGACGCACGGCTCCGTGGCGCACCTGGATCACCTCCCAGCCGTTGGCCTTGCCCGTCTCCGCGATGCGGTGGGCGTCGGTGCCGTGCAGTCCCTTGGTGTTGGGCATGCGCGCGCCGTCGAGGTTCTGACGGTTGTAGTCGATGATCCAGGTGACGTTGCCCAGCTGCCGCTCGGCAAAGTCCGGCATGGCCTCCATCAACGAGCCCTCGCGGAACTCGCTGTCGCCGATCAGCGACCAGAACTGCCCGTCGTGCGGGACCTCCGGCAGCTCGAGGTCGTGGTCGCGCGCGTAGCGGAAGGCCAGGGCCATGTAGCCCGACACCACCGGCGGGATGCCCACGCTGCCCGACGGAAACGTGTGGTAGCTGTCGGGATCACTCTTGGCGTGGTAGCTCTGCAGCACCGGGCGCCCGTCCTCGCTGAAGGCGCGCAGCTCTGCGAGACACGCCTCGACCTCATCGCTCGTGAACCAGGCCCCGTCGTCGGGGTGCCGCATCAGGCCCAGCATGCCGTGCAGCACGTGGTCCAGCGGCGCCGCGTGGGGCTTGGCGCAGTAGAAGTCCGACGCTCGCCGCACCTTGCCGTGCAGCGCGGTGAGGATGTGCGCCGCGCTGCTGCAGGAGGCCGGGTGCCCGCCCACCTTGGGGTCGGTGCGCCGGGCTTCGGGCCGGTGATTGGCGATGTGGATCATCGCCGCCGTCTGGATCATGGCCCGGCGGGCGATGCGGTCGAGGGTGCCTGTCTGCATGGGCCTGGCTCAGCTCAACAGGTGCCTGATGACGTCGCGCTCGGCCTGCAGTTCCGCCACCGAGGCGTCCAGCTTGCCCTGGCCGAAGTCCGAAAGCTCGACGCCCTGCACGATCTGTGTGCTGCCGCTGCCGTCGGTGCGCACCGGGAAGCTGCACAGGATGCCCTCGGGCACGCCGTAGCTGCCGTCGCTGGGCACAGCCACCGAGTGCCAGTCACCTGCGGGCGTGGCCGTGGTGAGCGAGCGTACGTGGTCCACCAGACCGTTGGCCGCGGACAGGGCCGAGCTCAGCCCGCGCGCCTTGATGATGGCGGCGCCGCGCTGCTGCACGGTCTTGATGAACTCACCCTCGAGCCAGGCGCGGTCGTCGATCACGTCCTGCACCGGCTTGCCGCCGATCTTGGCGTTCTCGAAGTCGGGGTACTGGGTGGCGCTGTGGTTGCCCCAGATGGCCATGTTGGAGATCTGCGTGTGGTGCACGCCGGCCTTGTTGGCCAGCTGCGCCTTCGCGCGGTTCTCGTCCAGGCGCGTCATGGCGCTGAACTGCTCGGGCGCGGCGCCGGACGCGTTGTGCAGGGCGATCAGCGCGTTGGTGTTGCAGGGGTTGCCCACCACCACGGTGCGCGCGCCCTTGGCGCCGCACTCGGCGATGGCCTTGCCCTGGCCCGTGAAGATCGGACCGTTCTCCTTGATCAGGTCGTTGCGCTCCATGCCCGCGCCGCGGGGCTTGGCGCCTACCAGCAGGGCCCAGTCGATGTCGCCGAAGCCCTGCTCGAGGTCGGACGTCAAGACCATGTCCTGCAGCAGCGGGAAGGCGCAGTCCTCCAGCTCCATGGCCACGCCGCGCAGACCGTTCATGGCGGCCTCCACGGGGATCTCGATCATGTGCAGGATGACCGGCTGATCGGGACCGAACATCTGGCCCGAGGCGATACGGGGAAGCAGGGCGTATCCGATCTGACCGGCGGCACCGGTCACGGCGACACGGATGGGCTTGACCACGGTTGCAACTCCAGTGTGGGAGGCGGGAGGGAGCCCCCCATTCTGCCTATCGGCGCCGGTTCACCCCAGGGCTCCGTTGGCCGCTCTCGCGGCCGGGCTCCGTATCATGGGCGGGGCTCGCCGCCATCGGCTCCTCTCCCCGCCCCCGCTGCCCATGCGTCCGCTGCCCCGCTGCCCCGCTCTGCCCGCCCTGCTGGCGCTGCTCGTGCTGAACGCGGGCTGCGGCGAGCGCGTCCCGCCGGCCCGCTACGCCGTGGTGCAGCGCGAGCTGGCCTGGACGGCCCGGCCCGAGCGCCCCGACCCGCCCCTGAGCCTGACCTGGGACTTCTCCGACGGCGCCGCCGACCTGGCCGGCTTCACCAGCCCCGGCGGCTCCCCGCCTGTGCTGCGCGACGGGGCCCTGGAGCTGGCCGGCCTGGACCGCGTGGCCCTGCGCACGCCCAAGGACGCGGGCCTCAATCCGGATCTGCACCACCAGCTCGTGTTCGAGCTCCACGGCGAGGACGTGACCCACCTGCGCCTGCGCTGGCGCGGCACCGACGAGCCCTTTGACGAGGGCCGCTCCACGCCAGGCCTGCCCCTGGAGCTCGACCGCAACGGCGACGGCGTGTTCAGCCTGCCGATCTCGGACCTGCGCGGGGTGCGCCACGCGCGCGACGCCAGCGAAGGCCTGGTGCAGCTGGAGCTGGCCTTCGAGGGTGGCCCCGGCAGCCGGCCCCTGGTGCGCATCCAGCGGCTGGCGCTGGTGTCGGGTTTTGACCAGCCCTCGCCGGGCCCCACGCGGCTGGAGCGCCATGGCATCGCCCGCCGCGGCACCGCCCTGGCGCTGCCCGGCATGCTCAGCGCCGAGCTCGCGCCCGGCCCCGACGACCGCCTGCGCCTGGCCCTGGCTCCGGCCGGCGCCAGCGGGCCCACGCGCGTGGTCGTGCAACTGGCCGGCGTCAGCCAACCCCTGGCCGAGCTGGCCCTCGCGCCGGACGCCGGCTGGCGAGAGCTGTCCCTGAGCCTCGCGCCCGCCCACGGCCAGCCCTGCCAGCTGCAGATCTCCGCCGAGGGCGAGGACGGCCTGCTGCTGCTGGGCAGCCCCCTGCGTCTGGCGCCCAGCGACCGCCCGCGCCCCCCGGTGGTGCTCTACCTGGAGGACACGCTGCGCGCCGATCGGCTCTCGGTCTACGGCCACCCCTTTCCCACCGACCCCGCGCTGCGGCGCCTGGCCGCCGAGGGCGTGGTCTGGGAGCGAGCCTACGGCGCCAGCTCCTGGACGCGCCCCTCGGTGGCCTCCCTGCTCACCTCGCTCGACCCGCTCGCCCACGGCGTCACCACGCACTTGCAGCGCCTCGCCCCCGCCGCCTCCACCCTGGCGGAGCGCCTGGCCGACGCGGGCTGGATCACCGTCTCGCTGGTGACCAACTACCACGGCGGCGCCTGGGCCGGCCTGGACCAGGGCTTCGACGTGGCGGCCGAGCCCACCGCCTGGGGCGCCTCGCGGCTGAAGAGCACGCTGACCTCGGCCCTGGTCGCCGAGCCCCTGGAGCGCCTGCTGCAGGAGCACCGCGACGAGGCGCTGTTTGTACACGTGCACACGCTCGACCCGCACGAGCCCTACCAGCCCCCCGGCGAGCTGCTCTACAGCTTGGCGCGGACGTCCGCCGCTCGCCCGCCGATCCCCGGCGGCCGCGAGCGCGAGGACGAGTCGCTGTCCTACGACGCCGAGGTGCTCCATAACGACGCACGCCTGGGGGCACTGTTACAGGCCCTCGACGCCACGGGCCGGGCGGACGACACGCTGCTGCTGTTCCTCTCCGATCATGGCGAGGCGTTTGGAGAGCACGGCGCCTTCCGCCACCGTCAGTCGCTGTTCGAGGAGGAGCTGGCGGTGCCCTGGGTGCTGCGCTGGCCGGGGCGCCTGCCCGCCGGCGCGCGCCTGTCGTCGCCGGTGGGCCTGGTGGATGTGGCGCCCACCGTGCTGGGCCTGCTGGAGCTGCCCGCGCCGGCCGCCTGGCAGGGCCGCGATCTGTCCGCCGTCCTGCGCGGCGAGGCCCCGGCCCCGCGCGACGAGCCCGTGCTGGCCCACCTGACCGACGAGCAGGGCCGCCAGACCCTGGCCGTGATGGGCGCGCGCTACAAGCTGCTGGCCGCGCTGCCGGCGCAGGCGACGCCCACCGCGCTGGCCGCTCAGGCAGCTCAGGACGCTCCGCCCGGGCAGTCCGCGCCCGCCTCATCCCAGGACGGCGGCGCTCTGGTGGCCCGCGCCCTCTACGACCTCGACCAGGACCCGGGCGAGCAGACCGACCTGCTGGGCACCCCCCCCGGCGACGCCGCCGCGGCGGCACTGCTGGCCTGGGCCGAGGCGCGCCTGGCCCAGGGCCGCCGCCTGGCGCTCGACACCGAGAGCGCCCCCATGGACGAGGCCACCCGCCGCTGGATGGTCGAGATGGGCTACCTCGGTCGCTGACGACGGCGCCCCACCCGGGCCGCTTCTTTGGAATACTGGCACGCCGCGCGGCCATGGCAGGCTGCATCGCGCTCGCGCAGCTCCCGTCTGCGCGCCCCCACCGCGCCCCCACCGCGCCCCCACCGCGCCCCCACCGCGCCCCCACCGCGCCCCTCTGCCCCCCGACTCCACCCCCGCTGCATCCCACGCTCCCCGACGGAACGCCGACATGACGGGCAACCAGCCGACCTCTCCCGCCGACCTCGACCACGCCGTGCGCACGCGCTACAGCGAGGGCGCCGCCAAGCAGGTCGCCGAGCTGTGCTGCCCGGTGCAGTACGACGCCTCGCTGCTGCAGGTCATCCCCGAGGAGGTGCTGGCCCGGGACTACGGCTGCGGCGACCCGAGCCGCCACGTGCGCCCCGGCGAGACGGTGCTCGACCTGGGCAGCGGCACGGGCAAGATCTGCTTCATCGCGTCGCAGCTGGTGGGTGCCGAGGGGCGCGTGCTGGGCGTGGACGTCAACGACGACATGCTGGCGCTGGCGCGCGGGGCCGCGCCGGTGGTGGCTGAGCGCATCGGCTACGACAACGTGACCTTCCTGAAGGGGCGCATCGAAGACCTGGCCCTGGACCACGCGGCGCTGGACGAGTGGCTCAGCGAGCACCCCGTGTCCAACGCGGCGGAGCTCGCGGCCCTGGAGCAGCGCTGCGGTCGCCTGCGCAGCGAGCGGCCCCTGGTGCCCGATCAATCGGTCGACCTGGTGCTCAGCAACTGCGTGCTCAACCTGGTTCACCCTGAGCGCAAACGCGCGCTGTTCGACGAGATCTTCCGCGTGTTGCGCGTGGGCGGACGCGCCGTCATCTCCGACATCGTCTGCGACGAGGACGTGCCCGCGCACCTGGCCGCCGACCCCGAGCTGTGGAGCGGCTGCATCTCCGGCGCCCTGCGCGAGGATGCGTTCATCGACGCCTTCGCGCGCGCGGGCCTGGAGGGCATGCGCATCCTGGAGCGCAGCGAGACGCCCTGGCGCGTGGTCGAGGGCATCGAGTTCCGCAGCCTCACCGTGGAGGCCTTCCGGGTCGAGAGCGGCGCGTGCCTGGAGCAGAACCAGGCCGTGATCTACCGCGGCCCGTGGTCCAGCGTGAGCGATGACGACGGGCACACGTTGCGACGCGGACAGCGCATGGCCGTGTGCGGGCGCACCTTCGCCAAGCTCACCGGCGCGCCCTACGCCGGCGAGATCGTCGGCGTGGAGCCCGCGCTGGCCGTGGACCCCGCGCGCGCCCAGCCGTTTGCCTGCACGGGCGATCGGGTGCGCCCGGCCAGCGAGACCAAGGCCGGCGTGCTGCCCGTGAGCATCAACGACGCCGAGAGCTGTTGCGAGCCCGGGACGTGCTGCTGAGCACCCGCTTCGACGCCTGCCTGTCCTCCCACGGCGTGCAGGACCTGCGGCGCGGCACGGTCAGCTGCGTACAGGTCAACCTCGGGCGCCTGTGCAACCTGGCCTGCCGCCACTGCCACGTGGACGCGGGCCCGACGCGCACCGAGCTCATGGACGCGGCCAGCATCGCGCGGCTGCTGGAGCTGCTGGAGGCCAGCCCCTCGGTGCGCAGCGTCGACCTGACCGGCGGCGCGCCCGAGCTCAACCCGCGCTTCCGTGGCCTGGTGGACGCGCTGCTGGCCAGCGGACGAGCGGTGCTGGTGCGCTGCAACCTGACCGTGCTGCAGGAGCCGGGTCAGGAGGACCTGGCCGACTTCTACGCGTCGCGCGGCGTGCACGTGATGGCGTCGCTGCCGTGCTACACCGCCGCCAACACCGACCGCCAGCGCGGGGGCGGCGTCTTTGCGCGCTCCATCGAGGCCCTGGCCGCGCTCAACGCCGTGGGCTACGGAGCCGCGGAAGGCACCGCGGACGACGACGCGCTGCGGCTCGACCTGGTCTACAACCCCGGCGGCCCCAGCCTGCCGCCCCCCCAGGACTCGCTGGAGGTGGACTACCGCGAGCGGCTGGCGAATGACTTCGGGCTGCGCTTCGACCGCCTGCTCAGCGTGACCAACCTGCCGGTGCACCGCTTCGCCGACGACCTGACGCGCGCGGGGCGGCTCGAAGACTACATGAGCCTGCTGGAGTCGGCCTTCAACCCGGCGGCCGTCGAGGGCCTGATGTGCCGCGAGCTGGTGAGCGTGGGCTGGGACGGGCGCCTGGCCGACTGTGACTTCCACCTGGTGCTGGGCCTGCCCACCGGCGCGGGCCACGCGACGCTGGACGACATCCGCTCGTTCGATGAGCTGAGCGGCGCGCCCATCACCCGCGCCGAGCACTGCCTGGGCTGCACCGCCGGGCAGGGCAGCTCCTGCGGCGGCGCCCTCGCGGCCCCGCCCACGAGCTGAGCGCCCGCGGGTCGTGACGCACGCCACGCGCAGACTCGTGATGCTGGCCCGGGCGCCGGCCCATGGTCGGGCCAAGACGCGGCTGGCCGCCGACGTGGGCGCGGGGGCCGCCTGCCGCCTGGCGCGCGCCATGCTCGCCGACTGCTGGGCCGCCGCCGGCGCCGTGCGCGACGCACGCACCGAGCTGCGCCTGGCCCTGTGCGACGCGCCCGGCGCCTACCCGCTGCTGACGCCACCCGCGCTGCGCCCGCTGCCCCAGGGCGAGGGCGACCTGGGCGCGCGCATGGGTCGCCTGGCCCACGCCGGCGCGCGCGAGGGACACGCCACGCTGCTGCTGGGCACCGACGCCCCCGGGCTCTCGCCCGAGCTGCTGAACGCTGCGCTCCAGGCCCTGGATCAGCACGACCTGGTGCTGGGGCCCGTGCCGGACGGGGGCTTCTGGTGCCTGGGCCTCGCGCCGCGCGCCGCCCAGCGCCTGCAGCCCGACTGGCTCGACGGGCTGGACTGGGAGCGGGACGGCACGCGCGCGCAGGTGCAGGCCCGGGCCGCGCAGCTGGGGCTCAGTCTGACCCTCGCGCCGCCGTGGTTCGACGTGGACCGCGGGCCGGACCTGGAGCGTCTCGCGCGTCATCTGGCGCTGCACCCCGATGCGGCGCCGCGCTGCGCAGAGTTGCTGGCCGGCGCGATCGAGCGCTCACCCCCGTCCCCCATGCTGCTGTCGGTGATCGTGGCCACGCTCAACGAGGGCCAGCGCCTGAACGCGTGCCTGGACGCGCTGGCCCGCCAGCCCGGCCCGGTGGAGGTCATCGTCTCGGACGGCGGCAGCGACGACGAGGGCCCCGATCGGGCCGCCGCGCGCGGTCACGTCGTGCTGCGCGGACCTTCGGGGCGCGGCGCGCAGTTGGCGGCGGGCGCGCAGCATGCCTCGGGCGAGGCGCTGCTCTTTCTGCACGTCGACACCAGCCTGCCCGAGGGCGCGCTGGACCGGGTGCGCGAGGCCCTGCAAGGCGGCGCCTACGCCAGCGCAGAGGCCGGCGCCTTCGTCACGCACACGCGAAGCGACCCTGCGCTGCCCAACCCCTGGGGGCCGCTGCTGCGCCTTGCAGACCTGCGCAGCCGCTTCACTCGACACCCCTATGGCGACCAGGCCATGTTCTGCACGCGCGCCGCCTACGACGCGGTGGGCGGCATGCGCGCCCTGCCGATCATGGAGGACTACGACCTCTCGGTGCGTCTGGCCGGACGTCGGCCGCTGGCGCGCATCGGCACGCCCGTGATCGTGTCCGGTCGACGCATGCAGCGCCGGCCGCTGCGCACGCTGCTGCTCATGCGCATCATCCCGCCGCTCTACCGCATGGGCGTGAGCCCCAAACGGCTGGCGCGGCTGTATCGCGGGTGACTCCGAGGGCGCTGCCCGCGCCACTCCGCGCGAGCGCCGGCGCGCTCACGCCGCGCCTACGGACCCTGCACCAGCTTCTGGATGGGGTTGCTCTTGGAGCTGTTCTGCCCGTTGGCGAGCAGCACCTGAAAGGCCGCGGACGGGATGCCCGGCGGTACGATGAACGGCAGGCTGGCGGCGCCGCTGGCATCGGCGAGGGTGATGGCGAGCAGCAGCAGATCCGGAGCGGGGCCGCCGACGTTGAAGGGCTTGAGGTCCATGCAGATGCTGCCGCCCAGGAAGCAGGGGCCCGGTCCGATGCCGCGCAGCGATACGAACCACGCCAGCGGCTGCCGGGGCTGGGCGCCGATCAGGTCGAGCTGCGCGGGCTGACCCTCCACAAAGGTCGTGCCCGTGAGCAGCTGCTCGCACTCGTCGGGCACGCCGTTGGCGTTGACATCGAAGGCGTTGCCGGCAGCGAGCTCGTCGGCGTCGGAGATGCCGTCGCCGTCGCAGTCGGCCACCAGGGGCGCCGGGGTCACGCGCCGGATCTCGCCCAGGTAGCCCACGATCAGCAGCTCGCCCCGGCCATCCCGCCCGAACGACGTGATGAAGCCCAGCGAGCCTCCGGGCGGCGACAGCTCGAGCGTGCGCTCCTGCACCTCGACCGCCACGCCAGCCTCGACCGTGAAGGACCAGACCCGGCTGGTGCAGTAGTCACCAAAGAAGTAGGTGCCCTGCAGCTCGGGGATGTCGCTGCCGCGGTAGACGTAGCCGCCGATGATCGAGCAGCCTTCGTTGTGGTCAAACTCGTAGATGGGATCGACCAGCTGCGGCTCCGGGCAAGCGCAAGCTCCCAGCTCGGTGCACAGCGTGCCCTCCGCACAGCGCCAGCCGAAGTTCTGGCCGCCGGGGCTGTTGGGCCGGATCAGGTCCACCTCCTCCCGGCCGCCCTGCCCCACGTCGCCGATGAACACGGCGCCGTTGCGCGCGTCGAGGGAGAAGCGCCAGGGGTTGCGCAGGCCGTAGGCAAAGATCTCGTCGCGCGCGCCCGGCTCCGTCACAAAGGGGTTGGCGGCGGGGATGCCGTAGGGGAAGGGGCCGTCGACGTCGAGGCGCAGCAGCTTGCCCAGCAGCGACGTGAGATCCTGGGCGTTGTCGAAGGGGTCGTTGAAGCTGCCGCCGTCACCCGTGCTCATGTAGAGCAGGCCGTCCGTCGGGCCGAAGGCGATCATCGATCCGTTGTGCTGCGGGAAGGGCTGGGGCAGCGCCAGCAACGTCTCCGCGCTGGCGAGCAGGCCGCGATCCGGGTCCAGCGGATCCACCAGGAAGCGCTGCAGCACGAGGTCGCCGTTGAGCACGTTGGAGGTCACGTAGAAGCGACCGTTGACGTCGTACGCAGGGTGGAACGCCAGGCACAGCAGGCCACGCTCGCCGCCGCTCAGGAGCTGGGCGCTCAGATCGAGGAAGGGCGTGGGCTGCACCTCGCCGGCCTTCACCAGCTGGATGCGTCCGGTGTTCTGCTCGAGCACAAACAGCCGCTCGTCGCCGGCGGGCGCGGTGGCGTACACGGGCAGGGTCAGACCGCTGGCCACGACCTCACTGGAGAGCAGCAGATCGCCGGCCCGGCTGGGGACAGCCAACGACAGCAGGCCGAAGAGGACGAGACCGGCGCTACGAAACGGCATGGATCAGCTCCCAGGGACGAGACAGGGCCTGCGACCAGACGTGCGACCGCCACAGCTGCCCGAGTGACGCGACACCCCCAGAATCCCCCGGAAGAGGCCATGCGTCAATCCGTTCGGCCCTGGGCCCGGAGCCCAAGCGGGGGCTTGCTCCGGGGACGGCGGCGCGCATGATCGGCGCGTATGCACGCCCCGGCCGTCTTCCCGCACGACCCCATCGAGGGCTACGCGCTGCTGGATTGCGGCGACGGCGAGAAGCTGGAGCGCTTCGGCGGCGTGGTGTTGCGGCGCCCGGACCCCCTGGCCATGTGGCGCCCCGAGCGCGACGCCGCGTTCTGGGCCCAGGCCGACCTGAGCTTCGTGCGCGAGAGCGACCGCGGCGGGCGCTGGCAGCCGCGACGGGGCGCCGCGCCCCTGCCCGAGCCCTGGACGCTGACGCACCGCGACACCCGGCTGCTGCTGCGGCCCACACCGTTCAAGCACGTGGGCGTGTTCCCGGAGCAGGCCTCCAACTGGCTCTGGACCGCGCAGCGCATCGCGCAGCTGGCGCCGACCTTCGTCGCGCGCGAGGAGCCGCGCCCGCGGCTGCTCAACCTGTTTGCCTACACGGGCGCGGCCAGCGTGGCGGCGGCCCAGGCCGGCGCCTTCGTGACCCACGTGGACGCCAGCAAGCCGGCCATGCGCTGGGCACGGGAGAACGCCGCCGCGTCCGGCCTGGCGCCCGACGCCGTGCGCTGGATCTGCGACGACGCGCTGCAGTTCGTCCAGCGCGAGCGCCGCCGCGGGCGCCGCTACGACGGCGTGCTGCTCGACCCGCCGCCGTACGGCCGCGGGCCCGACGGGCAGCGCTGGACCTTCGAAGAGGGCGTGGTGGAGCTGCTGGCCGACATCGCCGGGCTGCTGGAGCCCGACGCGGGCTTTGTGGTGCTCTCCTGCTACGCGGTGGGCACCTCGCCCCTGGCCTTTCAGCAGATGCTGGCGGAGCTGGGCGCGGCCGAGGTGAGCGCGGGCGAGCTGGCGCTGCCGGTGCAGGACAGCGCGCGGCTGCTGCCCGCCGGCCTCTGCGCCCGCTGGTGGCGCGCGCCATAGGCCGGCGCCAACGCAGCAGACACCTCCGCGCCGTCGCGCCGGGCGCGACCGGACCGGTATGCTGCGGGGTTCCCCCCCACCCGCAGGAGAGCGCCATGCGCCTCGCCCCGTCCCTCTTTCTGGCCATGACGCTGCTCGCCTGGCCGGCCGTCGCGCAGAACACCGCCGTCGAGGAATTCGTGCTCGACAACGGCATGACGTGGCTCCTGCTGCCGCGCTTCGAGGAGCCCAACACCATCTCCTGCGGCTGGGTGGCCCAGGTGGGCTCGGTCAACGAGCGCCCCTGCATCACCGGCATCAGCCACTTCTTCGAGCACATGATGTTCAAGGGCACCAGCACCATCGGCACGCGCGACGCCGAGCAGGAC
>QNBX01000085.1 GCA_003644265.1 Planctomycetota bacterium
CCCCCCCCCGTCCCAGCCGATCGGCATCCCCTAGCAAAGCCCCCCCCCCCCCCCCCCCCCCCCCGCGCCGGCCTACAGGTAGCCCAACTGCTCGAGCGCCTGTCGGTCCATCTGGCTCAATACGTCGTCGCCGGCCTGCAGGGCGCGGCTGCGGTGCCGCGACACCGCCGCGTCCAGGCGGCGAGTCAGCTCCGCAACCAGCTCGGGGTGGGCGGCGGCGACGTCCTCGGTCTCGCCGGGATCGGCCTCGATGTCATAGAGCCGCACGACGTGCTCGAGGCCCTCGTAGTTGCGCTCGATGCGCACCAGCTTCCAGCGGCCGCGCTGCAGCGCCGCGCCCATGCAGCGCTTCCACCAGTCGACGTGAAAGAGGAGCTCACTGGGTTGTGCGCTGGGGGCCGGAGCATCGCCCGCACCCCACGCCGCGCGGATGAGCGGCAGCAGCGAGCGGCCGTCTGCGTCCTGCGCGCTCAGGGGCTGGCCCACCACCTCCATGATGGTGGGTGTCACGTCGGTCAGCGAGACGTCCTGGCTCACGCGCGCGCCGTGACGCTGCCCGGGCAACTTGACGTAGAGCGGCACCGACAGCAGCTCGCGGTGCAACGAGTAGCCGTGCGAGAAGCCGCCATGCTCGAAGAGCTCCTCGCCGTGATCGGAGGTCAACACGATCAAGGCGCGGTCGTAGAGCCCGCGGGCGCGCAGGTCTGCAAAGACCTCCGACACCTGGTCCAGGGTGTAGCGCACGGCGCTGTCGTACTGCTCCTCCAGGCTGGTGAGCATGGCCGCCGAGACCCGCTCGCGGCGCGCGACGTCGCCCTCCTTGAGGATCGCGCGCATGGTGCTGCCGTAGTACGTGAAACCGCGCGCGGGCGCCCGGCCCAGCAGCTCGGCGCGCCGGGGCTCGGGCACTTTGTACGGCCCGTGTACGTTCATGGGCTGCAGCCACACGAAGAACGGGTCGCTGCGTTCGTCGTCCAGCCAGCGCCGGGTGCGCCGCACCAGCAGCGACACGTCGTCGTAGGCGGTCGACTTGCCCTTGTGCGCCTCGAACAGATCGAAGCCCTGATCAAAGCCCAACACGGCGCTGGCGTTCTGGTTGTGGCTGAAGGCGGCCGTGTGCCAGCCGGCGTCCGAGAAGCGCTCGGCCAGGGTCGTGGCCTCTGGCGGCAGCGAGCGGCCGTGGCCGGTGGCGCCGTGCCGCAGCGGGTGCAGGCCTGTGAGGATGCTGGCCGTGCTCGGTGTGGTCCACGGCGACGGCGCCCAGCAGCGCTCGAAGAAGGTGGCCTCGGCCAGGAAGTCGTCGAGGCCGGCGGCGGTCTCGCGGCCGTGCCCGGCGTGGGACAGCCGGTCGGCGCGCAGGGTGTCCACCACCACCAGCACCACCGGCGTCCCCTTGCTGCGTGCGGCGGCGTCGGCGCCCTCACCGCAACCGGGCAGGGCGCCTAGCAGCGCGAGCCACAGCAGCACCCAGGGGGCGGGCGGGGCGCCTGGCAGCTCGCGCCATGGCCGCACCCCGGGCGCGGGCAGGGCGTCCGGCCGGGGCCACCCATCCGGTCGGGAACGGGCTGCAGGGCGAGGGCGGAGAGCGGCCATGTCCGCCCATCGACCAGCCCTGGCCGCGAGCTTGACCCGCAGTTGGCCGCTTTCGGGAGCAGGCCTTTCGGGGCGTGGCCCCTGGCGACGGCGGGCGACGGCGGGCAGCCGCGGGCCGGGGCCTCAGACCCCTTCGGGCCGGCCCGCGAGCACGGGCCCGAAGCCGCGCCGGCTGAGCCACGCGTCGAGGTCCACCAGCGCCCGCTCGGCCATGCGCTGCTTGCGCTCGCGCTTGGCCTTGACGCGCTCGGGCAGCGGCGGCACCAGCCCGAAGTTGACGTTCATGGGCTGGAAGTGGGCCGGGTCGGCCGCCGCCATCCAGGCCATCAGGGCCCCCAACATGGACGTGGGCGGCGGCGGCTCCCAGGCCCGCCCCGCGCGACGATCCAGCACGGCCAGCGCCGCCAGGATGCCGGTGGCCGCGCTCTCGGCGTAGCCCTCCACGCCCGTCACCTGACCGGCAAACCAGACCTGACGTCGGGCCTTGAGCGACAGATCAGGCCCCAGCACCTCGGGGCTGTTGATGAACGTGTTGCGATGCAGGGACCCGAGGCGCACGAATTCCGCCTGACCCAGCCCCGGGATCAGCCGGAAGATGCGCGCCTGCTCGCCGTAGCGCAGCTTGGTCTGAAAACCCACCAGGTTGTAGAGCTGGCCGGCCTGGTCCTCGCGCCGCAGCTGCACCACGGCGTAGGGGCGCCGGCCGGTGCGCGGGTCGCTCAACCCCACCGGGCGCATGGCGCCGAAGGCCAGGGTGCGCCGGCCGCGCGACGCCAGCTCCTCGATGGGCATGCAGCCCTCGAAGTGACGCAGCTGCTCGAACTCCTTGGTGGGCACCACCTCCCCCGCCAACAGCGCGTCGAGGAAGGCGTCGTACTGCTCCTCGGTGAAGGGGCAGTTGAGAAAGTCGGGCTCACCGCGCCCATAGCGCGAGGCCTCGAAGATGACGCTGCGGTCGAGCGACTCCGCGCTGACGATGGGCGCGATGGCGTCATAGAAATACAAGCGGGAGTCGGGGAGCGGGGTGGGGCCCGTTGCAGCGGACGGCTCGCGGGGCTCGCCGCCGCTGAACCGGGCTTGGGCGTTGTCGAGGAGGCCGGATGGCTGCGAGGCAGCGGGGTCGCTGTCGGCGGCGCCCTCCTGCTTCTCCTGCTTCTCTTGGCCCTCCTGCCCCGACCCGCCAGCCGCCGCGCCACCCGCTCCGCCGGCGTGCGCGGCGATGACGCGCTCGATGTCGGCGGCCAGGGCGTCGCTGGTGAGCGGGCCGGTGGCGACGATGGCCTGGCCGTGCTCGGGCAGCGACGTGAGCTCCTCGCGCACCAGCTCCACGCCGGGCAGGGCGCTCACGCAGGCGGTCACATCGGCGGCGAAGGCCTCGCGGTCGACGGCCAGGGACGAGCCGGCGGGCACGGCGTGGCGCTTGGCCGCCGCCACGACCAGGCTGCCCATGGCCTCCATCTCGGCCAGCAGCAGGCCCTTGGGCGTGGCGTGGATCAATGAGCCCAGCGAGTTGCTGCAGACCACCTCGGCCAGCTGATCGCTGGCGTGGGCGTCGGTCTTGCGTACGGGCCGCATCTCCACCAGGCGCACGGGCACGCCGGCGGCGGAGAGCACACGCGCGGCCTCCACGCCGGCCATGCCGCCGCCCACCACCAGCACGGGCTCAGCGGGGTCGACCGTAGAGCTCTCGGCTGCCGCATGCGTGGCGGCAGCGCAGCCCTCACCGCGCGTGGCGCTCATGGCGACCAGGCCTCGGAGGCGTCCGGGTCGTAGTCGGCCTCGGGGTTGGAGCTGGGGTCGGGGAGCGGCTCGTCGGCGGGCGACATCGCGGCGGACGGCTCGGCAGCCGCCTGGGGCTCAGCCTGCTCTTCCTCGTCATCACCCGGATCGAGCTGACCTGAGATGACGGCCAGGAAAGCGGCGCCGTAGCGCTCGACCTTGGCGGGCCCGACACCCTTGACCTCCAGTAGCTCGGCCTCGTCGCCGGGGCGCGCGCTCACCAAGCTGCGCAGGGTGGCGTCGGAGAACACGACGTAGGCCGGCACCTTGCGCGACTTGGCCAGCCGCGTGCGCAGCGTCCGCAGCCGGTGGAACAGGCCCTCGTCGTCGCCGGACAGCTCGACCTCGTCCTCGGGAGCCACGCCCTCGCCTGCCCTCGCGCGCGGTGAGCGTCGGCGTCGGCGCTTGGGCGCGGCCGCCGGGGCCGCACGCCGTGGCGCACGCGGCTCGGCCATCAGGAACTGCTCGCCGCCGTTGAGCACAGGCCGGCAGGCCGGAAGCAGGCTCAGCACCGAGTAGCCCGCCAGGTCGCGGTGCAGATAGCCGCGCGCCACGAGCTGCCCCATCAGCGCGACCCAGGTGGCGCGCGGCGTGCCCTTGCCGATGCCCCAGGTGGAGAGCTGGTCGTGCCGGTTGTTGAGCACGCGCTCGGCCTCGCTGCCCAGCAGCACGTCGATCACGTATTGGGCGCCGAAGCGCTGCCCGGTGCGCGACACGCACGACAACGCCATCTGCGCCATCTCGGTGGCGTCGATCAGCGCGCGCGGGCTGTTGCAGCTGTCGCAGTTGCCGCAGTCGCCCGGGTGTGACTCGCCAAAATGCCCCAGCAGGGCCGCGCGGCGACAGGTGACACCCTCGGACCAGTCGATCATGGCCGAGAGCTTGGCGCGCTCGATGCGCATGGCGTCGTCGTCGCTGCCCTGATCGATCAGCCGCGCCTGGCGCGCCGCGTCGCCCGGAGCGTAGAGCAGAAGGGCCTCTGCGGGCTCGCCGTCGCGGCCCGCGCGCCCGGTCTCCTGGTAGTAGGCCTCCACCGAGCGGGGCAGGTCGAGATGCAGCACCCAGCGCACGTCGGCCTTGTCGATGCCCATGCCGAAGGCGACGGTGGCCGCCACCACCGTCAGACTGCCCGCCAGAAACTCCCGCTGCACGCGGTTGCGCGTCTCCCCTGCCAGGCCCGCGTGGTAGGCGTCGGCCTCGTGCCCGGCCCGGCACAGGGCCACCGCCGCGGCCTCGGCGCCCTTGCGCGTGGCGCAGTACACGATGCCCGGCTGCCCGCGGCGCTGCGAGGCAAACGCCACCAGCTGCTCGGCCCCGCGCAGCTTGTCATCCACCGCATACGAGATATTGGGGCGGTCGAAGCCGGCCGAATAGAGCGGCGCATCATCCAGGGCCAGTCGCGCGCGCACGTCCTTGCGCGTGGTCTCGTCGGCCGTCGCCGTGAGCGCCACCAACGGCAGCTGCGGCAGGCGCTGGCGCAGCTCTCCCAGGCGCGCGTACTCCGGCCGGAAGTCGTGACCCCAGAGCGAGACGCAGTGGGCCTCATCGATGGCCAGCAGCGCCAGCTCGATACCCGACAAGCGCGCCAGGAAATCCTCGCTGGCCAGGCGCTCGGGCGACACATACAGCAGGTCGAGCTCGCCGGCGTGCAGCCGCGCCAGCACGCGCCGGGCCTGGCCGCCGTCCAGCATGGAATGGTAGGCCGCGGCCGCCACGCCGCGCTGCACCAGGGCTCCCACCTGATCCTCCATCAGCGCCAGCAGCGGCGAGACCACCAGCGCCGTGCCGGAGCGCAGCAGCGCCGGCACCTGATAACAGAGGCTCTTGCCGCCTCCGGTGGGCATCAGCACGAAGGCGTCGCCACCGGCGACGACACGCTCGATCACGTCCTCCTGCTGGGGGCGGAAGGCGTCGTGACCGAAGGTCTCACGCAGGATCTGTCGGGCTTCGGTGCTCATGAGGCAGGGGGCTGTGTCCCAGGGGACAGGCGGCGGGCGGGAGTGAGGCGGCCGGGGTCAACATCACGACGGCCGCAGCGGCGCGCCATTTCATGTCGGGTCGCTTCCAGGTTCAAGTCGTGTCGTCCGACACAGCTGGATTGAACCATCTGATCCAGGCAGGCAGGCTGACCGCCCCCTGTTCGATCAGGGCCAACCACACGGGAATCCAATATGCGTCTACTCACACGTCTTGCCGTCAGCCTGTCTCTGATGGCGTTCGCGCTGCCCAATGCCCTCCAGGCCCAGCTCGTCGTGGCCGAGATGAACCCGGGCGACAGCCTCACGGGTGAGATCAGCTCCGAGACCGATGTCGACATCGTGCGCATCGAGACCGTAGCGGGCGCGGGCCTGACGCTCAGCGTGGCCGGCAAGGGCAAGGTCAACCTGTTGCCCGTGATCGAGCTGGTGGACACCAGCGACGACTCCGTGGTGGCCCAGATCACGGCCACCAAGAAGAAGGCCCTGCTCAAGCTGGCCAACGCGGACAAGGGCGAGGGCCTGCCCTCCACCGGCACCTACGAGGTGCGCATCAGCGGCGCCGACGGCACCACAGGCGCCTACAGCTTCAAGTTCACGGAGAAGCTGCCCAAGGCTGTCAAGAAGCAGGACGTCACCGAGGAGCTGCTCAACGGCGCGCAGATGAGCGTCGAGTTTGACGCGGTGGCCGGCTTCGAGACCAGCATCACGGCGCAGCTCGGCAAGAAGTCGCCCGCCGACCCGGACGTGCCCACGCTCACGGACCCCGATGACGCCGACGTCGAGATCCCCGAGGGCTCGCTCAAGTCCAACAAGAAGGGCAACAAGCACACGCTCAAGAAGATCGCCCTGACCAAGACGGGCACGCACACCGTCACGGTCGGCAACGAGGGCGAGGACGGCGGCCTGCGCATCAAGCTCACGCTCAAGCGCGGCAAGTACAAGAAGCGCAAGCTGACCGAGCTGACCGTGGGCGAGACCCAGACCAGCTCGCTCGCGGGCGTGGTCAAGGGCAGCGCCGACGGGCAGGGCCTGGCCGGCGTGGGCGTGTCGGTGATCGAGCCGCCACAACAGCTGACGAGCCCAGCGCTGGGCGCGCCGCACGTCGTGCTGGCGGAGACGCAGACCGACGCCTTCGGCAACTTCGTGGTGCAGGGCCTGCCCGCGGGCGAGGTCGAGATCATCCTGGACGGCAGCTCCGCCACCAACGCCGGCAAGGCCGCCTACAACACGCTCATCATCATGGCCACGGTGGCCTCCGTGGGTGCCTCCGAGATCCCCCAGGCCATCGTGCTGGCGGACCTCAACAACCCCGACTCCGCCACCCAGGACCTCTCCACCAGCGCCGGCGTGACCAACGAGGAGATCGACGCCGAAGGCCAGGGCAGCAAGATCATCGAACTGTTCGGCCCCGTGGGCACGGCCATCATGGTGGGCGGGGCGCCGGCCGACGGCATGCTCGACATCAACGTCACGCCCGTGCCGGGCGACCAGATCCCCATGCCCCTGCTGGACGGCAACGGCGACCCCTTGGACGGCGGCAGCTTCGTGACCGTGCAGCCGCCCAACGCGGAGTTCGACACGAGCGGGCTCATGTTCAGCGGCGCCGAGGGCCTGCTCCAGGGGCTCGACATCACCTTCCCCAATGACCGCGGCTTTGCGCCGGGCACGCTGGTGGACGTGTGGTCCTTCGACCACGACGCGGGCGAGTGGGTCAACCGCTCGGCCCAGACCGGCCAGCAGGGTCAGGTCAGCGGCGACGGCTCGGTGATCGAGGCCCAGGGCGTGATCGTCAAGGGCGGCTGGCACGCGCCCGTGCTGCCCATCGACGTCGCCTGTGCCACCACTCTCACGGGCCGCGTCGTGGACATGAACACCAACCAGCCGGTGCCGCGCGTGACCGTCGCCACGGACCTGGGGCAGTTTGCCAGCACGGACGCGAACGGCGTCTTCAGCATCGTGAGCGTGCCGGCGTATCAGCTGCCCAGCAACCCGTGCATCCCCATCGGCGTGGTGCTCAGCGCCGTCACGCCGGTGGACTTCGGCGGCGTGACCGGATCTGCCAGCGTGAACGCCGGCGCCATCGTGGCTGGCGGCAGCACCGACGTGGGCGACATCCTGGTGGACATCCCCGCCAAGGGCACGCTCTCGGGGCTCGTGACCGACAACGGGCAGCCCGTGGTGGGCACCAGCGTCGACGTCAGCGGCGCGGAGACGCGTCAGTTCATCACCGACGCCAACGGCCGCTTCTTCGGCAGCTGCATGCAAGCCGGCAGCTACGTGGCCGCGGTCACCTTCGCCGACGACACCAACCCCACGCAGGTGGCCTTCGGCATCCAGGCCAACAAGCTCACCACGATCAACGTGCAGACGGCCGGGGGCCAGGGCAAGAAGACCATCACCGTGTGTGTGCTGAGAGCGCCGGAGCAGCTGTTCGGCGACTGGGCCCCGCAGCCCGGCGCGCAGGTGACCCTGGTGGGCAGCGACGCCGCCAGCGCCGCCGGCCTGTTCGGCAGCACCAACAACCAGGGCCAGGTCACCTTCACCAACGTCAACCCGCCCTACACCATCACGGCTCAGCGTGACGCCGTGATCTTCGAGGACGGCGAGCTGCAGGTGCTGCGCCAGGCCACGACGGTGGTGGGCGTCTCACCCAAGAGCGCCAAGTTCATGCTGCCTCTGACCATCGACTTCGATGAGAGCGGCGCGGGCAACGACCTGAACGACGCCTTCATCGAGGGCGACCTGACCAACCTCCTGGTCAATGGATTCGGCCAAGGCGACAGCTTCGGCTACATCAGCTATGAGGTCGCCATCATGGAGGCCAGGCCCGAGACGGAGGACGGCTTCCAGGGCAACCTGTTCGTCAATCAGGACGGCAAGGGCGGCGGCACGTTCAACGGCAGCATCCCCTCGGGCCGTGACATGCACCTCGTCCTGCGCCAACGCGAGGGCCTGCAGCTGCCGATCGACGACGAGAGCAGCGTCTACGTGGACATGACCACCGCGGCCATGTTCGAGCTCTTTGTGCCCGCCGTCGGCCCGGGCGAGACCATGGTGGTGGACTTCGACTTCGCCGACGCCATCCCCTTCGACCGCGAGGTGAACCTGCAGGTCAACAACCTGCCCGCCATCGAGACCTACATGGGCTACTCGGGCTTCGGGCTGGACCTCTACAGCGAGGAGTTGGGTGTCGACGAGTTGGAGTTCGGAGCCAACTTCTCCAAGGGGGGCTTCACAGGCATCTCCCAGCTGCTCGCGCCGCCCTACATCCTGATGCCGGACCCCAACCATCCGGCGCTCAGCGAGTTCGTGATGATGTTCTGGTACGACGTCGGCGAGTTCGGCGAGTTCGACGTCTTCAGCCCCGGCCTGGGCGCGGAGCCCGGGTTCATCGACCGCGGTCTGGTCTGCGACGTGCCCTTGCCCAGCGTGCCCAGCAAGATCACGATCCCGTTCTCGCCGCAGTTCCCTGTCATCACGGACCCCACGCACAACGACACCTTCACGCTGGAGGAGTTCATGGCGCTGGAGTTCACGTTTGACGACCCGGTCTCCACCAAGACCCGCGGCTTCACGTCGTTCGCGGTCGAGATCGAGGAGATCGAGGACGATGACTTCGGGGCCGACCTCGTGCTCTGGGAGTTCCTGGTGCCCGGCGGCACCCACGGCTTCAACCTGCCCCCCACGGCGCAACCCATGATCCCGAACGACACGTTCGTGGGGATCTGCATGGAGAGCCAGAGCTACGTGGGCACCAACGCCGACCTGGCCGCGCGCTTGGCGGGGCCGGACGCCCCGCAGCAGATCGACCGTCTCTGGCTCGAGCACAAGGGCGCCTGCGAGGAGTACGTGTTCATCGAGGTGCAGGTGGGCGACCCCGCCTTCGTGGACGACTGAGCTCCACACGCCTCACGCAGCAGCATGCAACTCGCCCCCCGTCGCGCCGCCGCGTGACGGGGGGCGCGCTGCGTTCTGGGGCATCGAGCTGGCGCTGCGGCCGTGTCGCTGCCGCTCGGGCAGCTCAGGCCAGCGCGCGGCGGCTGGCCAGCAGAGCCGCGAGGTACATCAGCCCGGCCACCACGAAGGCCATGCTGAAGCCCGAGCCAAGGGCGATCAGGATGGCGCCGATGGACGCCAGCACCGAGGCCCCGCCGTTGACGCCGAAGGCCCAGGGCAGCACGGCCGCGCCGCGCGTGCCCATCAGCGTCAGGCCCGACGGGAAGGGCATGCCCATCAGGAAGGCCACCGGCCCCAGCACCACGCCGGTCAGGGCCACGCGCGCCGCCCAGGGCAGGTTCAGGCTGACGTCAAAGAACCACTCCAGCCCGACGCCCAGCACGACCAGCATGAACAGCACGCCCAGCAGGGCCCGCCGCAGCGTGCGCACCGGGTCGTCGCTCTTGCCCGCCACGTGCGCCCCCAGCCCACTGGCCGACAGGAAGGTGATCAGCACCACCGTCATGGCGTAGCCGGGGTGGCCCAGGTACAGCACGAAGCGCTGCATGGCCACGATCTCCACCAGCATGTAGCCCGCGCCCAAGCCCGCGAAGTAGACGATCCAGGCCCCGGCACCAGGCACCTTGAGGCCCTCGCGCCGGAACAGCAGCAGCGGCAGCAGCACCAGCAGCGCCACCAGCACAAAGGATTCGCCCAGCACCGTGCCCAGGATCATCAGGCCGATGGGCCGCGCCCCCACCAGATCAGCGTAGACACCGGCGCTCTGCTTGGCGTCCGCTGCGCTGCCGAACCACTCCACCCACAGATCGCTCCAGCGGTGGAAGCGGAAGAAGAACGGGTTGTCGTCGTCGACCGGGTCGAGGTTGTAGGGGTACGCGGCGCGAAACGCGGCGTCCGTGCCCGCCTCCACCGCGGCGAAGTAGTCGGTCGTGGGCCCGGCCGTCTCCACGCCCGGCGCGTAGAGCAGGCTGGCGCGGTAGGCCGGCATGGCCACGTAGTCCCTGTAGATGTTGACCTCTTCGGTCCTGAGCGGGCGCTTGGCGATGAGCAGATGCCCGTAGTCGAGCCGCACCACGTTGCCGTCGTCGTCGCGGCCCTCGCCCGTGAACGCGGTGATGATGATGTGGTCCTGCGGGCGCGTGGCGCCGTCCCGTCGCAGCGCCTCCACCGCGATGGCCGCCAGGCGCAGGCACTCGCGCGGCGGGTCGAAGCGGAAGCGCACCACCGACACCACCCCGTCGTCGGTCAGATGGCTCAGGTAGTCGTCGTAGGCCTCGGCCGTGTAGAGGTAGCTCTCGGCCATGACGTAGCTGCCGGACGCCAGCGCCGCGTAGGTGTCCGTGCCCGTCATCTGGATGATGTCGTACGTGTCCTGGCTCCGACGCAGCCACGAGCGCCCCTCGTCGACGTGGACGGTGACGCCGGGCAGGTGGTAGCGGTCGCCGGTCCGCTCGGCATAGGTCTCGGTCATGAGGCCGTAGGTGGTGTGGTTGATCTCCACCCCGGTGAAGTCCACCCGCTGCCCCTCGGGCAGGGGCCGGGCGGCGGCCGTGGCCTGCAGCACGTCGATGCCGCCGCCGATGCCGATGGCCAGCACCTTGGGGGCGCGCAGGGCCTGGCTGCGCACGATGGGGTCGAGCGACATGAAGTAGCCCAGCCCCTCCTTGTCGGTGATCTGGGCCCACTCGTGCGCCGGCCCCATGGGCAGGATCGTGATGGCGTCCCCGTCCTGATAGACCCACTTGGTGGCGTCCGGGTCGCTCTTGCTGCCCACCACATCCAGGCGGCAGACCGGATCCCACTTGGTGAGCTCCACCGCCAGGTCGGGATCGCTGCGCAGCTTGGCCGACATGGTCTTGTAGGGCGCCATGGGCACCTCGAAGAACAGCGTGCGCGTGCTGGGCACCACGGCGATCACGATCAGCGCCGCCGCCAGCAGCGCCAGCGCCGGCCGCAGCGCCCCACGACGTGGGCTGCCGCCGGCGAAACAGGCCGCGCCCACCAGGCCGAGGCCGGCACACAGCACCACCGTGCCCTCGCCCCCCAAGCCACGCAGGGCCGGGATGTACACCAGGCAGCCCAGGGCCGACCCGGCCATGTTGATGCCGTAGAGCTTGCCCACCTGGCCGCGGGCGTCGCCGAGCACCAGGGCCACCACCAGGCCCGCCATCAGCGACGGCAGCACCAGCACGGCGTAGTCCAGCGCCGCGCCCATGATGCCCTCCTGGGTGTGCATCTCCGCGCTGGCCGTCCCCGCCGTGCCCGTCACCAGCACGTAGGCCCCCAGGATGGAGAGCGAGAACAAGGCCGAGATCACGGCCAGGCGCCCGCTGGTGTCGCCTTGCATCCAGCGCGGACGGCAGGCCAACAGGGCGCCACCGCCCGCGAAGCCCAGCATGGTGAAGGTCACCACCAAGTACGTCAGGTGGTACCAGAGCATGACGCTGAAGATGCGGGTCTGCACCAGCTGCAGCAGCAGCACCGCGGCCGAGACAAGAGCGACGCCGGCCAAGCGGCCGGCCGGAAGCGTTGCAGCCGATGGAGACGTGATCGTCAGCACTCCGGAGGGGAGGGGCGGCATGATGATCCGGGGACAGGGCGCGCGGTCAAGCACGGCCAGCGCCGGGGCGGCACGGGGAGCAGCGGTCTGCGCCGAGCGCTGGATCGAGCCCAACTCCGCACGGGACCCCCAGTCCGAGAGCCAGCACAGAGCACTCCGCGGCGCGGGATCAGCCTCCCACCAGCAGGGCCAGTCCCGCGGTCATGGCCAGCCCTCCGACGGCGGCCGGGTCCTGCACCACCCACTGCACATGGAAGGACAGCCCTACGAACTCCGCGTCCGCCGGCACCGGGATGCTGGCCAGGGCCATGCCCAGCGGGGCGCCCATGATCGAGCTGACCGTGCGGGGCAGCAGGAACAGCGGGCCGCTGGGGTCCACCAGGATGGTGCCGCCGCGGAAGGGCAGCGCCGCCGAGGCCATGCCCACCAGCAACCAGGCCTGAGCACCGCCTTTGGCCTTGCCCAGCCTGATCTTGAACTCGGCGTGGCCCACGAACGGAGGGCCGCTCGGCGTGCTGATGGCGGGCTGAGCGCCGTTCGCACCGGCCAGGCCCAGGCCGTAGCCGTGGGACTGCCCGGGCGTCCCGCCTCCGGCCGCCAGCAGCGCCGCCAGGGCGTTGATGCGTCCGTGACCGCTGGCCCCGTCCTTGCCCGCAGGCCCCAGGTCCCGAGCCGTGGAGGTCATCACAGAGCGCAGCGCGGCGGGCGTCAGGCTGGCGTCCACGCTCAAGAGCAGCGCCGCCAGGGCCGCCACCTGCGGCGCGGCGAAGGACGTGCCGCTCTGGGTCACATAGCCGCCGCCCAGGGCCGGCATGAGGATCTGCTGCCCGGGCGCCGTCAGCTCCACCTCGGGCCCCCTGTTGCTGAAGCCGCTGACGCTGTCATCGCGGTCGCTGGAGGCCACGGCCAGCACCAGAGCATGTGTCGCCGGGTAGCTCACGCTGGGGCCGTTGTTGCCGGCCGCGCAGTCAATGAAGACGCCGCGCACGTCGTGGGCATAGACGATGGCCGCGTCGATGGCCGCGCTGCTGCCCAGCGTCAGGCTCAGGGTGATGACCCGGGCGCCCATGTCCGCGGCGTACACGATGGCGTCGTCCACCAGCGCGGCCTGGGGCGAGTAGTTGCCCACCGCCAGGGACATGACACGGCAGCCGCCGCCGGCGTCGCCGCCCCCCGCCAGCCCCGCGCCGCCGACGCCGTTGTCGCCGCGCGCCGCCACCACGCCGGCCACCGACGTGCCGTGGTCAAACACGCCGTTCACGTCGCCGTCCCCCGCGGCGAAGTCCCAGCCCTGCACGTCGTCCACGAAGCCGTTGCCGTCGTCGTCCAGACCGTTGCCGGGCAGCTCGCCGGGGTTGCTCCAGAGGGCCTCGGCCAGCTCGGGGTGCGAGACCTCGGTGCCGCTGTCGATCACCGCCACCACCACGGACGCATCGCCCCCGGTGATGTCCCAGGCCAGCAGGGCCGACACGTCCGCTGCCACGCTTCCGTCGTCCTGACCGGTGTTGTGCAGGTGCCACTGCTGCGAGAACAGGGGGTCGTCGGGCAGCCCGCCGTAGCTACCCAGCGTGCAGGGCTCGGCGAAGATCACGCGCGCGTCCGCCTGCAGCGCGGTCATGGCGTCGCGCGGGTCGAGCCCGGCCGGCAGGGCCAGATCGATCACCCCGGCGCGGTTGCGGCGCACGAGGGTCATGGACGAGAGCGGCGCCGGCAGCCCGGCCAACAGGGCCCCCAGGTCGGCTCCCGGGCGCAGGGCCAGGGAGACCACGCGCTCATCGACCGCGTGCCGCGTGCCGTCCGCCTCCAGCTGCCACAGCCCGGCGGCGTCGCGCACCCAGGTCCGGCCTTGAGCTGCGGCCACAGGGCTCAACAGGGCGCCACAGAGCAGCACGAGCAGGGCACGGACAGCGGGCATGGAGGCGCTCAACAGAGAAGGGTCCACTGCGGTCCATCGGGCGTGGCGCCCCGAGGCCTTGAGCCGGGTCCTGGATGCCATCGGCTCAGCGCCCTGCCCGCTGCGGGGCGGGCTGGTCCAGCTGCTGCGCCAGCACCGAGAGAAACAAGCCCACGTCCGTGACGATGGGCGTGGTGTGCGAGCTGCCGCGGTCAGCCAGCTTGGTGGCCACGGCCGGGTTGATGTCGACGCACACCAGCGTCACCGCGGCGGGCAGCATGTTGCCCACGCCGATGCCGTGCAGCATGGTGCCCAACACCACCACCAGGCCCGCGCCCTCCAGCAGCTCGGCGTAGCGCGCCTGGGCGGCGATCAGGTCCATCTCGGTGTCGGGCAAGGGGCCGTCGTCGCGGATCGAGCCGGCCAGGCAGTAGGGCACCTCGGCCTGGACCAGCGCGTGCATGACGCCCGTCGTGAGCGCGCCCGCCTGCACCGCGCCGGCCAGCCCGCCGTGCTCACGGACCAGATTGATGGCGCGCATATGGTGCATGTGTCCGTGCGTGACCGGGCGCCCGGTCTGCTGGCAGACGCCCAGGCTGGTGCCCAGCACCGCGGCCTCCACGTCGTGCACGGCCAGGGCGTTGCCGGCCAACACGGCGTCCACCCAGCCCCGTCGCACCAGGCCCGCCATGGACCCGGCCTGTCCGCTGTGCACCACCACCGGACCGGCCACCAGCACCACCCGCTGGCCCTCGGCGAGGGTCTGGCGCCACTGCTCGGCCAGCTGTCGGGCCTGATCCTCGACCCGGCGCTCGCTGCTCACGCCACCGGACATGAAGGCGAAGTCGGAGCTCTCACGGCGGCGCGTGTCGGGCACGACGCTCACGCCCGCCTGCCCCACCACCGCCCGCATGCCCGCCGTCAGGTCGCGCAGCTTGACGCAGCCCGCGCCGCCCTCGGACAGCACCAGCACCGCGTCCATGCGTTGATCGCGCACGTCGATCCAGGTGCCGTCCACCCGCACGCGCGTGGCCAGGTTGGTGCTGGAGTAGAAGCCCTCAGGCGCCACGCCGTCCTGCTCCACCGTCGCGCTGCAGGCGTCCACAGCGTGGGGATCGCTGAAGCCCAGAGAGCCCAGGTTCTCGAGCAGCTCGACCTCGGCCCCGGCGTCCTCGCAGCTCACCTCCAGCAGCAGGTCGCTGGGCTCGTCGACCGTGCGACCGATGTCAAAGCGCAGCACTTCGTAGCGCCCGCCGGCTGCGGTGACCAGATCGAGGGCCTCGCCCAGCAGGCCGGAATCAACGAGGTGTCCGCGGGCGACCAGCTTCATGGGGCCAGAGCCTAGCGCATGCCCCGGAGGCCAGCCACCGGCAGAGGCTGCCCTACGTGCTCAACCCACGCGATCACGAGGGCAGGGCCGCTGCTCTGCAGCCGCGAAGACAGCAGCCTGACTGCCAAGATCCGAGCCCATGGCGCGCTCAGATCGGCCCCGCGGCCTCACCCCAGGCCCTGGGACTGCGGCTACAGTATGGGGTCCCGATCACACCCCGGAGTCTCACCATGCTCGTTCGCGCCGCCGCCTGCCTGGCCGCCCTCGCCCTGCTCGCTGGACCGCTCGTTGGCCAGTGGAATCCTGACTCGGGCCAGTGGGGCAAGAGCAACGCCGACGACCTGCGCGTCATGACCTGGAACGTGGGCGACAACCTGCGCTCCGACATGTCCAAGCTCGAGGGCTTCAACGCCTGGGCGGCCACCACCCGCATCGTGGCCAGCATGCAGCCCGACATCCTGATCCTGCAGGAGACCGGCGACAGCGCCGGCGGCGTCGACAGCATCGCCGAGCTGAGCACCACCATCGACCTCTGGCTGCACGGCGGCAACGACCCCTTTCACGGCAACGCGCCCGTGACCGCGTACATCCAGCTCTACGCGCCGGCCTTCGACTTGCCGCACGTGTTCATCAGCACGTCCACGGATGGCTTCAACCGCGACGTGATCCTGAGCCGCTTTCCGTTCGCAGATCTGAACGGCGACACCCACTCCACCCTGGTCGACGCCTTCTTCGTGCTGCCGGATCTGTACGCGCCGGGCGGCACCGGCGGCATCCGCGGCTGGCAGCACGCGGAGATCAACCTGCCCGACGACATCTACAGCGGCGACGTGGTGGTGGGCAACAGCCACCTCAAGTCGGGCGGCTCGGCGTCAGACAAGGCCGACCGCCTGAGGGCTTCCAAGAACATCGCCTACTACATCGACGCCATCTACAACGGCCTGGGCACGGGCGCGCCCGACCCCCACGGCAAGGTGCTCGAGAACCCGCCGGCCAGCATGCTGCTGGGCGACGACACGTTCGTGATCACGGGCGGCGACTGGAACGAGGACGAGTCGAGCAACGGCACCAAGGGCCCGGCCGACTGGTTCACCAAGGCCGAGTTCTCGGACGCGCAGTCCGGCTCGGACGGCACCGACAAGGACCGCACCGACATGCTCTTCGACAACGCCACCGAGCACTTCAGCGGCAGCGACAACACCCAGTCAAGCAGCAAGCTGGACTACCTCTCGTGGCAGGACAGCGTGGCCACCCTACGGCGCGCGGTGATCTTCAACAGCGCCGCGGTGCCCTCGGGCCTGCAGCCGCCCGAGCTGGCCGGCTTCAGCATCAACCCCCAGCTGGCCAGCGGCACGGCCTCGGACCACCGCCCGGTGTTCGTCGACCTGATCGTGCCGCTCAGCGGCGGCAGCGGCACGCCGACCGAGGTGGTCATCAACGAAGTGGACGCGGACCAGAGCGGCACGGACAGCAACGAGTTCATCGAACTCTACGCCGCCAACGGAGCCACGTCGCTCCAGGACCACTTCGTGGTGCTCTACAACGGCAACAACGACACGGCCTACAACACGTTTGATCTGGACGGGCAGTCCGTGCCGGCCGATGGCTTCTTCGTGCTGGGGCCGTCGGGCGGCGCCGTGCCCAACACGGACCTCTCGCCCGCCGGCTTCCCCAGCAGCAACGCCATCCAGAACGGCGCGGACGCCGTGGCCCTGTGGCACGACCCCAGCGGCGCGCTGACGGCTGGCAGCTTCACCGGCAGCTCGGTCTCCGCCCCCCCCGCCGGCGCCGTGTTGCTGGACGCCGTGGTCTACGACACCAGCGACGGCGATGACGGCGGCCTGCTCTCCGCGCTCACGCCGGGCCAGGCGCAGATCAACGAGAACGGCCTGGGCCTGGGCGGCGTGCACTCCATCAACCGCCTGCCCGACGGCGGGCTGGCGCTGATCACCAGCACCTACGGCACCCAGGCCCCCACGCCGGGCACGGCCAACCAGCCCCTGCCCAGCGCCTGGAGCGACCTGGGCTTCGCGCTGGCCGGCGTGAACGGCGACCCGAGCCTCACGGGCAGCGGCACGCTGCTGCCGGGCAGCAGCAACAGCCTCGAACTGACGGGCGCTGCGCCCGCGGCCATCTGCGGTCTGTTCCTCTCGGACACGGCCACGCCGGCGGGCTTCAAGGGCGGCACCCTGGTGCCCATCCCGGTGCTGCTGGTGATCGACCTGGTGACCGACGGCGCGGGCGAGGTCACGCTGCCATTCACCTGGCCGGCCACGGGCGCCAACCCCGCCACGCTGGTGCTGCAGTACGCCATCTCCGACAGCGCCGCGGTCAAGAACGTCGCGCTCAGCAACGCGCTGCAAGGCGACGCACCGTAGGGGCTGGGCGCGGGCGAGGAGTCGTCGCGACGCGTCGCAAGCAAGTTGCCGTTGCGATGCGATGCAAGCGAGTTGCCGTTGCAGCGCGCCGCAAGCGAGTGGCCGTCGCGACGGGCCGTAGGAGCAGCGCTACGCCGCCAGCGCGGGCCGCGGCGCCGGCGCCTTGCGTGTGACCAGCAGCGCCAGCGGCCCCACGATGGCCAGGGCGAAGAACGCGGGCGCCGGGGCAAAGGGCGCGGCCCAGGCCAGGCCGAAGTCGCTGGCGCTGCGCAGCCCGGCCTCGAGCGCGGCGATCAGCACCACCACCAAGATGCGTCCGTTGCGCGAGCGCACCGTGGTGGGCGGGTCCGTCACCATGAAGAACACGAACAGCTGGTACATGGGCCCGGTCAGCGGCGCCACCTCGGTCAGGAACGAGCCGCCGATCAGACTGGCGCGCAGGCTGGCGAAGACCACGAACGACAGGGCGTAACCCAGCGACACGTGCAGCAGCTTGGCGCGCGACACCACCAGCAGGCCGATGGCCCAGATGACCATGTTGACGCGCAGGTCGTTGCCCCACTCGTGGGACAGCACGGCCAGCTTGGGCGCCGCCAGCAGCACCAGCGCCGAGACGCCGAAGTTGGTCGGGTTCCAGAGGTGCTTGCCGCGGTAGCGCAGCACGTACTTGCTGCCGATGGAGATCACGGCGCCCAGGGCAAAGGGCCACAGCAGCCCGCCGGCCGGCTTGAGCAGCAGCGCCAGGCTGTTGCCGGAGATGTAGGCCGAGAGCAGGCTCGCCGGCCAGACGCCCAGCAGCCAGCGCGAGAACAGGATCTCGGCGGCCATGGCCGTGCCCAGCGCAACGGCCAGGCGGTCGTAGCCGCCCAGCACGCCGTACTGCCACTCGCCCACCACGATGATCAGGGTGATCAGCGCCGAGACCAGATGCTTGGGCGAGAGCCGAGAGAAGAAGCCCTGCGGCGCCTCGGGCGCGGCGGCAGCGGCGCTCATCAGTCGGGCTCCACGATGCGGTGTCGCTGATCGGCGGGCAGGTCCTTGAGCACCTGCGTCTTGCCGGAGGGCCAGCGGATGCTCAGCTCGTCCACCTGCGTGGCCGGCCCCAGGCCGAGCTGCAGGTAGGGGCCGTTCTGGGCGCAGAAGCCGTTGGCCGAGAGCTTGACCAGACGCTGGACGTGGTCCGGCCCGAAGCGCGCGCTGAGCGTGGCGCCCAGGGCCTCGGGGTGACCGCTGCTGGCCACCAGGTCGAACGCGATCCAGTGCATGCCCGCCGCGGGCTCGTTGGAGTAGAGCAGCAGCGGCC
This sequence comes from Planctomycetota bacterium, assembly GCA_003644265.1. The sequence continues at coordinate 18,774 of QNBX01000085.1, forward strand.
CGCCCTGGTTGGCCACCAGCACGTCCGGCGCGCCGTCAGCGAACAGATCCGCCACCGCCACCGCGCGACCGTCAAACGTGTCCGTGATGCCGGCCCGCTGGCCCACGTCCCGGAAGCCGCGCCCGTTGATGTTGCGCAACACGCGGCTGCGTTCGTAGCCCGACAGGCTGCGGCCGTTCATGGCCGGCCAGTGCGAGGCGTCCTCCACCAGGGATCCGGTGGCGCCGCCCACCTTGCCCATGTCGTACCAGTAGCTGGTGTCCGGCTCGGCCGACACGAAGCCGTTGGCCACAAACAGGTCTTGCCAGCCGTCCAGGTCGAGATCGACGAACTGCGCGCCCCAGGCCCAGCCGCAGTTGGCCGCGTGACCCTGCGCCACCTCCAACAAGGGCCCGCCCTCGGGCAGCATGTTGATGCGCAGGTTGTTGCCCTGGAAGAGGTAGCCCTGCTC
>QNBX01000086.1 GCA_003644265.1 Planctomycetota bacterium
GAAGACGATGAACATGAAGTCCATGCTCAGTCCTCGCCCTTCTCGGCCTTCTTCTTGGCCAGCATGGCGGCCACGCGCGACTGCAGGTCACCGCCGCCGCCGCTCGCCGCAGGGGCGGCCGGCTTAGGCTTGGCCTTGCCCTCGAGCTTCTCCTGGTCCTCGCGGCGCAGGCCGGTCCAGGTCAGCAGGTCCTCGGCCATGGTGTCCGGGGAGTCCGTGGCCAGCTCGTACTCGCTGGTCATGTGGATGCACTTGACGGGGCAGGGCGGGATGCAGAGCTCGCAGAAGATGCACTTCTTGTAGTCGATCGTGAACTTGGCCCACTCGAGCACGCGGCCGTGGTGCTCGGCCTCGATCTCGATGCAGTCGACCGGGCAGGCCTTGGCGCACAGCCCGCAGTCGATGCACTTGTCCTGCTCAAGGATGTGCAGCCCGCGGTACGTCGGCGGCATCTCCCGGCGCTCGTGCGGGTAGAGCAGGGTGATGGTGTCTTCCTGAGTGAGGTGACGCAGGGTCACACCCATCCCCTTGACGGCGCTTCCGAGGCCGTTGCCGATGCTCGCGAAGTAGTCGCGTACAGATCCCATCGAACCTCTCAGGAGTGCGAACACCAACCCCAGCCGAGACCCTCGAAGAGGGCCGTGCCGACCACGGTGAAGAGCGCCCAGGGGAGCAGGAACTTGTAGCCAAGCACCATGACCTGGTCGACGCGCAGGCGCGGCAGCGTCCAGCGCAGCCACATCTGGATGAAGATGAAGACGAACACCTTCACGATGAAGACCGCCGGCCCCGCCAGGTGCGTCAGGCTGCCCAGGATGTCGACCTGGCCCAGCTCGGCGTGGCCGCTGAGCCAGTCGAACAGCGACACGTCCGGCGCCGCGCCGATGGACAGCAGATCGAAGGGCAGGGTGTAGCCGCCGAAGAACAGCGTGGCGGTCACGGCCGACACCAGGAACATCGAGACGAACTCCTCCAGGCCAAAGAAGGAGAAGCGCATGCCCGAGTACTCGGTGTGGAAGCCGGAGACCAGCTCGGACTCGGCCTCGGGCAGGTCGAACGGCGCGCGCTTGCAGCCCGCCAGCGACGAGATGAAGAAGATCAGCGCCGCGATGGGCATGAACGGGTTGTGCAGAATCAGCCAGCCGTGCTCGGCCTGGAAGGTGTTGAAGTCTCCCAGCGTGAGCGAGCCCACGATCAGCACGGGCGGCAGCAGGGCGGTGGCCGAGGGCAGCTCGTAGCTCACCACCTGGGCCGCCTCGCGCACGGCGCCGAAGAGCGAGTACTTACTGTTGGACGACCAGCCGGCCATGATCACGCCGATCACCTCGACCGACGCGATGGCCACGATGAAGAACACGCCCAGCTCGAGGTCGACGATCTGGATGCCCTCGGCGAAGGGCACCACGATGAAGCCGGTGAACACGCCGCAGAACACGAGCGCAGGCGCAATCCAGAACAGGAACTTGTTGGCCCCCGCCGGGATGAGGTCCTCTTTGAAGAGCAGCTTGAGCGCGTCAGCCGGGCTCTGGGCCCAGCCGTGCCAGCCGCCGGTCTCCATGGGGCCGAGGCGCACCTGGATGTGCGCGGCCACCTTGCGCTCCATCCAGATGGCGAACATCGCGTAGATCGTGATGAAGCCGATCAGGCTGTGGATGCAGACGAAGTACGCCAGCACCATGGACAGGGTCGGCCCGGTGCCCAGCAGGTTGGCGAAGACGTCGATCAGGCCCTGCATCGCTTAGCGGTCCACCTCGCCGAGCACGATGTCGAGCGACCCGATGATGGCCACGCCGTCGCCGAGCATGGTGCCCGGGAGCAGCTGGTCGAGCACAGCCAGGTTGCAGAAGCTGGGCGCGCGCGCGCGCAGCCGAATGGGCGACGTACCACCCTCGGAGACGGCGTAGAAGGCCAGCTCGCCGCGCGGGTTCTCGCAGCGCATGTAGGCGTGGGCGCCCTCGGCCGCCTTCATGGGCGACTTGTACATGCTGGTCTGCTTCTTGGTCATGACCTCGCCGCCGGGCAGCTTGGCGCAGCCCTGACGGATGATGCGGATGGACTCCATCATCTCGCGCATGCGCACCCAGTAGCGGTCCCAGCAGTCGCCCAGGGCGCCGTGAGTGCCCTCGCCGACGGGCACGTCGAAATCGACTTCGTCGTACGGCTCCAGGTACGGCACGTCGCGGCGCAGGTCCCAGCGCACGCCCGAGCCGCGCAGCACGGGCCCGGTGCAGCCGTAGTCGAGCGCCATGGACTGGGTCAGGATGCCGATGTTGGCCGTGCGCTTGATGAAGATGTAGTTGTTGCTGAGCAGCGTGTTGTACTCGGCCCAGCGCTTCTCGAACTCGTCGCAGAAGGCCAGCACGTCGCCGATCCAGTTGTCGTCGACGTCGCGCCGCACGCCACCTGGCTGGATGTAGTTGTAGAGCATGCGCGCGCCAGACGGGCGCTCCAGCAGCTGCATGATCGACTCGCGCTCGCGGAAGGCATAGAAGAACGGCGTGTTGGCGCCGATGTCGATGCCGTACGTGCCGAACGCGATCAGGTGGCTGGCGATGCGGTTGAGCTCGGAGCAGATCATGCGCAGCCACTGGGCCCGCTCGGGCACCTCGAGGCCCATGAGCTTCTCGACCGTGAGGCTCCAGGCCAGGTTGTTGTTCATGGACGCGAGGTAGTCCATGCGGTCGGTGTACGGCGTGAACTGCAGGTACGTGACGTTCTCGCCGATCTTCTCGGCGCAGCGGTGCAGGTAGCCGATGTCGCAGCGCGAGTCGGTGATGATCTCGCCGTCCATCTTGAGCTCGACGCGCAGCACGCCGTGGGTCGACGGGTGCTGGGGACCGAGGTTGAGCTTGAGCTCCTCGGTGTAGACGTCCGAGCGCTCGTCCGTCGTGTACATCTCGAGCGCTTCCATCAGCCCTCGCCCTCCTTCTTGGCCGGGGCCTTGCCGCCGGCGTGGGGGCGCGCGCTGGGGGCGCTGGGCGGTTGGTTCAACGGAGTGCCGGCGGGCCGCGGCTCGGCGACCGGCGGCGTGTCCTCGCGCTCGTCGCGCTCGTAGATCGGCACGGCGTCGAGTTCGAGTGGGATGCCGCCGTGCTCGCTGGGGTAGACGTAGTCCTTGCGCAGCGGGTGCCCGATCCACTCGGGCGGCAGCAGCAGGCGGCGCAGGTCCGGGTGGCCCGTGAAGTGCACACCCAGCAGGTCCCACTGCTCGCGCTCGTGCCAGTCGGCGGCGGCATAGACCGAGGCCACGCTGGGCACCTCGGGATGCCAGCTCTCGTCGGCGTCGTCCGGCTTGGCCACCGACGTGCGCAGGGTCAGCGCGTGGTGCCTGGCGAAGCTGCAGACGTGATAGACCACGTCGACGCGGTCCTCGCGATCGACGGCGGTGACGCAGTGCAGCATCTCCATGGCCAGTCGCTCATCGTCGCGCAACAGCGTCATGACCTCGACGAGCGCCGAGGGCTGCAGCACCACCGTGGGGTCGAGGTCGGGCTGCTCGAGCCCTCCCACCCCGTCGATGCCGGAGGCGGTCAGGAGGGCGTGGATCTCTCGCTCGTTCATGCCCATATCAGGTGCTGTAGGCCGAATCGAGGGTCTGGGCGGTGTCCCGCCGACGCCGAAACACGTCGTCGCGGCTGATGTTCTCGCGCAGCTTGAGGATGCCGTCCAGCAGGGCCTCGGGGCGCGGCGGGCAGCCGGGGATGAAGATGTCGACCGGGATGATCTTGTGCACGCCCTTGACCGTGTTGTAGCCCCACTTGGCGTAGGGCCCGCCGCCGCAGACGCAGGCGCCCATGGCGATCACGTAGCGCGGCTCGGCCATCTGGTCATAGAGGCGCTTCACGCGCACGGCCATCTTGGCGTTGACCGTGCCCGGCACGATGATCAGGTCGCTCTGACGCGGTGTGGCGCGTGGCACGCCGGCGCCGAAGCGGTCGAGGTCGTAGGTAGCCGCGAAGACCGCCATCATCTCGATGGCGCAGCACGCGATGCCGAAGGTCATGGGCCAGAGCGACGACTTGCGGCCCCAGTTGACGGCGCCGTCCACCGCGTTGGTGACGGCGTTGGCGGGCATGGTGTTGTTCAGCAGGCCCATCGAGTCACTCCTGAACGCGTCGCTTGTTGCGGAAGGTCTTGATCCAGTCGAGGTCACCCTTGACCCAGTCCACCACCAGGCCCAGAAAGACGATGAAGGCGAAGAACAGGCCCGCCCAGAGCGCCAGCGGCACATCTGCCGCGTGACGGAAGATGCGCGCCCACGGGAACATCAGCGCGATCTCGACCTCAAAAATGATGAAGATCAGGGCGATCGTGTAGAAGCGCATGTCGAAACGCACCTGCGCCTCGCCCACTGGATCCTCGGCGCACTCGTATGCGATCGTCTTGTCGGGATATGGATTCCTGGGTCGAAACAGGGCCCCCAGGAGCAGCGGCGCGCAGACCATGACGCAGCCCGCGATCAAGAACACGAGCACCGCGTGGTAGTCGTGGAACACGGGAATCTCCGGGCCATGGCGACAGTCAGCCCAGAACTATAGGGATTCGGTTCCGTCGCACAAGACGCCCCGACGCCCGCTCAGACCCACGTGCGGGGGCGCTCGTCGCGCGTGAGCCCAAGCCCTGCGCGTCAACAGACGAGGGCCGGCGCGCGGTCACCCGCGCACCGGCCCTCAGGTCAGGATCGGTGACCCTGGATACGACGCCGCGGCTACGGGATCTCGAGCCGCAGGCCGTTGCTGCCGGACGCGCCGTGGATCGCCTGGGCGTCGGCGAACCACCACTGCGCGATGATGTCGAGGCCCGCGAAACCCTGACCCGCCGGGATGGTGTGGGGCAGGGTCGCCGAGCCCGTGCCATCCATGTTCAGGGTGATCGTGCCGGCGATCGGGAACGGGTAGAGCAAGCCCCCCTTGAACGACACCGGGTTCTCGACCACGCCCAGGAACAGGAAGCCCGTGTTCAACGGGATCGCGTTCGAGACGTTGGTGCTGTAGCCCGTGAGGCTGCCGGGGGTCAGATCGCCGCTGCCCGTGTATGCGGGCTCACCGAACTGGCCCGAGACACCCGGCCCGATGTTCACGAACGCACCGGCAGGACCGCCACCCGTGTAGGTGAAGCCAGCCACGATGGTGCTCGAGCCGTTGCCGCTGGCCCTCACGTCCACGCTGCCCGAACCCGGAGGCGTGTCCACCGTCAGGCTGGTGGCGCTCGTGATCTCCAGGTTGGTTCCGGACACGCCGCCGAAGGTGACATCCGTCACACCCACCACGGAGCTGCCTGTGATGGTGACCGACGTGCCACCCGTCACGAGCCCACTGCTGGGCGAGACGTCGTTGATGCTGGGCGCGGGCGTGACCGAGTAGATGAACGCGCCGGGCAGGAGGCCAATGCCGTCGCTCGACTCGATCCGGACATCCACCTGAGTGAAGAGCGAACCTGGAGGCGTCAGCGCGGTGATCTGCGAGCTGTTATCGACGCTGAAGCCCTTGGCATCGTTGCCGCCGAACTGAACGCTGAACACACCGGTGAAGTTCAGTCCCGTCACGGTCACCTCGGTCCAGCCACCGGACGCACCGGCGCTAGGCGAGATGCCGGTGATGAACGGGACCAGGGCCCCGCCAGCGTTGAGGTCGAAGGGCCACGAGTTGGACACCGAACCGTGGCTGCTGAGGTCGCGGTTGCGCACCATCACGTCGCCGTCCTGGATACCGCCCGGGACCACCACATCGATGGACGTGCCGCCACCGGTCGCCATGAGGTTGGTCAGCTTGACCGGGACGCCGTTGCTGTTGAGCTTGGTGAACCACACCTCGTTGTTCGACGTGGTGGAGAAGTTCACGCCCGTGAGCGTGATCGTCTGACCGGTCTGGAGCGAGCCCGACAGTCCGGTGATCTCAGGCTTGTTGGCGTTCTTGGTGCCGTACACAGCCTTGACGCCGTTCTTGTCGTCGGTCGCGATCGAGCGCTGAGCCTGGCCGCTGCCAGAGACCGACGGGAACATGGTAGCGCTGCCGGTGTTGCTGTGACCCAGGCCGATGGCGTGTCCACTCTCGTGACAGGCCACTCCCTGGAGGTCGACGCCGCTGCCGACGCTGCCCGGGCCGTCCTTCCAGGACCAGTTCTGGTAGTAGCGGACCCACCAGCCAAAACTGCCACCCTGCATGAAGGCCAGGGTGCCACCGCTGCTGCCAGGGATCTGGGAGTGGATGTTCTGACCGATGCTGCCGGTCGTCGTGGCCTCGCCCTCGAACTTGGGGTCGTAGTTGGCACCACCCGAGCCCAGCACGGACTGGGTGGGGTCGCCACCGCCCGTTCCGGCCCAGGGCACACTGCCCCACTCCACCATGCCCTTCCAGATGGACATGACCGCGCCCTGGGTGCCGGGGAACAGCGCGTTAGGCGTCTGGTTGTTGTTGGCGCCATTGGTCGTGAAGTTGTTGAACACGCGCAGGTCGCGCTGAGCGGGACCGAGGCTATGCCCCAGGGTGGAGTAAGCGCCCGTGTCGACAGGCGTCTGGTTGAGCGATGACACCAGCGCGATGCTGACTGCGAGGCCCGTCAGGGCCAGGATCGTCTTGATGGTCTTCATGACGTTCAGGCTCCTTACTTTGCCAGGCCCGGGATCTTCTTCTTGCCGCTCACGAGGATGGCCGCGTGGGCGCTTGAGACGCGCGTGCGAACCTCCTGGAGACCGGCGTTCAGCTCAAAGGCCGAACCCTCACCCTTACCCAGCACCACCGGGGCGCCGAAGACGCGCTCCACGCGGTAGAGGTTGCCCCAGTTGTGGACGACGTTCTTGCCGAACACGTCCTCGACGTTGGCCTCGAAGAACACGACCGTCTCGCCGCCCAGGCGCACGTCCTGCAGCGCGGGCATCTCACTGATGACGTAGTCGTCGGCGCGGTCGTGGCTGCCGTGGAAGACCAGCTCGAAGCGACCGCTCTCGCCGCTGCGCAGCGACTCGCCTTGCACCGTGATCTGGGTGTAGACGGCGTTGGGCCAGGGCGCGTCCAGGCGAATGGACTCGGTCTTGACGATGGTGCCGTAGACGGCGTCGTCGGTGATGGACATGAGCTCACCGAGGTTCATCGCCTTGATGGCGGCGCCTACGGGGAGAGCGACAACCGCGGCTACGACGAGCGCGGTCACGCAGGACGTCATACGCATGTGCGGACTCCTGGACTTCGGGGTGGAGGAGAGATGGGAGAGGAGCAGATGTGGAGAGAGTGTGTCCAAGCCACCGTCCGCCGCAGCGGGCTGACGGGTTCGGGATTTGGCGCGGAGCACGTCTAAGAAAGTATACGGGTAACCTGGAATCCTGCCCACGTCTGCTGAGACGGGGGGGGGCACGGAGCTGGCATCGACCGAGATCGATATCAAGACCGGCCGGCACGCCTCTGTTCCGCGCTCTCGGGCCCAGAAAGCCGCAGGAAGACCTGCGTCCTGGTGGCCTGCGGGCCCCCTGGCGCAGGGACCCGCCCGTGGCGCTCAAACGGCGCTCAGGGCGCGTTCCTGGCCGTCAACGGGCGATCGGGTGCATGCCTGTGGCCCGCTTCAGCGGCCCAGGGTGGCCATGAACTCAGCGCGGGTCTCGGTGCGCGACTTGAACGTGCCTCGCAGGGCCGAGGTCACCATGGTCGAGCCCGGCTTGCGGATGCCGCGCATGGTCATACAGGTATGGGTGGCCTCCAGCACCACACCCACGCCCTGGGGCTGGAGCCGCTCCATGAGCAGGTCGGCGATCTGTGAGGTGAGCCGCTCCTGCACCTGCAGCCGGCGCGCGAACTCCTCCACCACCCGGGCCACCTTGCTGAGACCGACGATGCGGCCGTTGGGCACGTAGGCCACGTGGGCGTTGCCCGTGAAGGGCAGCATGTGGTGCTCGCAGAGGGAGTCGAAGGGGATGTCCTTCACGATGACCATCTCGTGGTGGTCCTCGGCGAAGGTGGTCTCCAGGTGCCGGCCTGGCTCCCGCAGCATGCCGCCGAGCACCTCGGCGTACATGCGCGCCACGCGTGCGGGGGTCTCCAGCAGTCCATCGCGCGCGGCGTCCTCGCCCACGGCGGCCAGCAGCTCGCTCACGGCGGCCTCGACCCGGGCAGTGTCCACCGGCCCGGGGCTTCCATCGGCTGCGGTCCCGGTCTTGGATGACGCCATCTTCAGCTCCCCTGCTTGACGGACTCGGCCGGCTCGCCCGCCTCGGCCAGGCGCTCGGCCTCCATGGCCGCGATCTCCTCGATCAGCGCGTCCACGATCTCGCTCTCCTTGACCTTGCGCACGGTGCGGCCCTTGCGGAACAGCAGGCCCTCGCCCGCCCCGCCGGCGATGCCGATGTCGGCCTCGCGCGCCTCGCCCGGTCCGTTCACGGCGCAACCCAGCACCGAGATCTTTACGGGCAGGGTGCAGGTGTTCAGGCGGCGCTTGATCTCGCCCACGATCTGCTCGAGGTCGATGTCGATGCGGCCGCAGGTGGGGCAGGCGATGATCTCGGGCGAGATGACCCGCACGCCCGTGGCCTTGAGGATGTCGAAGGCCACCGGGATCTCGACCTCGGGGTCGGACGTGAGCGAGACCCGGATCGTGTCGCCGATGCCGGCCAGCAGGATGGCGCCGATGCCTGCGGCCGACTTGACGGCGCCGTAGGCCGGGTCGCCCGCCTCGGTGATGCCCACGTGCAGCGGCACGTCGCTGCGCTCGGCAAACAGCGAGTTGGCGCGCACGGCCGTGGGTACGTCGCTGGACTTGATGGACACGATCAGGTTGTGCACGCCCACCTCGCGCGCAAACGCCACGTGGCGCAGGGCGCTGTCCACCAGGGCCTCGGCCGAGGGCCAGCCGTACTGCTCCAGCAGGTCCTTTTCGAGCGAGCCGGCGTTGACGCCGATGCGTATGGTCGTGCCCTTGTCGCGCGCGGCGGTGAGCACCTCGCGCACCTTGGCTTGCTTGCCGATGTTGCCCGGGTTGATGCGCACCTTGTGCGCGCCGGCGGCGATGGCGGCCAGCGCCATCTTGTGGTTGAAGTGGATGTCGGCGATGAACGGGACGTCCATGGCGCGCAGGAACGCCGGGATGTTGGCGGCGGAGGCCTCGTCCGGGATGGTCACCCGCACGAGCTCGCAGCCCGCCTCCTGCAGGCGCAGGATCTGCGCGATGGTGGCGTCCGCGTCGTCGCTCGGCGTGTTGGTCATGGACTGCACGCGAACCGGGTGGTCGCTGCCGATGACCAGCTTGCCGACGGGCACCTGGATGGTCTGTCTGCGTGTCGTCATGAGGTTCTCGTGTGCGGGTGGTCCGACATGGGCTCAGGTCCCGCCGCGGGGCGCGTCAAGCGTCGCCGTGAAGCTGAGCGTCTCGTCGCCGCGCCGGACGGTGATCACGATCTCGTCGCCCGGCTCGTGGCTGAAGAGCAGCACTGAGTAGTCCTGCATGTTGCGGATGGGCGTGCCGTCCAGGGCGATGATGATGTCGCCGTGCAACAGCCCGCAGCGCTCGGCCGGCGAGCCCGCGCGCGTGCGGTTGACGCGCACGCCGTCGTCCTGCGAGTACGCCATGTCGGGGTAGGAGCCGAAGGACACGCTGTAGCTGCGGCCGGGCTTGGTGCTCTTGGCCTGCGCCACGCTCGTCGCGCGCCCCGCGTCCGGGTCCGTGAACACGGGCCGCGCGTCCAGGTCCGCCAGCAGCAGCGCAAGGCTGCCTCCCAGCGCCGCGATGTCAGCGCCCGCCACGATGTTGATGGCCGCCGTGTCGTCGTCGGGCGAGTGGTACTCGTCGTGCAGTCCGGTGAAGAGGCTGTACACAGGGATGTGCGCCTCGAAGAAGGGCTGGTGATCGCTGTTGGGCGGGACCGACGGGCTGGTGACCACGTCGAGGTCCGCGTCCAGCTGCTCCAGCGCGTCGTCCAACAGGTCGGCCAGCGAGGCGGCCGTACCCACGCCGCCCACTTCCAGCTGACCGCCCTCGCTGCGACCGATCATGTCCATGTTGATCATGGCCACGCAGTCGAGCAGCGGCAACGCAGGCTGGGCGACGTAGTGACGGCTGCCCAGCAGGCCCCACTCCTCGGCACCCCAGAACGCCAACACGATCGGCCGCGCGGGCCGCGTCTTGCGCTGCGAGAGCGACCGAGCCAGCTCCAGCAGGCCCGCGGATCCGGTGGCGTTGTCGTCGGCGCCGTTGTGGATCTGCCCCACCGCCGCGGCGCCGCGCATGGAGCCGCCGTGCCGGCCGTAGCCCAGGTGATCGAGATGCGCGCCCAGCACGACGTGCTCGCCGTCACGCACGTCGCCCGCGCCCGGCAACAGCGCCAGCAGGTTCCAGGTGCTGACGGTCGACAGCTCGGCGGCCACGGCCAGGTCTGCGCGGGCGTCGTCCAGCAGGCGCGAACGCGGCGCGAGCTCGCTGTCCAGCGCGCGCTGCTCCGCCTCCAGGTCCAGGCCCAGCGGACCCAGCGCCCGCTGCGCGGCGGCCCAGGTCAGGCTCACCGCCGGCAACGACGCGGTGGCGCCGCGGAACGAGTTGGCGTAGAGGATGGCCTGGTCCCCGCGCTGGCCCACATCGCGCGGCGCGTTGACGATGATGATGCCCGCCGCGCCGTGCTTATAGGCCTCGTTGATCTTGTTGAAGAGCGTGATGTGCTTCTGGCCCCTGCCCGCGAGCCAGCGCCCGCTGCCGGGCTCGTGGCCGTCGGGCAGCGGACCGCCGCGCAACACCACCACCACGCGCCCCTCGAGTTCGAGCCCGGCGTAGTCGTCCCAGGTGCCCTGCCAGCTGTCATCGCCGGGGTCCGCCATGCCGTAGCCGGCGAACGCCAGCGCGCCCTCGACCTGACCGCTGGGCGCCGAGGCAAAGGGCATCCAGTCGCGCTCCAGTTCCAGCGCCAGGCTGCCCAGGCTGAGGCGATTGCCGTCGGACATGAGCTCGCGGTTGCCGCTGGCCTCAAAGCGCTGCAGCCAGCCGCCGTCGTCGCCCAGGGGCACCAGGCCCGCCGCGGTCAGGTGCCGCGCCACGTAGTCGCTGGCCGCCTGGAAACCGGCGCTGCCAGCCTGGCGCCCCTCGCGCGCGTCGTCGGCCAGCCAGGCCACGTGCTCGCCGAAGCGCTCCGCGGTCGGGCGCGGCTGCGGCGCAGCACAGGCCAGCGACGCAAACACAATGAACAGTCCGGCGCTGGATGGTGAGAGGCGCATGCGGCATTCCAGGGGAGCGCGATCCCCCGAGGGGGGGGGGCGAAGCGCCTAACTTAGCAGCCCGGAGGCGCGCGGCGTGCTCGCCGTCGCGAACGCGCGGGGTCGCCCGTCGCCCCCAGCTCAGCTGCTGGTCAGGAGGGCGTCAGCGGCAGGCCGCCAGCGCCTCGGGCAGTACGGCCAGGAAGTGCTCGATGTCCTCGCGCGTGTTGTAGAGCGCCAGGCTGGCTCGCACGGTGGGTCCGCGACCCATGCGACGCAGCAGGGGCTCGGCGCAGTGCCAGCCCACGCGCACCGCCACGCCGGCCAGGTCCAGCACGGTGGCCGCCACGTGGGGGTCGCCGCCGGGCATGACCAGCGAGACCGAACCCGAGCGCCCGGCTGCGTCCGCCGGCCCCACGACCTGCACGCCGTCGATGGCGGCCAAGCCCTCCAACAAGCGCTCCATCAGGGCCAACTCGTGAGCACGGATGGCGGACAGCCCCAACTCGTCCAGCAGGTCGAGGGCCGGGACCAGGGCGGACACCGGCGCGGCGGCGGGGGTGCCGGCCTCAAAGCGCAGGGGCACGGCAGCCCAGCTGGCCGATTGCGCGTCCACCGCCGCGACCATCTCTCCGCCGAAGACCACCGGCTCGGTCTGCTCCAGGGCCTCGCGCCGGCCGCGCAGCATGCCCACGCCCATGGGCCCGTAGGCCTTGTGGGCGCTGCAGGCCAGAAACTCGGCGGCGCGGCTGCCGTCGTCCAGCGGCAGGTGGCCCAGGGCCTGGGTCACGTCCAGCAGCACGGCCATGCCGCGGGCCTGGGCCTGGGCCACCAGGCGCTCGGTGGGCACCAGGCTGCCCAGGGCGTTGCTGACCCGCGTGGCCGCCAGGAAGCGCCCGTCCTCGGGCAGCTCCCAGGGCTCCTCCAGGCGGCCGTTGTCGTCCACCGGCAGCACGTGCAGGCGCGCGCCCGTGCGGCGGCAGACCTGCTGCCAGGGCACCAGGTTGCTGTGGTGCTCCAGGCCGGTCACCACCACGGCGTCGCCCGGTCCCACGCGCGGCTCGACGTAGCCCCGCGCCACCAGATTGATGCTGTCGGTGGCGTTGCGCGTGAAGACCACCTCGCCCGGCGCGCTCTCCAGAAAGCGGGCCATGCGCCCCCGCGCGCCCTCGTAGGCGGCCGTGGCGGCCTGACCCGCGCGGTGGACGGCCCGGTGCACGTTGGCGTTGTGCTCGATGTAGAAGCGCTGCAGCGCGTCCAGCACGGCCTGGGGTCGATGGGTCGTGGCGGCGTTGTCGAGCGGCACGGCGACCTCGCCCGCCGCCCCGCTCAAGGCCGGAAACAGCGCCCGCGCCGAGGCCCCCGGGCAGAGGCTGCCGCCGGCCTGACCCGCCACCCCGCTCAACCCAGCTTGCCGGCCACCAGGGCCGAGACCGCCTTGCCGTCCGCGCGGCCCTGGCTGCGCGCCATGACCGCCTTCATCACCGCGCCCATCTCCTTCTTGGAGCTGGCGCCCAGCTCGGAGATCACGGCGTCCACCAGGGCCGCCAGCTCCTCGGCCGGAAGGGCGCTGGGCAGATAGCGCTCCAGCACGGCGATCTGGGCCCGCTCCACCGCCTCCAACTCCGGTCGGCTGGCGTCGGCGTACATCTGGGCGGACTCGCTGCGGGTCTTGACACCCTTGCGCAGGATGCGCAGCACGAAGGCGTCCTCGAAGCCCTCGCGCTCCATGCCCTCGTTGATGGCGGCGTTCTTGAGCTCGGACAGCACCATGCGCAGCACGACCAGGTCGTCCTTGGCGCCCGCTTTCATGGCCAGCTTGACGTCGTCCTTCAGGCGCTTCTCGAGGGTGGTCATGACAGAACTCCTGGACACGCGGTTCGGGGTGGGCGCGTGAGTATACTGCCGCGCCATGGACGGTCAGTGTGTAGTACGGCGAGGCCTGCGGGCGCTCGCATGGGGCCTGCTGCTGGGGATTTCGACCACGGCATGCGTAACAAACGACGAGGCCGAGGCGCCGCTGGCCAGCGAGCAGCCCGGTTTCTCCGGCGAAGCCCGCGATCTGCTGAGCCATCTGGTGGACGACGGCTCGCTGGTGGACGGCCTCGCGGACCCGGACCCGGCTCGACGCCGGCTGGCCGCCCGAGGCCTGGCGAGGCTGCCCGCGGTGGACCCGCCGGCACCGGTGGTGGGCGCCCTGGCCACCGAATCCGACCCGGAGACCCTGGCGCTGCTCTGCTTTGCCGTGGGGCGCTGGGCTGAGCCCTCGTCCCGGGAGCTGCTGCGCAACAACGCCACGCACCCCAGCGAGGTCGTGCGCGCCGCCGCCGTGGACGCCCTCTCGCGCCTGAAGGACGACCGCCTCACCACCGATCTGGTGCAGGCGCTGTCGGACCGGCGGGCCGCCGTGCGCGGTGCCGCCGCCCTGGGACTGGCACGGCTGGACGCGCGCCGATCCGAGCATGAGCGCCAGGCCACCGAGACCCAGATGCGCGCCCGCGATCAAGCCCTGCACCGTCTGGCCACGGACGACCCCGATCCGGCCGTGCGTTGGCGAGCCACATACGCCTTGGCCAGCGTGCGCCCGCGCCCGGTGCACATCGCCACCCTGATGGCCTGCATGGACGACCCGCACGAGCCGCTGGTGCGCGCCTTCGCCCTGCGCGGTCTCATCAGCCACGGCCGCGCAGGAGACCTCGATGGCGCCAGCCTGGCCGCGCCCCGGGTCTTGGATGCCGACGCCCGGGTGGCCACCGAAGCCGGACGTGTCGTCGCCGAGCTAGGCAGCTATCAGCAGGTTTTTTACCTCGCAAAGAACAGCAATCTTGCTGGCATCCGTGTCCTTGCCTGGGAGGGCATGGGAGCCGCCCGGGCGCGGGATCGGCAGGACGGGGCCGGCTCGCCCGAGGCCCTCGCGGCCCTCAATGCGCTGGACAGCGAGGTGCTGGCTGCCGCCGAGGCCGAGACGTCAGCCTGGGTCCGGCGCGCGGCGCTGGTGTTCCAGGCCAGCGTGCTGCAGAACATGGCTGACGCCCTCGGCGCCGATTGGCGCGAGCTGGTCGCTCCGGCCGCCGAGCTGGAGCGGGGACGCAGTGACGTGGGCGGCCTGGCCCTGACGCGCCTGGCCACGTCGCTCGAACGCCGCGACCGGGAGGCCGCCGCCGATCTCCTCGGCCGGGGCGTCCTGCGCGACGACGACGTGCTGACGACCTTGCTAGCGGACCCCGAGCCCGCCGTGCGCGCCGCCGCCCTGCCCATCCTGGAGCTCGAGCGCCTGTCTTCGCTCTGGTCTCGACTGCGCGAGGCGCTGGAGGGCGACGACGTGGCCGCCATGGGAGCCGCCGCCACGGCCTGCGCCCCCATCGTCGCCAGCGGGCGGGCGCCGCCCTGGTTGACCCTGGCCCTGGCCACCGCCCTGGACCGATCCGCGCGCGACTGGCGCCTGGAGGAAGCCCGCGTGGAGCTGGCCGACGCCATGGGCCTGCCGCCGCTCGATCCGGTGCCGCCCCGCGCCGCCGAGGATGGCCGCACGCTGCTCGAGCTGCTGGTGGCCTGGGATCTGGCCGCGGCCGACGACCCCTCCCCGCGCCTGGTCTTCAGCACCGATCGCGGCGAACTGGTCGTCGAACTGGACCGGGCCCTGGCCCCACGCCACGTGGAGAACGTGCTGGAGCTGGCCGCGGCCGGCGTCTACGACGGCCTGGACTTCCATCGCGTGGTGCCCGACTTCGTGCTGCAGGGCCTCGACCCCCGCGGCGACGGCTGGGGCACGGGCGGCCGGCGCGTGCCCGACGAGTTCAGCCCGACTCCTTACCTCACCGGCACCCTGGGCATGCCGCGCGTGCAGCGGCCGCACACCGGCGGCTGCCAGATCTTCATCACGCACCTACCCACGCCCCGCCTCGACGGCGAGTACACGGTCTTCGGCCAGGTGGTCGCCGGCCTCGAACTGCTGCCTCTGTTCGAGGTGGGAGACCGCGTGCACCGCGTGCGACGCCAGGGCGGCTGAGCGCGCAGGCGCTACGAGCGGCATGCTGCGCCGCCCGACGCGAGGGGGCCGACGGCATGACTCATCGTTGAGCTCTGCGCCCAAAGCGCGCACCGATCAGCGCAGGTGGTCGGTCATCGCTCGGCTCGTGTGCGCACCCACGGCGAGCAGCATGAGTTCGAGCGGGACCACGCCGATGCTCGTTCGCGAGCCGCGGGCGCTCTCGAAGGTGAGCCGCGACGACGTCGTGACCATGTAGGTCCGCTCGCGAAAGCGCGGGTAGCGCTCAATGAACGCCGCCATGTTCCGAAAGCCGTGATCCTCATCCACCGTGACCTCGAAGGCCATCGGCGCGGCATGGTCGTCCAAGACGAGATCGACCTCGCGCTTGGAGGAATCGCGCCAGTAGTACAGTCGCGTCGACGTCTCGCGGCTCATGGCGTGGAGGTGGCCCGCGACCAGGTTCTCGATCAGGACTCCCATCTCCTGCGGGGACTCCAGTGGCGCGACGCCCCTCTGGAGGGCGGCGTTGCGCACCGCCCCATCCACGAAGTACAGCTTGCGGCCCCGCCGCTGGACAGTCTCTTCGCTCGCCGAGTAGTTGGGGATGGAGAACACCAAAAAGGCGCTCTCCAGCGCCTTGAGATAGCGGCTGAAGGTCGGCTCCGACAGCCCCTCGAGCGACCTGCAGATCGACTTGGGTGACATGACACCGGTGAACTGGCCGGCCAGGATGTAGAGCAGCCGCTCCAAGGCCATCGGCTTCTGGATGCCGAAGGCCTGGGTGATGTCCTTGTAGATGGGCGTCTCGACCGCATCCCGCCGGACCACCCGCTGCGCGTTCTGGAACAGGCGCAGCAGCGGCGCCTCCGCCTCCCCCGGCTGTTTGAGCAGCGCGAGCAGCTCGGGGTAGCCCCCGATGAGCAGGAAGAGCTTGCGCCATGAGCGCAGCTGGGCGGCGTCCAGGGCAGCGCTGTTCTCGATCCACGCATCCAGCGTGTCGGCGAGGGTCTCACCCAGCTCCGGGCACGTGACCGGCGCCTCGATCAGCTCCAGGAACTCCAGGAACGTGTACGGGGCGAGGTACTGCTCCTCCCATCGACCGACCCCGCTCTCGGCGCCGGCCTGGCGCAGCGCGGAGGTCGAACTCGAGGTCGCCACGATGCGCACGGGCCAGCGCTCGTCATACAGCGTCTTGAGCCAGAGCGGCCAGTCCCTGGCATATGTGAGCTCATCGAGCAGGAGAACCGCCGGCTTCTCGCGTGAAGCACCGGAGCTCTCGATCACCAGACGGACGAGGTCCCCGAAGCTCTGGTCCATCAGCAGAGGGTGGTCAAGGCGCAGCCACCAGAGCCTCCGCGGCGACAGGCCCTCCGCGATCAACCGCCGGACCGTCTGGTACATCACCGTGGTCTTGCCGACGCGCCGCGGTCCGAGGATCAACTGGAACCGGTGGGGCTCGTCGGAGAGGACCCGCTTCCAAAGCCCTCTGGCCAGCGGTCGTTCGACCTCGAAGGCCAGGTCGTCCGGCACCTTGCCGTCGAGTTGCCAGGGGTTCTGCTCCGCGATGACGGCCGCATAGTCCGCGGTCCGTGGTCGCCAGGTCGGGTCTCTGTGAGCAGGCAAGCCAGCCCCCTAAGCAGGGTATCTATTCAAATAAGGGTAACTAAGTATTAGCTTATCTGTGGACAACAAGCCTAATCCATGAGCAAGCGCCTGCGCTGCCGGGCCAGCGATCAGCCCCTGATGAGCACTGGATCGGGAGTCGCGAGCCGCCGGGGTGAGCACCCGCTGCCCTGACGGGAGCCATGCCGACGCGTTTCCCCGGCCGGCAAGCGGGGCCGATGGCTTGTGAGCGTGCCTGATAGCGCCCTGCCCCATGTGGCATTCTGCGCGCCCGCCCCGTGACAGGTGACAGGAGAGCAGCGCCATGACGGATCGCTTTCGTATCGATGGACAGGCCGCGCTGGTGACCGGCGGTGGACGCGGGCTCGGGCGCGCCATGGCGGTGGGGCTGGCGCAGGCCGGCGCCGACGTGGTGGTGGTGGCCCGGCGCGAGGCCGACCTGCTGGAGACCGTGGCCGCCATCGAGGCCACCGGCCGGCGCGGCGTGGCGTGGACCGGGGACGTGGCCGACCCCGACTGCGCCCCGGGCGCGGTGGACGCCTGCCTCAAGGCCTTCGGGCGGCTGGACGTGTTGATCAACAACGCCGGCTACTACGCCATGGGTCCCGTGGTCGGCCACGACGACGCCGAGTGGCAGCGCGTGATCGACGTCAACGTGGTGGCCTGCTACCGCTTCGCCAAGGCCGCAGGCGAGCCGCTGCTGGCCCAGGGCTCGGGCAAGGTCATCAACATCGCCTCCGTGCTGGGCACCTTCGGCGTGGGCGAGGCCACGGCCTACTGCGCCTCCAAGGCCGCGGTGATGGGCTTCACCCGCGCGCTGGCCATCGAGTGGGGCGGCCGGGGCGTGCAGGTCAACGCCATCGCCCCGGGCCTGTTCAACACCGACATGTCGGCCGGCGTGTTCGAGAACCAGGCCTTCTACGACTCGCTGCTGGCCGGCATCCCGCGCGGCCAGCACGGCGAGCCCGACGACATCGTGGGCACGGCGGTCTGGCTGGCCAGCCCCGCCTCCAACCACGTGCTGGGCCAGGTGGTCCACGTAGACGGCGGCGCGACCATCGCCTGAGGAGCGCACCTGGGCCGGCGAGGCGTGATGGGTCCGGGCGAGGCGTGATGGATCCGGGCGCGGCGAGACCCTCAGCAAGCATGGAGCGGCGTCGGTCAGAGCTGGGTCGCCGTCTTCCGCCGCCGGGTGCTGGGTCGCTATCGTGCCCGGCTGGTCATGCGCCCGTAGCTCAGTTGGATAGAGCGCCGGTTTCCTAAACCGGAGGTCGTGGGTTCAAATCCCGCCGGGCGTACCAGTTTCGTGGCCGAGATTGAGGCGCATGGGCCTCATATGGATCCGGCAACTCCATGCACGCTCGTCTGTTTATCGATGTCATCGGCAATCCGGCGGAGGTTGGCCGAAAGATCGCCGGAAGCCTCGACCCTCAATACGCGGTGGTGCCCCACCCATCCGTACCTGAGCACCAGGAAGACACGAGCGCCCTTTTGCGTGAGCTTCGCGGACAGCGCTGGCGCAGTCGCAGCCTCGTTGACCCGACTGATCTCGCCGTAGTCTTCGATCTCTTCACCAAGCGCCTTGTCCTTCAGCCACTTGAAGGCTCCCATCTTCCGTCCCTTCTTGCATGCCGTCTATCTGCGCGCTGCCGAGCACGCTGCTTGATTCCGATTGTTGGCTTCAGCGGTTCATCCTACTTCTCCGCTCCGTGAGCAGCACACCATCGAGTGGGCCCGACGCCTCGATTCGAGCCGCGCCCTCTCTCCGTTTCGCTCACACGATCTGATCTCAATCGACTCGGCCCCTCCCCCGAACCCGGATCTCACTGGACAGCCGCACGGAGCCAGCAACCTATGAATGGGACGGCACGAGAGAACCGATGTGTTTCCAGGATGCTCCGGGTGCATGCACCCGGAGCTACGCCGCCCCGCTGCAGCACCACGGGGACTGATCCTCAATTAGTGTTAGGCACCACGCTCCTGGCCACCTGGGATCGCGACATCGTCCTGAAAGAGCTGGAGGTTCCTGCAACCCCTGCAGCGTCGCACCCGGGCCGAGTCGCCTCCGCACATGAGCGCCTGGGCGAGAAACGCAAACTGGCCAGAGAATGGGTGTGGCCTGCCTACGAAGGTCAGCTCGAGGTGACCGCGAAGCAGCCCCCAGTCGTACTCGGCTGTGCCGCAGATGGGGCACTGACCCTCGACGCGGCTCCTCCACATTGGAGCGATTCCGGTTCCCGGTTCAGAAGGATTCATTGTTCCTACTCAAGTGTGTGTCTAACGGTTACGTCGTAAGCGTCCGACGCGCGCGTGAGCGCGGGGTGGACGCCGCTCATCGTTCTGCGATCGTGTGGGCATGACGAAGAGCGAGCACAGTGAGCGTCCCCCGCGCCACGTGAAGCGTGCGGCCAC
>QNBX01000087.1 GCA_003644265.1 Planctomycetota bacterium
CCGGCCCCCCTGCTCGCCCCCCTCGCCCCCTCGCCCCCTCGCCCCCACGCCCCCTCGGAGCCCCACGTGGACGCCGTCCGACTCACCGGAGTGACCAAGACCTTCGGCGATCAGGTCGCCGTGAACGACATCTCGCTGACCGTGCCCGCAGGCAGCGTCTACGGCTTCATCGGCCCCAACGGCTCGGGCAAGACCACCACCCTGCGCATGATCCTGCACGTGATCCACCCTGACCGGGGGCAGGTGGAGCTGCTGGGCGAGCTCGGCACGCGCGCCGCCAACGACCGCGTGGGCTACCTGCCCGAGGAGCGCGGGCTCTACAAGAAGCTCAAGGTGCAACAGGTGCTCGAGTACTACGCGGCGCTCAAGGGCATGTCCCGTGCGGACGCGCGGATCGAGGGTGCGGCCTGGCTCGAGCGGCTGGGGCTCTCCGACGTGGCCGGGCACAAGGTGGAGACGCTCAGCAAGGGCATGGCGCAGAAGGTGCAGTTCATCGCCACGGTGATCTCGCGGCCCGAGCTGCTGATCCTGGACGAGCCCTTCAGCGGCCTCGACCCGGTCAACCTGGAGGCCATGCGCGAGGCCATCCTGGAGCTGGCGCGCGGCGGCACCACGATCATCTTCTCGACCCACGACATGGCCATGGCCGAGCGCATGTGCGACTTCGTGTTCATGATCTTCAACGGCCGCAAGGTGCTCGACGGCACGCTGGCCCAGATCCGCGAGCGCTACAGCGCCGACACCGTACGCCTGCGCGCCGAGGGCGCCCGCGCCATCCTCGACGGGCACCCCGCCGTCGAGAAGGTGGTCGACATGGGCCACTACCAGGAGCTGCGGCTCAAGGGCGACCCGCAGGCCCTGCTGGCCGAGCTGGCGGGCGCCACGCGCGTGGAGCTGTTCGAGCTGGCCAAGCCGTCGCTGCACGACATCTTCGTGCGCATCGCGGGGCCCGACGCGGCCGACGCCGCCCAGGCCACGGCCCTCGCCGCCGGAGACGTCTGAGATGGGCAAGATCTGGATCGTCACCTGCGCCGAGTACATGCGCGCGGTGCGCAGCAAGGCCTTCATCATCGGCGTGCTGGTGACGCCGCTGCTGTTCGGGGGCGGCGCCATCGCCATGGCCGTGGCCGAGTCCTCCACCGACCTGCGCGAGCGGCACTTCACGGTGCTCGACGGCACCGGCGAGCTGCTGCCCGTGATCGAGTCCCGGCTGGCCCAACGCAACGGCGAGCTGATGCAGGCTGGCGAGCAGGTGCGCGCGCGCTGGGTACTGGAGCCCGCGCCCGAAGCCGTCGACGGTCAGCGCCTGGACGTGACCCTGTCCGAGCGCGTCGAGGACGGCGAGCTGCTGGGCTTCCTGGTGCTGGGCGAGGACCTCATCGCGCCGGAGCCGCCGGAGCCGCCGGAGCCGCCGGAGCCGCCGGAGCCGCCGGAGCCGCCGGAGCCGCCCGAGCCAGCCGAGCCGCCCGAGCCGCCCGAGCCAGCCGAGCCAGCCGCATCAGAGAGCACCGACCGCACCCTCGTCTGGCACACGGCCTCGCCCACCGCCGACGACCTGCCCGACTGGTTGGAGTGGGTGCTCAACGACACCCTGCGCCGGGAGCGGCTGACCCAGGCCGGCATCGACGCCGACCTGGCCGGGCGCCTCTCGCGGCGCGAGAACATCGCCGTCCTGGGGCCCGTGACGCTCGACGCCAGCGGCGAGGTCGAAGCAGACTCCGAGATCAGTCAGATCGCCCAGGTGGCCGTGCCCGTGGTGCTGATGGTGCTGATGTTCATGCTGGTGATGATGAGCACACCTGCGCTCATGAACAACGTGCTCGAGGAGAAGATGCAGAAGATCGCCGAGGTGCTGGTGTCCTCGGTGTCGCCCTTCGATCTGCTGATGGGCAAGCTGCTCAGCGCGGTGGCCATGTCGCTGACCCTGGCGGTGATCTACCTGGGCGGCGCGCTGGTGTTCCTCAACTCGGTGGAGGCCATCCCCCCGCAGGTGCTGGAGGCCGTGACGCCGGGTGTGCTGGCCTGGTTCGTGGCCTTCCTGCTGCTGTCGCTGATCATCGACGGCGCGATCTTCTCGGCCCTGGGCGCGGCCTGCTCCGAGATCCAGGACGCCCAGACCCTGATGATGCCGGCCATGATCGTGATCATCGCGCCCATGATGTTCCTGGGGCCCCTGATTCAATCGCCGGACGGGACCCTGGCGCGCGTGCTCACCTTCATCCCGCCGTTGGCGCCGGTGGTGCTGTTTCTGCGTATCAACGTGCCGCCGGGGGCCGAGCTCTGGGAGCTGCTGCTCTCGCTCGGCCTATGCCTGGTCTTCACCTGGTACTGCGTGAAGGGCGCGGCCAAGATCTTCCGCATCGGCGTGCTCAGCCAGGGCCAAGCCCCCAGCTACCGCAAGCTGCTGGGCTGGCTCATGTCGGACTGAGGCGCGTCAGCCGCCCCCGCCGCACGCGCCAGCCGCCACCGATGTGGCAGCCGACGCCTCCCGGCTGGGAGTCCGTCAGCGGCCCGGCAGGACCCTGACGAAGACCCGCCGCGGCCGCGCCGCCAGGCGACGCGACCGGACGGGAGAGCACGCGCGTCATTGCCCATTGCGGATGCAGTAGCGCAGCTCGGCCAAGGCGGCCGAACCGTGGGCGGACAGCTCCAGGCGACGCATGGTGTCGAACTCCGCGGTGATGACCTGGATGTTGCCGTCCGGCCCGGGCACCAGCGGGATCGGCGTCCCGAGCATGACGTCGTACTCGTCGTAGCAGCGCAGCTCGCTGGGACCCGCCGCCTCATCGACGTCCACCAGGGTGGCGCGGAAGCCGACGATGTTGCGGCCCAGCTCGAAGGTGATCACACCGCCCTCGGCCTCGTCGTCCGGGTCATCCACCAGGCCGTCGACCGGGTCGTGGTCGAAGTCGTCCTCGGCGATCACCACGATGTTGCCCAGGTAGACGCCCAGGTCCCAGTCTCCACCGGACGGGAAGTCCGAGTCGAAGACCACCACCTCGTCAGGGTGGTTCTGAGCCGGCAGTTGGCCGCTGCCGTAGCCGTTGATGGCCGAGATGCGCACACCCAGACCCGAGTCGTAGAACTGGTCGTCCACGATCAGGCCGGCGGCGATGTCCAACGGGCGACCGAAGGGCGACTCGTCAAAGTTGATCACACGTGGACAGGGGATGCCGCACACGCCGACCACGGCACCGGAGCCCGCCAGGACCAGCTCGACCCGGGTGACGTTGGGCTGGTTGAAGATCAACGTCTGCAGTTCGCCGTCGCCGACGACCGGGATGTCGATCACGAAGCCAGGCGTGACCACGTTGTGGTCACGGAAGAACTTCAGCTGCGAGCCGGGCTCGTCGAAGTCGACCAGCTTGACCCGCATGAGGTCATAGGCCATGTCGAAGTCGAAGAACATGCTGCCGCCCGAAGCCGAGTCGTCGGGCACATCGACCAGGCCGTCGAACGGCGCCACGTCGAAATCGTTCTCGGGCAGGATCAGGAGCTGGCCCTCACCGACCACCAGATCGGGGTCGTGCAGCGAGGGCAGGTCCGAGTCGAACAGGATGGCCATGTCCGGCTTGCCCGGCACGGCGCTGCGAGCCGTGACGTGCATGCCGATGTCGGCCCACTGCTCGTCGATCTGCCGGCCGGAGGTCATGGCCCAGTCGGCGCCCAGCGTGTAGTCGAAGTCGAGGCTGTCGCAGACCAGATCAGCTCCGTCCGAGTCTGGACCCGGCACGACGGCCACCTGCCTGCCGAGCTTGTAGGCCGCCGTGAAGTGGAACGGCGTGCCCGGCATGCGGCGCAGCATGAAGCACAGGCTGCCGTCACCGTTCGGGTCCAGCGGCGCCACACCAACCAGGCTCGGCGGCGTGGGGCCTGCGCCCCCCGAAGGAGCGCCCAGGACAGCGAAGGACTCGCCCTCGGCGCCGGACAGCTGGAAGTGGACCTCGTACTCATCACCCACCACGGACCACCAGACCTCGAAGCTGGCCTGCAGGGGCGCCTCGGCCAGGGGACCGGCGGTCTGGCTGCCGAGCGGCAGCGGGCCCTGGGACATGACCGGAGCCGCGCAGAGCATCAGCACGGCAGAGAGAATCATGAGGCGTGCGAGCATGACAAGACCCTCCGAAAGAGGCTCCTGGGGGGGCGCGTTCCGTGGGCGCGACTCACGGGCGCCCGCAGCCGAACTGGCGCGTCGGCGGCGGCGCGCCACCGACCGCTGCTCCTCCAGTAGAGCCGCGCTTCAGCCTAGTTGCCAGCGCGGGCCGGTCCATGCGCAGCAGGGCGGACAGGGCCTGGGGAGCAGTCCCCAGCCGCCCTCAGCACAAGTGCGCAGGGCTCATTCCTCCAGCAGCCCCTCGCGGAAGGCGAGGCGCGCGAGCTCGGCGCCCGAGTGGCAGTCCAGCTTGCGCTGCAGGTTCTCGCGGTGCTTCTTGGCGGTCCCGAGGCTCATGTCGAGCTTGCGCGCCACCTCCTTGTTGCACAGGCCCACGGCCAGCAGCTGGAAGACCTCGCGCTCGCGCGGCGTGAGCGACGCCAGGCCCGGGCCGCCGTGTGCGTCAACGCGAGCCGCGCTCAGCAGCCCCCCCATGACCTTGGGCGAGACGTACGACTGCCCCTGCATGACCGCGCGCACGGCCAGGGCCAGCTCCGCCGCTTCGGAGTCCTTGGAGAGGTAGCCCACGGCGCCCTGGCTCAGGGCCTGCTCGACGAAGCGGCCGCCTTCGTGGTGCGTCAGCATGACCACTCGAGCCCCTGCATACACCTCATGGATCATCGAGATGGCGTCGATGCCCGACAACCCCGGCATGGTGATGTCGAGCAGCACCAGGTCGGGGCGCAGCTGCGCGATGGCCTCGATGGCCGCGCGCGCGTCGCCGCCGTCGCCCACCACCTCCAGATCGTCGATGCTGCCGAGCAGGCTGCGCAGGCCGGCGCGCGTCATGCTGTGGTCGTCCACCAGGTAGATGCGGATGCTCACGGCGACGCTCCCCCGGCCGGGCGCTGTAGCGGCAAGCGGACGCGGAAGCAGGCGCCGCCCAAGGCCCCGTCGGGCAGCGGGCCCACGCGGACATCGATGCTGCCGCCGTGCGCTTCAACGATGCGGCGACAGATGGGCAGCCCCAGGCCCGTGCCCTCAGCCTTGGAGGTCACGAAGGGCTGGAACAGGCTCGAGCTCAGCGCAGCGGGAACACCCGGGCCGTCGTCCTCGAGCTCGAAGAGCACGTGCCCGGGGCCATCGCGGGTCACGACGACGCGCACGCGACCGCCAGGGCCGAGCATCTCCACCGCGTTCATGAGCAGATTGGTAATGACCTCCTCCAGGCGCGCGTGATCGACGGGCACGGGCGGCGCAGCGTCCGCGACGTGGCGCTCCAAGCTGACGCCTGCGCTCTCGAGCACAGGTCCCATGGCCTGGGCCACCCGGGCCAGCAGCGCGTCGGGGCGGCAAGGCGCGCAGGCCAGGTCCAGCGGCCGGGCAAACGACAGGGTCTGCCGCAGCTGCAGCTCCAGCCGACGCATGCGCGCGGCCAGGTCGCCCACCACTTGGCGCTCGTCCTCGCCCAGCTTCTGGGCCACCGCGCGCAGGGCCAGGTTGACGGCGGTGACGGGGTGCTTGATCTCGTGGGCCAGCAGCGCGGCCGACTCCCCGATGGTGGCCAAGGCCCGCAGCATGGAGCGCTCGGCGCGCTCGGCCTCCCGCCGCCGCGTCACGTTCCGGAAGCTGCCGATGAACAGGCGCTGCGAGCCCGGCGCGTCCACCTGGGCCACCGACAGCTCGACGTCGATCAGGAAGCCGTCGCGGTGCTGCACCTGCAGCTCCAGCGTGCGTCCCAGGATGGTGGCCTGCCCGCCGGCGCGGTAGCGCGCGAGGTGCCCATCGTGCGCGCTGCGCTGGGGCTCGGGCATGAGCAGTTTCACGTTGCGCCCCACCAACTCCTCGGGCGCGTAGCCGAAGGCGCCCTGCACCGAGCGGCTGGCCACGCGGATGATGCCGTGCTCGTCGATGGCCAGCACCGGGTCGAGCATGCCCTGCAGCAGGGCCCGGGCGAGCTCGCCGGCGGGCGACACCGGCGGTTCTTCCGGCGACTTGCGCAGCGCATCCGACGACTGGACGCCGACATGCTGCCCCGCCCCGGCTGGCTCGACCAGCGAGGGCTGCTTCGGCACGTTGGGACGGCGGGCGCTCTCCATCGCCGGCGCTCCCGGGAGCTGACGAGGTGAGATCATCACGAAGGCCTATCTTCTGATCATGTGGTAATCATACCACCTGATGCCCATGACCACCACGCAGGAAACACCCCTGGAGCGGGACCGGGGGAGCAACCAGCCCGGGATCAGACTAGGCTGCCCACGCTCGCGCGCGCGCCCGCGGCGCCGACGCGCCAGGAGGCTCATCCATGAAGGCCACGCCCAGGGGACGCAGCGGCTTGCCCCTGCTCGCCGCCCTGGTGGTGGCCATCGCTCTCGGCGCGGCCTTCTGGCTGGGAGCTCCCGCGGGGCGATCGGACGAGCCGGTGCGACAGCCACCGCAGCTGGCGCCCCCCTCGATCGCCACCGAGCCTGCGGCGCCCGCGCCCCATCAGCCCGCGCCGGTGGAACTGCCCGCGCCGGCGCCGTCCTCCACCGAGCCGCTCACGGGCGAGTCAGCAGCGCCAGGCCACCCGCCAGCGACGAACGAACTGACGCTGGTGCTGCGCGTCGTCGACAGCCACGGCCACCCGGTGCCCCGGGCGGAGATCGTGCTGGGCGCCCAGCGCGAGGTGTTGGCGGTGGTCGGCGCGGCGGACATGGACGCCACCAGCAGGCTGCGCAACGTCACGCGCCTGCGCACGGATGACGCCGGCCGCTGCACGCTCCGGCTGCGCGGCGCCCACTCGGCCCTCTTCGTCTGGCACCCAGCCTCCGGCACCTCGGGCATTTGGAGCGCGGCGGCCCTGTACCAGGCGCCGGCCGACCAGATCGAGCTGCGCTTGAGCCCGCCGGCCCTGCTGCGTGGACGGGTCGTGTCGCGCGGCGGGCAGCCCCTGGCCGGCGCGTACATCACGTTCAGGCTCGCGACGGACCCCCGCTCCCCGGCCTCTCCCGACACGACGCTGAGGCCGCGCATCCCACGCCCCATGCGCACCGACGCCGCGGGCCGCTTCGTGCTGCACCCCGACACGCCCCAGACCCTGCGCATCGACGCCGTGTACCAGGGCCGCACCAGCCGCGTGGTCGACGTGAGCCTGCAGCCCGACACCCCGCACGAGGTCGTGCTGACGATCCCCGACCGCTGAACCCCGCGCTGACTCACGCCAGAACGCACGCCAGAACGCGCGCACGCTCGCTCGCTGCCGCGCACGCGGGCGGCCTCGAGCACGAACGCGCGCGCCGACAGGCGCCCCCAGCACGCCAGCCGGGGCCGGCACCCTCGGCGCCGACCCCGGCTGGTGTGATGTGCGGGGCGACCGCCCTGAGGCGGCCACCCCGCTGGCCGTGTTGCTATGGCCAGAGGATCTCGGATGCCTGGTAACCGAGAACCTCGTAGTTCGGGACATAGTCGACCACCGGCTCCAGCACCGGCATCCAGGGCCCGCCGTTCCAGGTCAGGTCCGCGACGCCGAGGTTGGTGCCCGCAAGGGCCGCCGGGTCGTCTGCGGGTCGGTAGCCGTCCGGCGCGTTGGGCGCGAACCAGTT
This sequence comes from Planctomycetota bacterium, assembly GCA_003644265.1. The sequence continues at coordinate 7,678 of QNBX01000087.1, forward strand.
CAGCACCAGTTCGGTGTCGCTCACGCGCAGGAAGTTCGTGTCGCCGTCGATGTCGACGTCGACCGCACCCGACAGGACCTCCTCACTGCTCGTGGCCAGGCCCAGATCGACCAGCTGCTCCACCTGGTAGTAGCGCCAGGCGTAGATCGGCATCTCGAGCACGCCCATGGGTCCCATGTTGACGGGGAGCTTGCGCCCCACCGGCACCGGGCGAGCGAAGACGCCGTCCGACCCATGGCAATCCAGGCACGAGAAGGGCGCGGCACCCAGGGCCTCTTCCTTCGGCGCGACGCCGTGCCCGCCCAAGGTGATGGCGGAGAACGAGGGGTAGTTCTCGATCGCCTCCATGAACGGGCCCTGCTGTTCGGGAGGCAGCCCCGCCGCCTGCATCTGCAGGAACATCTTGATCAGGCTGCCATCGGGCAGCTTCATGCTGATCACGTCGGAGACGTCGTCGTAGGGCGGGTACCACTCGTAGCCGTCAGGGAAGCCCATCGGCCGGTTGAAGGCCTGGAACTGCGCCAGACCCGCGTTGGCGGCCACCAGCATGTCGCCCAGCATCGACTGCCCGGAGTCAACCAGGCCATCGCCGTTCGCGTCCAGGGCCGAGCCCGTGCGCGTGAGGTAGTGCTCGTAGCCGAAGGTGCCCTTGTCGAAGTACACCAGGTTGGGGAAGATCTGCATCAGCGCCATGGCCTGCAGGTCGGGGTCCGGGCTGCCAAAGTCGGCCAGGGTCACCTTGCGCGTGTCGGTCGGCGGCGTGGCCAGCATGCCCAGCGCGGAGAAGGCCTCTGCGTTGGCACCCTCTGCGTAGAAGCGGTACATCGAGTGGGCGTTGTAGGGCGCCCCGGCGTCGTTGTTCAGCATGACGCCGTCGAAGAAGCGCGCATCGAACACCATGCCGTTGGCCATGGGCTTGAACGGCGTGATCTTGGCGTTGGGCATGCCGCGCGCCGCCAAGGGCTGGGCCAGGAATGACGACCCGCCGTCGAACCACATCAGCACGGGCGGGGTCTTGTAGGCGTCCAGGTCGGCCTCGATGTCGCTCCCGCCCTCATTGATGTACATGTCGGCCACGACCAGGCGCGTGTCCTTGCCCTCGTCGTTGCGGGCGAAGCTGACCTGGCCACCGTGGCCAAACAGCGAGTAGGTGAGACCGCTGCCGTACGGGATGTGGCAGGTCTCGCAGGACATCGCCTCCAGGTGGCTGGGCCTGTGGTAGTTGTCGCCGAACTTGCCGATCCCGTCGTGACACTTCACACAGCTCACGTCGAAGGCGTCATCTGGATCGACCGGCAGGCCGGGCGCGGGCGGCATGTAGTCAGCGGCCGCCAGATCGCCACCCACGGAGTGACCGCGGATGAACTTGTGGTCGCGCTCCGTGTGACACACGGTGCAACGGTTCTCGGCGCCGGCGAAGGGCCCCGTGGTCGCCGTGGAGTGCACGTCACGCCCCTCGATGAACATCGTGCCGCGCTTGTAGCCGGTGCGCGCGTGCTCGTGGCAACGCAGGCAGGTGTGCTCGGTCGTGGGTCCGATGGAGGCCAGCGCCGCCGGGCTGCGATCCTGCGCCACGGTGGGCCAGCGCGTCTCGGGCACGCCGTCGCCATCGGTGTCCATCATCAGCGGCGCGTCGGGCGTGCCGTCGCCGTCCACGTCGATCACCAGGTCCGGAACGCCATCCCGGTCGAAGTCGCCGTCGTCACGGGCGACGCGCGCCGAGCCGGTCGGCGTGGGGGAGGCGCCATCGGGCGGCGCCGTGCCGGCCAAGCTGGCCAGGGTGCCGTCCTCGGGCCACGAGCGGTAGGTCTCCGCGTGACAGATCAGGCAGTCGATGCCCGCGTTCACGAGCTGCTCGGCCTGCCCCGCCGGATCGGCCACGCCCATCTGCGTGAACATGCCGGAGAACATGCCCTCCATCATGGGCAGGTAGCGACCGACGTGGCACTTGGCGCACTCGCCCAGGTTCACATCGGTAAATGAGTTGGTCAGGCCCGTCGTGCCCGGCAGCCCGCAGGCTCGGTCGATCATGCCGTGGGCGCCCCCACCCGGGAACATCACCCGTGGTGTGGCCGCGGCCAGGTTGAAGTGCACGGAGTCCTTCACCTCTGGCACCGCGTTGGGGTGGCACTTGCTGCAGAGCGTCCCGACCAGATCGCGCTGGACGTCGGCCAGCGCGACCTCGTGCCCTCCCACAAGGTAGGTCTGACTGTCCTCGTCGAAGCTGAACGCGTGCACAGAGTCGCTCGTGGCGCCTCCACCGCCTCCGCCACCGCCTCCACCACCCGTGCTGCTATCGCTGCAAGCACCGAGGAGCAGCGCGATCGAGAGTACCCACACCATGTTGTTGTTGAAGCGCATGATCCGACCTCCAGGCTGAGGAATCACCTGAAGTATCGGTCGCGTTTGGGCCCCCGGTTATCGCCCCGGGAGGGGGTTTCCCTGCCCCCTTGGGGGCATCTGCTCAGAGCAGGCCCTGGGCGCCGACCCAGCCGCCTCGGCCGCCCCGGCCGCCCCAGTCGCCCCAGTCGCCCCAGTCGCCCCAGTCGCCCCAGTCGCCCCGGCCGCCATCCGAGCTCGCGGCTTGTGGAGCAACCCGGACTAGCCGGTCAGGCCGTTCTGGATGGCGTACCTGATCGCCTCGGCCCGGGAGCCCAGGTCGAGCTTGGCGTACAGGTGCTTGAGGTGGCTGCGCACCGTGGAGGTCGAGATGAACATGGCCTCGCCGATCTCGGCGTTGCTCATGCCCTCGCCCACGTGGCCCAGGATACGCAGCTCCTGCGCGGTGAGCCCCTCCTGCGGCGCCCGGGGCGCGGAGGTGCTGTCGTGGGTCAGCTCGAGGAAGCGACGCGTGAGCTCTTCGGAGAGATTCACCGCCACCGTGCGCTCGGCGGTCACGTCGCAGAACAGCACGGCCCGGCCCAGCACCTCCCCGTCGCTCGAACGGCAGTACGACGCGTTGACCTTGAGCTCGCCGTGCCGCGGCCAGTGGGTCGTCACCTCCCCCATGGCGTTGCCCTCGGCTTGGCTCGCCTCGTGCCAGAAGGCAGAGAACTGCGGGTCACGCAGGACGTGCGTGAACAGCTCGCCCGTGACCTCGCCGCGCTTCACGCCGAGCAGGTCCTCGGCGGCCCGGTTGAGCCAGCTCAGCTTGCCCGACTCGGTCAGGATCACGAGGCCGACGCACATGCCGTCCAGCGCCGAGCCGACCATGCAGTCGATCAGGCAGCTGCGTTCGAGGCTGGTCGGTTGGCGCATGGCTGGGTCGATTCCGCGAGGGAGGAGAGCTGAGCCGATGATACGCCAACCCGCGTCGCCGCAGCTCCCGTGGGCACAACCCGGCAGGCGTGCGCCGCGGGTCCTCGCGACGCGGCGCGACAGGAGTAGCCCTTCAGAGTAGGCTGCTTCGAGAGTCTGAGCTGACATCCAAAGGAGGACAGGACCATGGCGAGCACCCACCCGGCCGCAAGCACCACGACCCGGAGCGTCCGCCCGGCCTCGCTCAGAGCCGCCGCCCTCTGCTGTGCGGGCTGGACCGCCGGACTGGGCTGGGTCGCAGGGGCCGCCACACCGTGTGCCGCCCAGATCAGCTACGCCGAATCTGCCGTGACTCTGGGACTGAATCACACCGTCACCTACGGCGACACGTTCGAGGACATCTGGCCCGCCAGCCTGCCCGGCGGCATGGTCTACATGCAGCGCAACATGGGCAACGGCGCTGCCGTCGCGGACTACGACGGCGACGGCGATCTGGACGTGTACCTCGCGGCCCAGCTCGACAACCCGAACGCGCTCTTCCAGAACCAACTGATCGAGACCGGCAGCCTCGCGTTCATCGACGTGGCGGCCGCCGCCGGCGTCGACAACCTGGGCCATACGCGCACGCCCATGTTCGTTGACCTCGACAACGACGGCTGGCTCGACCTGATCCTGGCCAACGACTCCATCAGCGGCGGTGGCCACTCCCCGTCCGCGATCTACCAGAACCTGGGCGACGGCAGCTTCGCTGACGTCACCAGCGGCAGCGGCTTTGCGCCCCTGGGCCTGATCAAGGGAGGCATGGGCGTCACGGACTACGACGCTGACGGGCTGCTCGACATCTACGTCACCAACTGGAAGGGCGGGCCGGCCGGCAACATGCTCGAAGGCCACAGCTACCTGTATCGCAACCTGGGCGGCTTCCTGTTCGAGGACACGTCGCTGGCGTCAGGCCTGGGCGAGCTGATGAGCAACGCCTTCACGCCCATCTTCGCCGACTTCGACAACGACGGGGACTCCGACCTGTACCAGGCCATCGACGGCCTGCCGGACTTCTACTTCCGCAACACGGGTGGCCAGTTCGTGGACGCCACAGGAGAGACCAACGCGACCCACGTCGGGTCGGACATGGGTGTGGCGGTGCTCGACTTCGACGGCGACGGCGACCTCGACGTCTACACCTGCAACGCCACCGACCCCTATGGAAACTGGGGCGGCAACACGCTGCAGATCAACAGCTTCTCAGCAGACGGAAACACATTCTTCGACGACGACGCATGGGGCGCCGGCGTGGCCAACACGGGCTGGGGCTGGGGTGTCGAGTGGGTCGACTGTGACAACGACGGCGCCCACGAGCTGTTCGTCGTCAACGGCTTCGATGAGTGGCTCGGGACGGGCATGGCCATCGACGTCCCCGGCTTTCCCGACACCGAGGAGCTGCTGATGGGCGTGCGCTCGTTCCTGTTCGGTCAGATCGGCGGCGGTCAGTTCACCGAGCTGAAGAGCGCCAACGCCGCCATCGTCAGCGACGCCCGCGCGACCATCGCCTTCGATGCCGATCGCGATGGCGACATGGACCTGCTCATCACCAACATCGATCAGCCGGTGAGCTTCCTGCTCAACCAGACCACCGACAGCCACCACTGGCTCGACATCAAGTTGCAGGGCAGCAGCAGCAACCGCGATGGCGTGGGCGCCCGGGTGCGCGTCAGCGCGGGCGGAGCCGTCGCCTACCAGGACCTGATCGGCGGCGGCAGCTACATGTCGGGTCGCCCCTTCGAGCTGCACTTCGGCATGGGCAACCAGCTGGTTGCGGACGAGCTGCGGGTCTTCTGGCCCGACGGCAAGCAGACCGTCGTGCACGACGTGGCGAGCGACCAGATGATCACCGTCCAGCAGGACGGCGACCTGAACGCGGCAGCGATCCACGCCACCCTCGGCCGGCCGGGCAGCGCGGGCTTCGACGGCGCCCTGGTGACCCAGATGCCCTCGGGCTCGTGGCGCGCCGCCATGCTCAAGCTCACCTCGCCGGGCGACGTGACCCTGACCGATCTCGACCTGCTGGCGGGCACCAACTCGGCGCTCTCCAAGGCCGACATCAGCGGCCTGCAGCTCGACATCTTCAGCGACTTCCAGCTGGCCCAGGACATGGCCGCGGCGGGGCAGCCCCTCTCCGGCGACCTGGCACACCTCGAGCTGCCCATCACCCCAGCCGATCTGGGCGACTGGACCCTGGGGCAGGAGATCCACGCCACGCTGCCGCAGTACTGCTACCGGGTCTCGGGCCTCAACCTCCCGCTGGACACCGCGCAGGAGGTCTGGCTTGCCGTGCAGTGGACGGGCGACTGCGCCACGCCCGGCGGCTGCATCGGACCGCCGGTCAGCACGCTGGAGGGTCAGGACTGGCGCCTGCTCTCACCCGATCTCCCGGGCGAGCACTGGGTCGGCGCTCCGTCCCTGGCGCTGACGGCCTGGACCCAGCCGACGGGCGCCTGCAGCGCCGCGCTCTACGGCAGCGGCTGGCCCGGCAGCGGCGGCCTCGTGCCGGCCTTCTCGTTTGAGGACTGCCCGGCCGCCGGCGACGTGTTCAGCCTCTCGATCGCCGACATCCTGGGGGGCTCGACCGGGCTCATGCTGCTGGGCTTTGAGCAGGCCGCCACGCCCATCGGCAACTCGGGCTGCACCCTGAACGTGTCCCCGGTGCTGCCGATCAACTACTCGCTGCCCGTCGGCGGCGTGGGTGCGGGCGGCGGCCAGGTCAACCTGCAGATCCCCTTCCCGGCCAGCGCGTCTGGTTTCCACATGACCACCCAGGTCTTCTTCGCGGACCCCGCCAGCCCCATCGGCTACTCCGCCACCGGGGGACTCGAGATCATCATTCCCTGAGCGTGCGCCGCGCGGGGCGATGTGAGGCTGCGCGATGGCCAGGGTGTTCTCGCCGCGACCGCAGCCCAGCTCGAGCAACTCCTTGCCGTCCAGGTCGAGCAGTTGCTCGATCAGCGTCAGCTCGTCGCAGACGCGCTCGATCCGCGTCGTGTCGCCGGAGTCGAGGTCCGCAGCGGCTCGGGTTCTCTTGTTCATGGGCCGAGTGTGCCCGCCGCGAGCCCGGCACGCGAGCCTGGGTGAACATGGTTCCTCGGCTGCCACCCAGGCGACATCCCGCCCTGCTAGAGTCCGTGTCGGGGTGCATCGAGCGCTGCATCCGGCACGACAGGCACGCGACAGGGAGGCTCGCCATGCGCCGCGTGACTTGGGATTCGCTGGGAGCAGCGTCCGGAGACCCGCTGCGGGCTGCGTCGCCGACCGGACTGAAGGCGACGAGGCGGGCTGCGCCCTGGCCCCTGACCTGGCTCCTGGCCCTGTCGTTGGGCTGCGCCGCGCTGAGCGCGCAAGCCGCGCCCGGAGCGCAAGACGCGGGCGTCGATGAGCCCGTGGCGCCCCCGTCGGTCGCCCCCGACGGGCACGTGTACTTCGTGTCGCGTCTCACCGACCTCGACTTCGTCACACCGCGCCAGCGCGGAGACGGCATCCCCACGGGGACCCGGAGCGATGTCTACGCCAGCGAGAGCAAGCAAGGTGTCTCGTTCCCGGATGGGGTCTTCTTCAGCGCCGGCCCGGGCGGCAACCAGTTCAGCCAGCGCGCCATCATCGAAGGCCCGGGCAGCTGCGTCGTCGCGCCGCGCGAGCTGGCCAGCCGCTGGAGAACGAACCGTTCCCTCAGCGCCACCCTGGCCCTGCGCCTGCCCGCAGCCCGGGATGTCGCCGGCCGCCTGTTCGTGCCCAACGACGACTGGAGCGGCCAGCTGGCCGTGGACTTCGTCGTGCCGGCCGAGGCCCTGCGCGCGGACGCCCGGGGCGAGTGGCTGCAGGTCGTGGCTGACACCGCAGCGGCGCATCTGCGAGCGGAGCACACCGGCGCCGCGTGGTTCCGGCACCAACGCAGCGCCGCGCTGAAGACGCTCGAGCAGGCCGCCCCCGAGCTCACGCAGAGCGCTGATCGGCGCGACCCGTCCGGGTCCGCGAGCCTGCAGGGGTCGTTCGAGCTCTTCTCGGGTGGCCGCGCGTTGTCCGAGAACCTGGCCCTCGACCGGCTGCTGCCCTTTGCCGCCGACGCCGAGGCCGACGTGCCCATCGACGACATCCCGGGGCTCTCCGCGCTGGAGTACGACTGGAGCGCGCTGATCGAGGGGCTCGAGCCCGCGCGCGATCCGCTGGCCGCGCTCATGCCTGCGGACCAGCACGCCCTGCTGTTCCCGAGCTTCGAGGCATTGGTCGCCGTGACCGACCAGCTGGACGATCTGCTGGCGCCGCTGGGCCGCCTGTCCGAGCGCCGCGCCGAGAGCGCCCACACGCGCCAACGCTACGAGCAGCAGCTGGGCCTGCCCATGAGCGACCTGGCGCGGCTGCTGGGCCCGCACTTGATCGCCAGCGTGGCGCTGACCGGGGGCGACTCCTACCTGCGCACCGGCTCCGACATCGCGCTGCTGTTCGAGCCGCGCGAGGCCCACGCGACGCTGGCCGCCATTCAGGCGCGCGTGCAGCTGGCGTTGGCCGGCCGCCCCGGCGTCGAGGCCCTGAGCGGCGAGATCGAAGGCCTGGCCTACACGGGCCTGGCCGACGCCGAGCGCTCGGTGTGCTCCTACGTGGCGGCGCTCGACGGCGCCGTGGTCGTCACCAACTCGCGGGCCCAGCTCGCGCGTCTGGCCCGGGTGGGCAGCGGCCTCGCGCCCGCCCTGGACAGCCTGCCGGAGTACACGTTCTTTCGCGACCGCTATCGCCTCGGTGCCCCCGGCGAGTCGGCCCTGCTGATCCTGTCCGACGCCACCATCCGACGTTGGTGCGGGCCGCGCCTGCGCATCGGCGAGTCGCGTCGCGCCCGGGCCGCCGCGCTGCTGAGCGAGGTCACCGCCCGGCTGCTCGACGCAGACCGGGCCCCGCCCGACCCGGCCGTCTCGATCCCCGCGCCCGACGACCTGCCCGACGTGGGAGCGCTGACCATGCTCGGCACGCGACTGCGCTCGGCGTCCTACGGGTCACTGGCCTTCGCCACGCCCATCAGCGAGCTCGACCTCGAGCTGGTCACCGAAGAAGAAGAGGCCTTCTACACGCGCTGGCTGCGGGGCTACGAAGACGGCTGGCGCGAGGTCTTCGATCCCATCGCCGTGCGCTTCGATCTGAGCGCGGGTGAGATCAAGGCCGACGTCACGGTGCGCCCGCTCATGGCCGACAGCGACTACGAGCGCTTCGTCGAGCTCGCGCGCGGCGGCTCCATCGCGCCGCGCTCAGGCGACCTGCACCCGGGCACCATGCTCCAGTACAGCGTGGCCCTGGGCAGCCGGCAGCTCTCCATGATGTCGGAGACGGCGCTGCTGAAGGTGCTCGCCCCGGGCGTCGACATCTTCGGGTGGATCGGCGGCTCGCTCTCGCTCAGCATCGATGACACGGCCTTCTGGGATGAGCTGGCCGCGTCCGAGCAACCCGAGGACTACGCGCTCGAGCACATGCACCAGCTCCCCGTGGCGCTCCAGGTCGAGGTGGGCAACGGGCTCAAGCTGGCCGTCTTCCTGACGACGATGCGCGGCCTGGTCGAGTCCAGCGCGCCCGGGACGACCGTCTGGGAGAACCGTGAGCATGAGGGCATCAGCTACGTGCGTGTCGGCAACGCCAACGACGCGATCCCGGAGGACTTCGCGATCTACTACAGCACCGGACCCGAACACCTCACGCTCAGCCCCAACGAGGGGCTCATCCACGCGGCCATCGATCGCCGCCTCGCGCGAGCGGCTGCGAAGCAGGCGGGCACCACGCCGGCCGTCGAGCGCGAGGCCCCCTGGCTCGGCGAGCACCTGGGCCTGCGCGTCGACGTGCAGGCGACGCTCGCCCGGTACGACAGCCGGATCGTGGACCTGCAACGCGGGCTGCGCCTGGCCTCGTGGTCCAACCTGCCCATCCTGAACGAGTGGCAGCGGCGCTTTCCCGACGCGGACCCGGCGCTGACCCACCAGCGTTGGTTCGCGCGTCAGCCCGTCTGCCCCAGCGGAGGAGAGTACCGCTGGAACGAGGCCTGGCAGACCATGGAGTCGACGCTGTATGGCCACCCCGGCGCTCCGCTCGACGGCCCCGACCTGCCCAGCGCGGCGGCGGCCATCCTGTACGCCCAGCTCGGCGCGACCTTCGAGCACGACGGCCTGCGCGCGCGCGTCGCGCTGACGCTCAGCGAGGACCACAACGCGGGCGCAGGCGGCGAGCGTTAGGCGCCGTCGGGACGACCGCAGCACAAGCCAGACGAGCTGGCATCGACATCCGCCGCGAGGGGCCCTGGCGCCACTTCTATGTATCCTGTATACTGCATGCAAGACAACGTGCCCATTGGACGCCCCGGGTCATGAAGCAGATCCCCAAGCTCAGCCTCACACTGCAGGCCGTCGACCAGCTCCGGGCGGGCATCGTCAAAGGTGAGCTGCCCCCCGGCTCCGTCGTGAGCGAGGTCGAGCTGGCCGCGCAGCTCGGCGTCAGCCGGACACCGATCCGCGAGGCGCTGCGACAGCTCGCCGCCGAGGGGCTGGTGGAGTGCAGCACCGGCAAGGCGGCCACGGTGACGCCGTTGAGCGCCGATGAGGTGCGCGAGATCTACCCGATGATCGGCGCCTTGGAGCGCGTCATCCTCGCCAGCGCGAAGCCGGCCGACGAGCCGCAGTTGGCACGACTCAGGCAGATCGACCAGGAGCTCCGGGGAGCCGTGGGGCAGGCCGAGCAGGCCATCAAGCTCGACTCGCGCTGGCACGATCAGCTGTTGCTGCGCGGAGGCAACCGGCGGGCCGCCGAGCTGCTCGCCACGCTCAAACGCCAGGCCCGGCGCTACGAGTGGATCTACATGTACGCGGGCGAAGACGAGAGCGCATCAGATCACGAAGCGATCGTGGTGAAGCTCGGCGACGGAGACCTGGCGGGGGCCGGTCGGTTGCTGGAGCAGCACTGGACGACGAGCGTGCACGCCCTGCTCGGGCACATGCTGAAAACGGAGAACGCATCATGAACACCCTGCCAAGCAGTCCCTGTGTCACGGCCCTCGCAGCCCTGTGCGCGCTGGTCCCGCTCAGCGCTCCGGCCTCGTCCGCGGAGTTCAGCCAAGCCGAGTTCACCCGGGCCGACTTCACCCAGGCCGAGCTGCTGGAGGACCTGAGCCTGCTGAGGTCCACCCTCGAGAAGACCCATCCGTCCATCTACCGCTACACCGACCGTGCGCGCATGGACGCGCTGTTCGACCAGGCGCGGCGCGAGCTGCACGACGACATGACGCTGCTGCAGTTCCAGCGAGCGGTGGTCCCCGCGGTGGCGGAGATCCGCTGCAGCCACACCAGCTGGGACCTGCCCCGCGCCGGCTTCGGCGCGCTCATGGGCAGCGGCCGCTTCCTGCCGTTGTCCGTGCAGTTCCTCGGCGGAGCGCTGCATGTCAGGAAGAACCTCTCCGGCAATCCGGCCGTCCCGGTCGCCGCCGAGATCCTCTCCATCAACGGGACCCCCACCGACGAGCTCGTGCGCGATCTGTTCCGCTTCACGCCCACCGATGGCCTGGGCACGGCGCTGAGGTACCGCACGCTGGAGCGCATGTTCTCGATCAACTACCGCATGTACGTCGGCGACGCGCCGGCGTTCACGCTCGAGCTGCTGGTCGATGGTCGCGTCACCTCCGTCGAGCTGGCGGCGCTGCCCTACGGCGAGATGCGC
>QNBX01000088.1 GCA_003644265.1 Planctomycetota bacterium
CCCGCGCGAGCGCGCGGTGGGCGCGCTACAGCTGCGGGAAGGTGGCGTCGTAGGCCGCGCGCCGGCGAGCGTCCGAGACGTGGGTGTAGATCGCGGTGCTGTCCAGGCTGGCGTGACCCATGAGGTCGCGCAGCACGAAGGGGTCGATGCCCCCCTCCCAGAGCGCCGTGGCGAAGCTGTGCCGGAGCATGTGGCTGGACACCGTGAACGGCAGCTTGGCCTTGCGCGCGTAGCACTTGAGGGCCTTGTCCCAGGCCGAGTGCTGGATGCCGTTGCCGCTCCGGGTCGCGAAGACCCAGCCGGCATCTGCCAGGCCGTGCTGCTCGAGGTGGCGGTCCCGCGCCTCGATCCAGCGGCCCAGCGCCGTGGCCGTGGCGTCCCCGAACGCCACCAGGCGCTCTTTGGAGCCCTTGCCCATCATGCGAGCCGAGCGGGTGGACAGATCGAGCGCCGAGAGCTGCAGGTTGAGCGTCTCCCCGATGCGACAGCCCGTCTCGAACAGCCAGAGGATGAGCGCATAGTCCCGCTCCCGGAACGGGTTGGAGAGGGGCACGGCGTCGAGCAGCGTGCGGACCTGGGCCGGCGTGAGGTACTTGGGCAGCGTCTTGGGCACGCGCACCGGGCGCAGGCGCTTGGCGGGGTCGGTGAGCAGCAGGCCGTCCTCGACGGCCCAGCGGAAGAAGGCGCGCAGGCTGGCCTGCCAGCGGCGGGTGGTGCGGGCCGAGTTCTCGCGCGAGCTGACCAGCCAGGACCGCAGCGAGGCCGTGGTGATGTCCTCGAGGCGCGCGTGCCCCTGGCTCTCCAGCCAGCTCAGCGCGTGGGATACGTCGCTGCTGTAGCCCCGCACCGTGTTCGGCGCGAGACGCTGGGCCTCCATCGCAGTGATCCAGTCCCGCACGGCGCCCACGCCGTCCGCTCCCCTCGGCCAGGGCGTCGCCGCCCGATCCCCCCGAGCCCGCCCCACGGACTCGATCTTCTGACCCGAATATGGACCAGAACCGATGGATTGGGTAGGGGCCGTGCTGGCCAGGAAGGGGGCCGCAGGGCTCCAACTGGACGGACAACCGGGATTGTCGGTCTTGTTGAGTCGGGGCTGCGCCAAGGGATTGCTCCCGCTTGCAACCCAACCGCTGGAGCGACCGTAGCGCCTGCCGCGTTGCCGTGTTGTGACGGCCGCGGGAAAGTTGGCCGGCGCGCGGAGAGGGGGCCGTGGAGACAGCCACACGCTCACCCGCACGCCGACCCGCGCCAGAGGCGCGTTGCGTCAGAAGGTAGGTGCTTCGGGCCATGAATCAGTCCCCGTCGGGTCTCCACCGGCAACGCGCCATCGCGCCGCCCGACGCCATGGGTATCGGTGCTGCAGGGCTGCAGCACAAGAGGTGCCCCGGGTTTTCTCGCCGGCACCCCGCGGGTGATAGGCTGGGATCTGTCCTGGCGGGGCCGATCCCGGCGCGTTCTCCGCCTTGGAGCGAAGCGGGAGGCGTGATGGACAAGCTGACGAGGCGTGAGGCCCTACTGGCCGGTGTGGCGGGGTGCGTGGTGGGCGCGCTGCCGCCGGTCCGGAGGTTCGGGAGCGGGCGTGGTGTGCTCACCGCGAGCCCGGGGACGGCAGCGCGCACCCCACTCAGCTGGGACCACTTCGTGGTGACGGATGCGGGGACGTTCCGACTGCTCGCACCACAGGCGCTGTCGCAGTTGGCGGCGGATCACGGCTATGTGCACCACTCGCTGCGTGTCGATGTCTGGTCGTCGTCGTCCACCGCGACTGTGCGGCCCTGCTGCGCGCACCACCGAGGGCTCATCGCCGGAGACCTCAGCGGGGTGGCGCTGTACATCGCCGGCGAGGTCCAGGTGGCCCGTAGAACGGAGATCGCGGCGCAGCTGCTGACGGCCCCGGGTGAGGTGGCCTGTGCAACATTCGGCCTGGACGGAACCACGCTGGATGCCCTGTCCAAGCTCTACCGCCCGGGCTTCGATTCGGTCTACCCGCCTTCTTCGCGGGCGGGCCTGACGTGAACCGCCGTCGCTTCCTGTCGTCCCTGGCCGGTGTGGCGGGGTGCGTGGCGTTCGCGCTGCCGGCCAGCCGGAGACGCAATCGCGCTCAGAGGATTGGCGTCGACCTGGCGCATCCCGGCGAGAGTCGATCCGTCGAGCTGGTCCGGCGCGTTCCGCCACCGGCCGCTGCGGACCTGGAGGGGTTCGTGCCCCGCTTCCTCGAGCTCCCGGACAATGTGCTCACCGTCTCCCCTGGCGCTCCGTTGGCCAGCGGTTGGTTGCTCGCACCCGGCCAGCCACCGCCTCGCTCTAAAGTAGAGGTGAAATAGAGGTGGGTGAGAGCCCAGACGGCGCCTTCAAGCCCGGCCGCCACAAGACCGGCGGCCGGCAGAAGGGCACGCCCAACAAGGCCACGCGCGACATTCACGACCTGCTCGACCAGGCCGCGATCCAGCGCGCTCGAGAGCTGGCCAAGCGCACGCGCAAGAAGCTGGGCTCGGACGACGAGGCGTTGGTCTACTACCTCTCACGCATCGACGAGGAGGAGTTTCACAAGCTCTACGGCAAGCGCATCCCGCGGGCGGTGGGCCTCGAGAAGGCCACCGAGGACACGCTGGGCGATCTGCTCGCGGTCATGCGCGGCGAAGACGAGACCTAGCCTCGCCCGGCGCGAGCTGGCACTCTGCGCTCTCCCGGAGCCCCTCCCCCCCTGGAGGTGGCTCGATGCCGCTCGACGTTGCTCGTCTGTTCTCGTACCACCGGCCCACGAATGGCCAGGCCGCCCGCTACACCAAGCTCCGAGCTGCCGCCGGCGTTCTGGCGCAGACCATCCAGGAGCTGACGCCGCCGAGCGCTGAGCAGACGCTGGCCCTGCGCCAGCTCCACCAGGTGTCGATGCAGGCCAACGCCGCCATTGCGGTCAACGAGCCGGATTGGGACGAGATCCAGGCTCAGTCGCCCCCCTTGACCTCAGGCTGATGGCCAACCGGGTCATCGGCCACTTGCCCGGCGGGCAGCAGCCCAACCGTCACCAGCGGCGCGCAGCCAAGGCCAACGGCTCGATCCTCCTGCCGGACGGCGCCGGCGGCTTCAGCCAGGCGCCAGCGGCCGTCCCGGCCTACGTCGCGTGCCAGCAGGTACTGACTCACATCGCCACGGCGCTGGGCGAGGGCGGGGCGATCACGCTGCATGAACAGACGCTCGAGCTCCTGGCCGGCAAGCCCGCCGACGTGGAGCTGTCGGCGTCGGAGCAGATGGGCGCGCGCTCGATCGCGCTGCTGGCCGACCTGCAGCGCCAGGCCCGCGCTCACCTCGAGGAGGTGTCGGAGGCGCTGGATCTGGGGCCTGTGCCGTGGCCGCTGACCGAGCCCGAGGGTGATCCCCCGGCGGACGAGCCAGAGGCACCCGCCGAAGGATGACCGAGCGCGCGGACGCGGTGGGGGTCGACCGCCTGCGGAGCTGGGCAGCGCCCGGCACGGGCGGGGTCGCGTTCGTCCGCGACAACTGGCCCTGGGTCGAGCTCGCGCCGTCTCAGGTGGAGGGCCTCGAGCACCTCTCAGTGCCTGGGCAGCGCCGGCTCGTCCAGCAGGCCAGCGCGGGCACGGGCAAGACAGCGCTCGAGGTGTGGGAGGGCATGCGCCGGCTGACGATCGGCGGGGATGGCTTCGAGGTGCCCCGCGGGCTGGCCTTCTCGTGCGATCACGGCCAGCTCAAGCTGGGGCTGAAATCCGAGTTTCGCAAGTGGATCTCGGGCTCCCCCTTCCTGGAGCGGCTGTACGAGCAGACGAGCGAGGAGATCCGCCTGCGCGACCGCAGCGACGCGCGCTCGATCGTGTTCCGCAGCTGGCGCAAGGACGCCGACCCCACCACCCAGGGCAAGAGCTTCAGCGGCTTTCACCCCAAGTTCGGAATCCTGCTGGGCGACGAGGTGGGCACGGTCGCCAAGATCATCGGGGACCGCTGCGAGCAGGCCATGACCTCGTGCACCGACGGGTGCATCCTCCTCTCGGGTAACCCCGACAGCACCGAGGGCCTGCTCTACGACAAGAGCGTCCGGGACTGCCTGGACTACAAGGTCATCTGTGTCTCGTCGGACCCGGACGACCCGAACCGCTCGCCGCTGGTGCCTGTTGAGCTGGCCCAACGCTGGATCGACAAGGCCAAGCTGGGCCGGGATGACCCCTGGGTCCGGGTCTACGTGCTCGGCCGCTATCCGCTGCACGCCCTCAACACGCTGGTGACCGAGGACCAGGTGCGCGAGGCCATGACCCGTGCGCCGCAGCCGGCCGCCTACGAGTGGGCGGCGATGCTGCTCGGCATCGACGTGGCCCGCTTCGGTCTCGACAAGTCGATCATCACGCCGCGCCAGCATTCGATGGTCTGGGAGCCGACGGTGTTGTCCCAGGTGGACGGCCACCAGGGCGCCGCCGTGACCGCGCGGATCTGGGGTGAGCGAGACGCCGATGCCATGTTCATCGACGACACGGGCGGCTACGGCGGCTCCTGGATCGACCAGCTCAAGGCGATGAAGTTCAAGCCGACGGGGGTCTGCTTCAGCGGCTCGGATCAAGACCCACGCATGGCCAACAAGCGTAGCGGCATGTGGTGGCGCATGACCCGGGACGTGATCGACAGCCTGGCGCTGCCGGCCAGCGTCGAGGCCTACGTCGGAGACCTGGCCACCCCGACCTACACCTACGTCCGTGATCGGCTGTTCATCGAGGACGGCGAGAGCGTGCGCCGCAAGCTCAAGCGGTCGCCGGACTGGGGCTCCTCGCTGGCCCTGACCTACGCCCAGGACGTGGCTCCTCGAGGTGTCCATCCGGGCCACCCGCAGGCTGCGGCCATGTGGGCAGCCAAGCAGCCGCGCCGATCGCAGGGGGTCGACTACGGCGGCGAGTGGGTGCCGGGGTCTTGAATCAGCCGAGAGTCCTGTCCTGCTCGGGGAGTGGCCACTCCCTTCGACCCACTGGCGCTGTTCGAGCTGGACTTCATGCCGGAGAGGTACCGGCAGCGGCTCCAGCGCGAGAGATTCGGCCCGCAGATCTCGAACGCGGCCGACGAGAAGGCCGCTCGCATGCGGGCGAAGGAGCTCCGCAAGCGCCGGCTGGGCGCTTTCGGTCTCTCGGACCTGACCACGGGTGCCGGCCGCTCCGTATCCCCGGAGATCAGCAAGCCGGATTCGCTGGGCTTCTGACGTGATGGCCGGCGCCATGACTCGCCGCGCGCTGGACCGCCTGGCGGACCAGCTCGAGCCGGCCTACCAGGACATGCTGCCCGTCTGGCAGGAGGCCGTGAGCCTCACCCGCCCGACCCGCGCTAAGTGGTTTGCCCACCCCACGCGCACCGACCGGCGCAACCCGCGCGTGCTGCGCCCGATCGCCCGCAGCGCCGGGAACATCGCAGAGGCCGGGATGCAGCACGGCACCGCGAGCCCCGCGCGGCCTTGGATCTCGCTGGGCGTGGACGCCCTGCGCCCCACGCCGCTGGTAACGGAGTGGCTCGAGGAGTTCACGGACGCGCTGCTGCTCATGTTCGAGCGGTCCAACCTCTACGACCAGATGGCGGCGACGGGCCGGGATGCCCTCGATGTCGGCACCGGGGCGATGGCGGCCTGGGATGACGACGAGACGCTCTCGCGCTTCGAGTCCCTGCCGATCGGCTCGTACCGCCTGGGCAACGACCGGACCGGCCGCGTCAACGCGATCACTCGCAGCTGGACCATGACCGTGGCCGAAGCGGCCGAGCAGTGGGGCAAGGAACAGCTGTCCGCGGCCTCACAGCAGGAGCTGCAGCGCGGCAACTACGGCACCAAGCTGACGATCCGCCACCGGATCGCGCCGACCTCCGCGTGGCCGGCGTGGGACGACCCGCACCGCAACCTCGAGGCCTTCCCCTGGCGTGAGGTGTATTGGGAGGGGCCGGACGCAACCACCGGCGGCCGGCGTGACGGCCAGGACGTGAGCGGTGTGGCGATCCGCGTCGGGGACGGCGTGCTCGGCCGCGGCGGCTACCACGAGTTCCCCGTGCTGGTGGACCGCTGGAGCCGGGCGTCGGACGACGAGTACGGCGTCTCCAGCCCTGGCATCGACACGCTGGGGCTCAACGGGTGCCTGCAGTCGATGGAGCGCATGTACCTCGAGGCGGTCGAGAAGATGAACGCCCCGCCGATCGTGGGCGGCCCGGGCCTCGAGGACTCGCCCGTCAGCACCCTGGCGCGCGCGCTGACGATCGACACGCAGGCCACGGGCAAAGAGACGCTGGCTCGCCCGCTGTTCGAGGTGCGCACCCCGGTGCAGTATCTCGACGAGCACCAGGAGCGCTACGCGCGGGAGATCCGCGACCTCTATTACGTCGACCTGTTCGTGATGTTCGCCGGCGATCAGCGCGCCGACGCCCGCACGGCCCGGGAGATCGCGGCCAAGCTGGGCGAGAAGTCTGCGATGCTCGGCCCGGTGCTCCAGCGCCGCTACGACGGGTTCGTCGCGCCGCTGGTGGAGCGTGCGAGCGGGCAGATGATTCGCCGCGCGCAAGAGTGGTGGGACCGGGGGCAGGACGCACCCTTCCTGCGCCAGCCGCCCGAGGCCCTGGCCGGCTCACGCATCCGGGTCAAGTTCACCTCCGAGATCGCCGAAGCCCTCAAGCTGGCCGGCCTGGCCCCGATCGAGCGGCACATGGCATACCGCCTAGAGCTCGGCCAGCAGTTGCCCTCAGCCCTGGACGGGGCGCGCGCGAAGATCGACGCGCTGCTCGAGGAGCACGCCCGGCTGTCTGGCGTGCCCCAGCGCTTGATCGCCACGGCGGACGAGCTGCTGGCGATCCGGCGAGCGGACGCCCAGGCCGCCCAACGGCAGCAGCGCATCCAGGAGGTCGAGTCCAGTGCCCGCGCCACGCGCGACCTGGCCGCGGCGCAGGTGGGAGACGGTAACGCCCTCGAGGCCATGGTGGCCGAGGGCAGCTCGTGAAGTGGGCCTCGACGGCGGCGCCGCGTGAGGCCCTGATGGCGGAGGTGACGACATGGCGGCCCTGACCAATCTCGAAGGCACCCAGACCTACGTAATCCAGGCGGAGGGCGATTGGGAGATGGCCCTTGAGGCCTCCGAGTTCCCGCGTGAGGTGCTGATCTCGACGCAGTCGCTGGTGGATACGATGTTCGGCACGCTCCAGTACCGCGCTCAGACGGACGAGCCGACTGGCAACGAAGGCTACGGCCACTATGTCTCCGGCGCGCTGGTGACGGTGCTGGTGACCAACGCGTCCATGGAAGGCCGGGTAACCACGCAGCTCCCGATCTGGGTCCGCACGACCCCTGGCGGTGGGGGCACACCTAAGGTCACGCTGACGGTGTGCCCTGCCGGCAACGGCCTCCGGAGACCGTAGCGGTGGAGCCGTGGCGCGAGCTTCCCACCGGAGCAACCGAGGACGACGAGGAGCGCGCTGCGCTGCTCAAGCGGATCCGCGACCGCCAGGCCGCGCTGTCCCGCGCACGGCTGCGGCGGGTCGAGGAGGCCTACCGCGCGGCCGTGAAGACTCCAGAAGGGCGGACGCTGCTCGCCTTCCTGATCCAAGACGTGTGCCGCATCTACCACCATGCCGGCAGCGGCGAGGCGGCGCGCCAGGCCGAAGGCCGCCGCGCCGTTGGCCTCGAGATCCGCAAGACGCTGATGGACCTGGACCCACGCCTGCCCGCCACGATCGAGGCCGAGTTCGCGCTCGAGCCCGAGGCTGTTGAGGAGGGGCATGGGTAGCAAGCGCTCCTCCTCCCCGAAGCCAGAAGACGCCGCCGCGCCCGAGGGGGAGACGTTGTGCAAGCGCGTGGCGCCCAACTTCACGCGACGCGAGGCGCAAGCCTGGACGCAGCTCGCGCGAGACCTCGGCTTCGCGGCCGATGCCCAGCTCGCGCGTGTGGTCCTGCTCGAGTTCATGGCGAATCGCCAGCTGCAGGAGCGCAAGGCCGCCCGCCGCGTGGCCGCACGCCGCTAGGGGCTTGAATCGCTGGAGAGTCCTGTCCTGCTCCGGGTCATGGAGCGCGAGCGATGACAGAGACGCAAACCGTTGACCCGCTGGCGGCCCCGCCCGCCACGCCGAGCACGCCGGCCACGCCGGGGCCCGCTCCGGTCGATCCGAATACTGTGTTGCCCCCTCCGGGCGGTGAGGGGGTTCGCGCCACTCCGCAGCCCCCGGGAGGGCAGCCTTCGGCGTCTTCGATGTGGGACGCTGCCGGCCAGCCCGAAACTGCCCCCACCGCCCCTGCCACCCCTGCTGCGCCTGCTGCGCCTGCTGCGCCCGCCGATCCAGCGGCGGCCGCAGCGGTGCCGGCTGACGGTGCGGTCGACTACGCCAGCATCGCCGCGCCGGAGGGCCACACCTTCACGGACGCCGAGCTCGGCGGGCTGCGCGACTTCGCCGGCGAGCTGGGCCTCTCGGGCGAGCAGGCTCAGACCTTCATCGCCCGCGAGTCCGCGATCGAGCAGCGCGCAGCCGAGTTCGCGGAGACCGAACGCGCCGAGCGCGTGGCGGGCTGGGAGGCCGAGCTCTGGCGCGACCCCGATGTCGGTGGTGACAACATGGGCCGCTCGGTCCGAGCGGCGCGTCAGTTCATCACGTCGCACTTCGGTGCCGAGTTCGCCGACAAGCTGCACGCATCGGGCGCGCTCTACAACCCGAGCGTGTTCAAGCCCTTTGCCAAGCTCGGCGGCGAGAGCGTCGAGCCCACCGGAGCCGCGCGCGCGACGCCCACCCCCGCGGCCCCGGCCAAGCCGATGACGGACCGCGAGCAGTGGAAACTCCACTACGGCGACACGCCGTACCCCAACGACCTGTAGGCGCATCCACCCCTTCACGTATGAGGCCCTGATATGACGCTCCACGGTGGCGCGCACAACTTCTACGACGTCCTGAGCCGCCAGGGCGCAGACGGCAAGCTGCTCAAGCCCGTCGAGCTCGCGGCCCAGAGCTACCCGGTCATCCACGACGCCATGGTCGAGGAGGGCAACCTCCCGCTGGCCGAGAAGACCATCCAGCGCACGGGTCTGCCGCCCTTCGCCAAGCGCCGCGCCAACGCCGGCGTCGCGCCGACCAAGAGCACGACCGGCGTCGTGATCGACACGATGATGGCCCTCGAGGCCAACAGCGAGATCGACGAGCTCAACCTGATCGGCATCGACAACATCACGCAGTACCGCATGGACGAGGGCAATGCGTTCTTCGAGAGCGGAGCCCAGGCCGGCGCGTACTACACCTGGTACGGCAACGAGCTCACCGCTGCGGACGAGTTCACGGGCTTCGTGCCCCGCTACGACGCCCTGGGTGACCAGGTGCTCGACGCCGGCGGCAGCTCCAACCAGTGCTCCATCTTCGTGGTGAAGTGGGATCTGACCCAGGGCTGCAAGTTCATCTACCCGCGCGGCAGCCAGGCCGGCCTGCGCCGGATCGAGGGCGGGCGCCAGCGCATCACGGATGCCGTCGGTGGCAACGCGGCCAACTACTACGCCTACTGCGAGACCTTCTCCTGGCACTTCGGCTTGTCCATCAAGCGCCCGGACGCGGTCTGCCGCATCGCCAACATCGACCAGGCCGAGGCCATCGGGATCTCGGGCGCGCAGCAGCTCACCGACTACGGCACGTTCTGCCTGTACCTGCTCGAGCAGGCGGTGGGCCGCGTCCACAACGTCGAGGGCGGCCGGACCATGATCTACATGAGCCGGACCATGCGCGAGGCGCTCTGCCGTCAGTTCGCGGCCACCACCCACCAGAACGCCTTCTCCTTCGAGCAGATCGACGGTCGGCGCGTCACCCGCTACATGGGCTTGGACGTGCGCACCGAGGACCAGCTCGTCGAGGGCGAGAGCCCCGTCGGCTGATCGGCACCCTTCTCCGGACCCCCGCACGGCGCCACCCGCACCGCATCAAGGACCAATCATGGGCATTCTCGACACGCAACTCATCTTCGACGAGGACGCGACCCGCGCCGTCCTCACCGCCACCCCGCAGCTGGCCACCAACCCCTTCAAGGTGGGCGACCTGCTGGCGGGCAACACCGGCGTGCCCATGGGCACCGGCCACAACCTGAACGGCACCATCCGGGTCACGGACTCGGTCGTCGGCGGTGCCTCGTTCATGGAGGTGCAGCTCATCTCCAGCGCCGTGGAGGCCATGACCTCGCACAACGTGCACTGGACGACCGGACCGATCGCCAGGGCCACGCTGGTGGCCGGCTACGTGCTGCCGTTCACGGTGCCGACCGGCAACGTCCCGCCGTGGCTCAACTTCGTGAGCTTCCGGTACGTCGCCAGCGGCGCCAACATCACCGCCGGCGACTGGACCATCATCATGCACCCGCTCGGCGGACCGGCTGTGCACCCCGGCTTCGACACCGGCAAGAATTACGGATGATCGGCGAAGGGGCCGCGTGGCCCCTTGGCGCGACGCCCTGACACCGCGAGGAAACGGCCATGGCCGACACCAGCGTCATCTACATGCTCAAGGCCCTGGCGGCCGACGTGCTCGGCAAGGTGGGCAACAAGCTCGGCCGTCCGGCTGGCTTCGTGCCGCTCCACCCCGTCACCGACAAGGCCACGGCCGAGGTGCTGCGCTACGCGTCGGGCGCCGTCTACCCCGGCCAGGTGTTCCGCTGGCGTCCCGTCCCGTGGAAGGGGCGCTCGGCCGCCATACGCCTGAATCGCGGCCTGCCCAACTCGCCCGCGCCGCCCGCCTGGGCGCGCCCGATCGAGGGGGAGGACGGGGATGCGGCGCGGGAGCTGTTCGCCGAGTGGTACGTGGACGGTGACCCGGACAGGGGCTACAAGACGAGCCAGGGCCGGCCGGCGCACCCGTTCGCGCCCGGCTCGGCGGCCGCGGACGAGCACAGGGCCCTGCTCGCCAGCAACAAGGCGCTCGCCAAGGAGAACGCGCTGCTCAAGGCCGCGCAGCTGCAGGTCTCCGAAGCGGTGAAGAAGACGGCCGGGCAGGGCAAGCTCAACGCCTTGAAGGCGAAGAAGAAGCCCGCCGACGAGGCCGCTGGCACGGGCGGGTAGTCCCCAGGGAGCTGTCATCGCATGACGCGGACCGAGGTGGTCATCGCCAACATGGCGCTCCGCCGCCTGGGCCACGCCATCGACATCACCGACCCAGGGAGCGGCTTGCTCTCGGGCGTCACGCCCACGACGCCCGAGAGCAGAGCGGCCTCGTTCTGGTACGCCAAGAAGCTGGCGGAGACGCTCGAGGACTACGCCTGGTCCTTCGCGCGCAAGGTGGCCACGCTCACCCTGGAAGACTCGCTGCAGGACGCCACCGATCTGTGGGGCGCCGAGTGGGGCTACGCCTACGCCTACCCGACGGACTGCGCCCGCGCCTGGCGCTTCTCGGAGGATCAAGGCCAGTGGCAGGGGGGCGGCTGGGCCGGCTCGTCCTGGCTCCCGCTGGCGTGGCAGGGCCAGCGACGCTTCGCGTTCCAGGTGGCCGACCTGGCGGACACCAAGATCATCCTGGCCAACGTCCCGCCGACGGAAGCTCATCTGCAATACACCCGCTCGGACGTGCCCCTGGCGTCCTTCACCGAGCTGGCCACGTCCGGCTTGGCGTGGAACTTCGCGGCTGAGCTCGCCCGCAGCTTCAACAAGGGGGGCGACGTGGTGGAAAGCGCCGTGATCGAGTACCGGCGCGCCATCGCCATGGCCCGCGCCCAGAACGCCAATGAGGATCTGAACCGGCCGCCGCAGGATGGAACCCTCGTCCGCTCCCACCGGGGGGCCTGAGCCGTGCCCGCCATTCCGCAACGCGGGTTCTTCGGGGGCGAGATCACGCCGGCGCTGCACGCGCGCCGAGAGCTGCCGGCGGTGGCCTCTGGCCTGGCCCTGTGTCGCAACGCGATCCCGTGCCGGACCGGCGGCCTGGTCAATCGCATGGGCACGGCCTGGCTGCGCGAGCTGGCCGGCGGCGACGCCAACACGCGCTTCGTGGGCATCCGCTTCGCGGCTGATGACGCGGTCACCCTGGCGGTGGGCCCGCGCTGGATTCGCCTGCTGCTGGACCTGGGCATCGCCCTGAGCGGCGCCGGCGCGCCCTGGGCCGACGCCACCGCTTACGACGTGGGCGCCATCGCCAGCCAGTCCGGCGGCTACTACTACTGCGCGGCCACTCACACCTCGGCGGCGGGACTCAACGAGCCCACGACGGCCGGCCAGGATGACCAACACTGGCACCCGCTGGCGCTCGAGGGCGCCTCCGCGGTGCTGGAGCTGCCGACCATCTGGCCCACCAGCGATCTGGCCGAGCTGCAGTTCTCGCCCGGAGGAGACCGGGTCATGGTCACCCACCCGGACCACCCGCCGCACGAGATCGTGCGCTGGGGCGATGGGCGCTGGACGTGCCTGCCCGCGGCCTTCCGCCCGGCAATCACGCGCCCGCTGGCCGTCGCCCATAGCCTTGGCGGCGCGGGCACAGGCACGCTGCGATACAAGATCACGGCGCGCCAGAAGGACACCTATGCAGAGAGCGCCGCGGGGCTGCTCAACGCGAGCAAGGCGGGGACGATCGACGCGGCGGTGCTCGCTGACCCCGCCAACGACGTGGCGGTCGACTCGGTAGCGCACGGGTTCGCCACCGGCGATGTGATCGGCTTCTCCTCCGTGACGCCTTCCACGGGCGACCTGGCCAATGAGAACGCCAGCATCGCGCTGCAGGGCCGCAGCTGGACGATCACGCTCGACGCGACGACACCGCTCGACCGCTTCTCGCTCGATGATTCGGCGGGCGTGCTCACCTGGCCGGCGATCGCGCCCGCGACCTACCCTGACATCGCGGTCACGTTCAACGCGGACGAGCTGACGGTGACAGCCGATCCCCCGACGCTCGGGGCACCGGGCTCATGGGTCTACATGATCTTCGCGACCCTGGACCCCACGGTCGACGAGTACCTGATCTACCGCTCCGACAACGAAGCGCCCTACGGTCTGATCGGCAGCTCCAAGTACCCCCTGTTCACCGACAAGGGGGCGGTGACGAATCCGGACGAGACCTTCCAGCCGCCCTCCTTCCGGCTGCCCTTCCGGCACCGGCGCTGGCCGGTCTGCTCGACCTTCTGGAAGCAACGCCAGATCTTCGCCGGCGGGCACGACACCGCGCTACGGGTGCTGGGCAGCGGCCTGGGTGACTTCTACAACTTCCGCTCCGGCCTGCCCGTGCTGGCCTCCGACTCCTTCGACCTGACGATTCCCGAGCTCGAGGCCCACGCCATCGTCGGCATCGACAGCGTGGGCGACCTGGCCGTCCGCACCACAGGGCCGTTTGTGATCCTGAGCCCAGTGGGTGGCCTCGTCGCCCCCGGCAACATCGAGGTCACCTCCGTCACGTCCCAGGGCAGCTCCAAGGTGGCCGCGGTGCGGGCCGGGGGCTCTCTGCTCTACGTCCACCGCCAGGGCGCGCTGGTGCTCGAGGCGCGCTTCGCGCCTGAGTCCGGTGGCCCCGCCGGCTACCTGGGCCGCAACCTCACCGACCTGGCCCCGCACCTGTTCCACGGGCACACGATCACCAAGCTAGCCTGGGCCGAGACGCCCGAGCCCGTCGCCTTTGCGGTGCGGGACGACGGGGTGCTCCTGAGCCTCACCTACGACCCCGAGCGCGAGCTCTGGGCCTGGGCGCGCCATGACACCGGCGGGTCGACGGATAAGGTGCTCGACGTGACTGTGATCCCCGAGGAAGGCCAGGATCTCGTCTACGTCTACGTCCAGCGCGAGGTCAACAGCTCGACGGTCTACTACGCCGAGCGCCTGGCACCCCGCACGATCGGCTTCGCGGGGGACGACCCGCACCTCTCGGGCCTGTTCCTGGACTCGGCGCTCACGTCCCAGGCGGTCGAGCACGCCGGCGGCGTGACGCAAACGCTGTCGGGGGGCTCACCCTGGACGGCGGGCTCCAGCGCCACGATGACCAACTCCGGGGGCATCGCGGTGGCCGGTGACGTGGGCAGGCCGACGCGCCTGTTCGACGCGGCGGACGTGGCCATCCACGTCGTCATCACGGCCTACGTCGACCCCAACACGGTGACGGTCACGCTGCTGGACGACGTGCCGGTCACGCTGCAGGGGCTCGCCGACGCCTGGATGCCGCTCTATCGCTGGGTCACGGGCCTGGGTCACCTCGAGGGGCGCGACGTGCGCGTGCTGGCGAACGGCCTCCCGCTCGGTCCCTTCACCGTGGTCTCGGGGCAGATCGACCTCGGCGAGGTCACGACCTCAAGCCAGGCCTGTGACGTGGTGCTGGTGGGCCTGCCGATCGCGGTGCGCGTCCAGCTGCTCCCGCCCGACGTGCTCGACGAGCGCTTCGGCGTGATGGGGGCCACCATGACGATCAGCAAACCGGCCCTGCTGCTCGAGCACACCCGCGGTCTGTCCGTGGGGGTCGACGAAGCCAGGCTCACGCGGCTGGTGGATGAAGACCCGGGCGCAGCGGCCACCGCACCGCTCAACGGCATGGTGGTGTGTGAGATCGACAGCCGCGAGGCCCGCTGGAGCGGGCTGATCCTGGCGCTGGACGAGCCGCTCCCGATGGCGGTCCATGCGCTCGAGTACCAGGTCGGGATTGGAGAGCGCTAGGCATGGTCGGAGTCAGCGAAGAAGAAGCCGAAGCGGCCCGGATCACCAAGCTGAACCGCAGCCTGCGCGACGCCCAGCTGCTCGACGCGCTCTCGCTGGGCGCCGAGAACGTGCGGGATCTGCGCCGGCGGGCGTCCCTGGTCGTGGGGCAGCAGCTCGCCGGCCTGGCGGCCAGCGGCGCGTCGGTGGACTCGGGCTCGGCGCTCGAGGCCCAGGCGGAGAGCGCCTACATCGGCGAGCTCGACGCCCGCCGCGCCATGAACAACACCGCGCGTACGGCGTGGGGCCTGCGGATCAGCGGCAAGGTGAAGCACCTCGAGGCCCTGCTGGCGATCAAGGCCGCCAGCAGCGGCGGGGGCGGGGGCAGCGTGAGCTCGCTCTACGGTGGCTTCAACCCGGGCCACCCGAGCAGCGGCAACCTAGTGGACTGACCGATGCCGACGATCCCCCGAATCCAAGAGCAGACGGTCCAGAGCGAGCTGCTCCCGCTCGTGCAGATGGACGTCAACGCTGGCGCCAGCCGAGGCGGCGGAGGTGGGGGCGGGTCGGGCCTGCACGGCAACGTGCGCGGCGCCGCGGACCGCCTGGCCGCCCAACACAACGATGAGCGTGAGCGCGCCGAGCTCGACGCGGCGCAGCTGGCCGTGCTGGAGGCCTCTGAGTTCAGCGACCACCTCATGAACGGCGACGAGATCGATCTGCCTGGGCACGAGGGCCCGGGTCTGGCGCACCGTATGGGGCCAGCGCTGTTTGGGGCCGTGGATGCGGCTGAGACCTTCTTCGCGGAGCGCATGGCGCAGATCTACGAAGGCCTCTCTCCTGGCGTCCAGAAGAAAGCCAGGCTCCCCCTGCGCAAGCTCATGTCGTCCCACAAGACGCAGGTGGACACCCACGAGGCCAAGCAGAGGACCGTCCACTACCGCAAGACGTACGAAGACGGCATGGCCGGGGCGATCCGTGATGGCCTGAATGCGGGCCGGCAGGGCGTGGCGCTGCAGGCCGGTGTGCTGCGTGTCGAGACGGTCGATGAGGCCCTGACGGACATCGACCACCGCATCCGGGTGTATGCCACCACGCACCCCGGCCAGCTCGGAGGCCTCTCCGAAGACCGTTGGATTGACACCGAGAAACTCGCCCGAGGCTCGGAGTTCCACGAGCTCATGCTGGGCGACCTGACCTCCCGGGGCATGGTCGAGGAGGCCGTGGACTACTTCGAGCGCTACGAGGGGCAGCTGTTGGACCCGGCGCGCATCCGGTGGAGGAAGGGCGTGCAGGATGGCGCCGAGCGCGGGGAGGTGTCGCTGCTGGCGTCCCAACTCCGCGACGCCATGCCCATCGACGTGACGGCCCTGGCCGAGCTGGGGCCGGCGAAGGTGATCAGCACGCGGGTCGCCGCGGTGCGCGAGGCGGGCAAGACGCGCGGCTGGACGGCGGCGCGCACTGCGGACGCTGAACAGGAGATCAGCGCCGCCGCCAGGCGGGAGCAGGCCGCCGCCCAGGCCGTGCACGATGAGAACTTCCAGGAGGTGGACCGGGCCATTCGGACCGCAGGCGGAGACCTGGCCGCCGTCCACATGAAGTACGGGAGGGTCTGGCAGGAGGCGCACCCCGAGGAGCTCGCGGCCTGGTCGAAGCGCGCGGACGCTGTGATGGGCAACGCCGTGGGCCTGGTGGAACAGAACGCGCGCCTCCACGAACTCTACGAGGAGATGCTCCAGGACCCGGAGAGCTTCAAGGGCCGGAACTTGAAGCTCGACGAGGTCGTGCTCGGCCGAGATTGGTACGAGCAGATGACTCGGACCCAGGCCGGCCTGCGGCAGGGGGACGCGGCGCTCTACAAGACCCATCTGTCGGTCTCGGGGATCGTCAATCAGTACCTGAAGGACGTCTACCCCACTGCCGACAAGGAGGGGAACGAGGCGGAGCGTGCCGAGCGGGACGCCGAGAGCCGCTCGATCTCGGAACGCTTGATCGAAATCCAACGCTCGCCGGGTGTGCAGCGCCCGCTCGATGCGGCTGAGGTTCACACGCAGATCCGCGAGGATCTTGACCGCCGGCGCGCCGAGCGAGTGATCGGCACCAGCAGCTTCTTCGGCATCGAGTTCACGGACACCGAGAGCCGCTTCGAGATTCCTGCGAGCCGTGTGCCGCCGCACGAGGTGTTGCGCATCGAGGAGCGGATGATCCAGAACAGCATCCCTGTGACGAACGCGGGCATCCTCGCGGTCTGGGATCGAGAACAGCGGGAGCAGGGTGGGTCGTGAACCGATCGTTCTCAGGACCCGCTTCGGCCGGCTGTGGCGCCCGCTCTCTCCAGGGGGTGGTAGCCTGTGGGTATGAATGCCAAGGGGGCGATGCCTGCTAGGGGCTGGCCGTGGTGTGCTGGCTTGCTGACGATTCTGGGGCTCATGGGGATGGGGTGCGGAACGAGCGCCTCTCGCCACAGCGCGTCCGAGCTGAGTGCCACGCGTCCGGTTGTCATGGTGGCGCCGCGCACGTACCTCACAGCTGATGAGATCGATGCGATCGCGGAGAGCCACTTCTTACCCAAGAAGTCTCTCGCGGCTGTCGCTGATGCAGCGAAGGACGCTCGGCTGAGCCTTGCGCAGGAGTCGCTGGTTCGTGTGTTCGAGATCACAAACCGCACATTCCGAGCGTGCCGGAGCCTGGGTGTAACAGACCAGTTCATGACCGAGCGGAGTCCTGAGTGGCTGTTCACGTACAAGGCGATCGGTGATTTGGTCTTGACGCGTATGGTGGCTGACGGCCGGTTTCACGCGGACGGCACCTTGCGCTTGTGGCGCAAGGGCGAGCTCTCTTATGAAGTGAATGTTGAGAGGGATGTCTTTGACGATATCGTTCGCGGCCGTCGCGCCGCAGGGGCCGGGGCGCGGCTGACGTCGGTCCTTTGGGACTTGACCAATGTTGTGATCGCTGAACGTCATGGAGACGGTGTGGTTCAAGAGCGCTTCAGTCGTTTGTCCCCCGAAGATGAACAGCGAAGAGAGGGGGTCTACGCACAGCTGATGGCACAGATGTTTCTAGACGACCGCATGAGCGTTTACTGCGTGCTGCGCCCGTGGCCGGATGGCGAGGATGCGTACGCGGAGCGCATCCGCGACCTGGCCGCGCGCGGCGAGCTCGCCGAACCCGGCGACATCGCTGCAGCGCTGGAGTGACTGAGCCCCGCGACATCGCTGCAGCGCTGGAGTGACTGAGCCCCGCGCTGGCGGGCGTGGCGGCATCGAACTGGCTCGAGCGCGAGACGCCCGCCGAGTCGCGCCAGCCAGGAGCAGGGAGGCCCGTGTCAGTACCTGCGCCTGACGCCTGACGTCTGACGCTCCTCGAACGGCACGGCGCCCCCCCGGGCTCCCCGGGCTCCACGGGCTCCACACGGGCTCCCCGGGGCCGACGGGCGCGCTCAGCCTCCTCAAGCGGGGCCTGTACGGCACCTTCCACTCCGTCAGCAGGCGCACCTGCACCGTTACCTCTGCGAGTTCGAGTTCCGGCACAGCACCCGACACATGGACGACGGTTCCCGCACCCAGGCCGCCATCACGGCCGCAGAAGGAAAGCGGCTGACGTATCGCCCGGTCCGGGACTCGGCAGCGTAGGATGGCGGCGCTGCGACAGCGTCTTGAGCCCTGGCCAGAAGTAAGGATGAACGTCGCATGAGCAAGAAGAACGCCCTGCATGTTGAGGTGAGGGGGAGCGACCAGCACCCCATGCTCGCCCGTTCTGCGGTCAAGGTCTTGAGCAAGACCCTAGA
>QNBX01000089.1 GCA_003644265.1 Planctomycetota bacterium
ACCGGCGCGCCCTGCTGGTCGCCGCCGCCGCCGGCGAGCTGACGCCTTTCAGCCGCGGCCTCACCACCCACCGGGCCGACATCCAGGTCTTCAGCCTGGGCCTCGACTGGTCGCTCGACGCCCAGGTCTGCCCCGACGTGACCGGCGTCCTGGCGCGGCGCGTGTTCCTGCCCTGGGAGGCGCGCTTCAGCGCCGACCCCGACGGCGGACAGGGCCGCAGCGACGGCGGCGACGCCCGCGACCCCGCCCTGATCGGCGCCGAGCTCGTGAGCGCCATGCAGAACCTGCCCGACGACGGCGGCGCAGCGCGCGAGGAGTTTCTCTCGTTCTACCGACCGCTGGCCGGCGAGCTGGTGCTCGGCCACCCCGACGTGCACCCCCAGCGCCGTCAGTTCACCCACCTGTCGCCTGCCTGGACGCCCACAGGCAAGGGCCCGCGCGCCGCGAATCGTGACGCAAACGAGGACGCGCCCGACGCGGTCTGACGCGGCCTCCCGCGGCTGCTATCTTGGCCGGTTCCATGCCAGCCTCCAAGACCGTCCCCAGCTCCTTGCTCCCGCGCGTGCACGCTCTGTTGGAGCGCGGCGTCTCCAACCCCGGCCAGTACCTGGGGGGCGAGGTCAACTCGATCGTCAAGCCGCCCGCGTCCATGACGGGCCGCATGGTCCTGTGTTACCCGGACCTGTACGAGATCGGCGCCAGCCACAACGGCTCCATGGTGCTGTACGACGTGGTCAACCGGCACGACGACCTGGCCTGTGAGCGCTGCATGACGCCCTGGCCCGACATGGCGGCGGCCATGCGATCCGCGGACGTGCCGCTCTTCAGCCTCGAGAACCACCTGCCTGTGGCGGGCTTCGACGTGCTGGCCTTCACGCTGCAGACCGAGCTGACCTACACCAACATCCTGGAGACGCTCGACCTGGCGGGCCTGCCGCTGCTGGGTTGCGAGCGCGACGAGCGCCACCCGCTGGTCATCGCCGGCGGGCACGGCGCCCACTCGCCCGAGGTGCTGGCCGAGTTCATCGACGTGTTCATGCCCGGCGACGGCGAGGAGACCCTGCCCGAGCTGCTGCGCTTCGTGGCCGAGCAGCGCGACCTCGGCAGCGCGCGCGACGAGCTGCTGCGACTGATCGCCACGCGCTTCGCCTGGGCCTACGTCCCCTCGCAGTACGACGCGGCCTACGACGGCGAGGCCTTCGCCGGGCTCACGCCGCGCCACCCCGACGTGCCCGCGCGCATCTCGGGCGCCGCCGTGTTCGACTTCGGCGCGCTGCCCGTAGTGACGCACCCCGTGGTGCCCAACACCAAGACCGTGCATGAGACCGTCTCGATCGAGATCATGCGCGGCTGCACCCGCGGCTGCCGCTTCTGCCAAGCGGGCATGATCACCCGGCCCATGCGCTACCGCACGGTCGATGTGCTCGTGGACGCCGCCGAGCGCGCGGTGCACGCCACCGGCTACGACGAGGTCACGCTGACCTCGCTCAGCTCCGGCGACTATCCCTGGATCGAGGAGTTGCTGGCGGCCATGAGCGCGCGGCTCACGCCCCTGCGCGTGTCCGTCTCCCTGCCCAGCCTGCGCGTCACGGGAGAGCTCGCCCACCTACCGGGCCTGACCAACAGCGTGCGCAAGAGCTCGCTGACCTTTGCGCCCGAAGTGGCCACGGATCGCCTGCGCGCCATCATCAACAAGGACATCAAGAACGAGGACGTGCTCAAGAGCGCCGAGGCCGCCTATCTCAACGGCTGGTCCACCATCAAGCTCTACTACATGATCGGCATCCCGGGTGAGCGCGAGGAGGATCTCTCCGCCATCGTCGAGTTTGCCGATCAGCTCTCGCGCCTGCGCCACAGCGTCACCGGCAAGGGCAGGGCGCGCGTCAACGTCACCGTCAGCAACTTCATCCCCAAGGCCTTCGTGCCGTTTCAGTGGGACGGGCAGATGGACCGCGAGACGGTACTCGCCAAGCAGCGCTGGATGCGCGGCCTCAACCGCAACAAGTCGGTCAAGCTCAAGTTCCACGACGCCGACCAGAGCTACCTCGAGGGCATCCTGGCCCGGGGCGACCGGCGCCTGACGCCAGTGATCATCGGCGCCTGGCGCAGGGGCGCGCGCTTCGACGCCTGGCGCGAGCACTCCGATCTATCGCGCTGGCTCGAGGCCTTTGAAGAGCTGGGCATCGACCCCGACGACTTCGCCCTGCGCGAGCGCGGCGAGCACGAGGTGCTGCCCTGGGATCACCTCGACGTGGGTCCCGACCGCAAGTTCCTGTGGGCCGAGCGCCTCGCCGCCCGCAAGCTGATCAAGACCGACTATTGCGTGGGCAAGGTCTGCAACGTGTGCGGCGTGCCGCCCTCGCTGTGCTTCGCCATCAAGCGCGACCTGGGCCTGCTGGGCAGCACACGCCGGGGCATCCTCGAGATGGATGAGCAGGGCGCCACCGTGGGCCTCAGCGGCGTGGCGGCCGAGACCGGGCCCAGCAAGCTGGCGCCCGTCTCCCCCGGCCCGGTGCGCGCCGCGCGACGCGCTCCCGTGCCGCCCGACGACGACCCGCGCTGATGGCGCGCCCCTTCGAGCGCGCCCTCCGCTACTTCCCGAAGGTCCGTCGGCGCTGGCTGTGGGGCATGGCCGCCGTGCCCCTGGCCAGCGGACTGCCCCTGGCCGTGATCTCCATCGTGGGTCACGTGGTGGACGGCATCGACCCCACCCAGGGCGCGGGCGACGCCGCGGGCGGCGGCGCGGGTCTCGGAGCGGGCAGCGGCGCCAGCATGTCCCCCTTCGACGCGGCCGGCTGGGGTGGGCTGATCCTGCTGCTGGTGCTGGTGGCCGCGGCGGCCAAGTTCGCCATGCGCTACTGCATCACCGGCGCCTCGCGAGACTTCGAACGCATCTATCGGCAGGACCTCTTCGCGCACCTCATGTCGCTCTCGCCGCGCGACCTCTCGGGCGTACGCACGGGCGACATCATGTCGCGCTCGGTGGCCGACATCGAGGCCGTGCGCATGCTGCTGGGTCCGGCGGTGATGTACAACGCCCAGGCCATCGTGGTGGTGCCCACGGCGCTGACGCTGATGGGCCTGCTCGACCCGCTGCTGATGGCCGTCATGTTGATCCCCTTCGTGGGCTTGGCGCTGGTGATCAAGGTGGCCGCGCGCCCCACCCAACGCTGGAGCCAGGCGGCCCAGGAGCACCTGGCCGACGTGTCCATCGCAGCGCAAGAGGGATTCTCCGGCATCCGCGTGCTGAAGGCCTCCACGGCCGAGCCCCGGGCCGGCGCGCTGTTCCGCCGCATGGGCCGCAAGCTGTACGACGCCAACCTGGCCCTGGCCACCTTGCGCGGGGTCACCAGCGCGGCCATCACCGCCGTGAAGGAGCTGGGCGTGCTGGCCATCCTGGTGCTGGGCGGCTGGCACGTGGTGCAGGGCCAGCTCACGTCGGGACAGCTGCTGCAGTTCATCATGCTGCTGGGCTTCGCGCTCTGGCCGCTGATCGCCATCGGCTGGATGCTGGGCATGTGGCACCGCGCCGTCACCGGCTACAACCGCCTGGAGGAGCTGTTCAGCATCGCGCCCTCGGTGGACAGGGCGAGCGACCCCGTGCGCACCGAGCCGTTGCGCGGCGAGCTGAGCGTGAGCGGGTTGACCTTTGCCTGGGACGACCAGCCCGTGCTGCACGACATCTCGTTCGAGCTGCCTGCGGGCGGCAGCCTGGGCATCACCGGTCGCACAGGCTGCGGCAAGAGCACGCTGGTGCAGCTCGTGTCGCGGCTGGTGGAGCCGCCGGCGGGCAGCGTGCGCCTGGACGGACACGACGTGCGCCTGCTCGACCCGGCCAGCCTGCGGCGCGCGGTCTCTGTCGTGCCCCAGGACACGTTTCTGTTCAGCGACAGCATCCGCAACAACATCGCCTTCGCCGGCGACCACATCAACGACGAGGGCGTGCAGCGCGCCGCCAAGCTGGCCCGGCTGCACGAGGACATCCAAGGCTTCAGCGACGGCTACGAGCAGCTGCTGGGCGAGCGTGGCGTGACCCTCTCAGGGGGCCAGCGTCAGCGCACCGCCATCGCCCGCGCCCTGGCCGCCGACCCGTCGGTGATCGTGTTGGACGACTGCCTCTCGGCGGTCGACTCCGTCACCGAGCAGGAGATCCTGGCCAACCTGCGCCGCACGCTGGAGGGCCGCACCGCCATCATCGTGAGCCACCGCGTCAACGCCCTGCGGTTGGCCGACCAGATCCTGGTGTTGGACGAGGGCCGCATCATCGAGCGGGGCTCCCATGCCGAGCTGCTCGCGGCCGGAGGACTGTACGCCGAGATCGCCGAGCGGCAGCGCATCGAAGAGGAGCTCGAGGCGCTGTGATCTCCCACGACACCGACCAGTACACCTTCAACCGCATCGGCGGCGCCAGTGACCGCAAGCTGCTGCGCCGCATGCTGGTCTTTGCGCGCCCGCACGTGGCCGCCCTGCTGACGTCGGTGGGCCTGCTGATGGGCGGCCTGGCCCTGCGCCTGGCGGGTCCCTGGATCATCCGCACGGCCATCGACGGCCCCATCGCCACGGCCAGCGCCACGCGCGGCACGCCCGCCTTTGACCTCGACGCCCTGACCGCCGAGATCACGCGCCTGGGCGCCATCTTCCTGGGCGTGGCCGCCGGCATCTCGCTGCTGGCCGTGCTGCGCGAGTGGCTCATGAACCGCACCGGCCAGTCCATCGTGCTGTCCATCCGCGACGCGATCTTCCACCACACCCTGCGCCTGCCGGTGACCTGGTTCGACAGCCACCACGTGGGCTGGACCGTGACCCGCACCACCAGCGACGTGGACGCGCTCAGCGAGCTGTTCACCACCGGCGTGGCCACCATCGCCTACGACATCCTGACCATCATCGTGGTGCTGGGCGTGCTGACCTGGCTCTCGCCCACGCTGGCGGTGGCGGCGCTGCTGGTGCTGCCGTTGATGATCTACGTGTCGTTCCGCTTCCGGCTCAAGGCGCGCCTGGCCTACCGCGAGACGCGCCGCTCGCTGTCCATGCTCAACGGCTTCCTGCAGGAGCGCCTCACGGGCCTGGACGTGGTGCGCATCTTCCGCCGGCAGCAGGCCTCCGAGCAGCGCTTCGCCCAGCTCAACGGCCGCTACTGGGCCGACAACATGGCCACGGTGAAGCACTTCTCGCTGTTCTTCCCCATGGTGGACGTGCTGAGCTGGAGCCTGCGCGTGGGCACGCTGATCCTGGGGGCCTGGCTGATCAGCAACGAACGGCTCTCGCTGGGCACCTTCGTCATGTACTGGATGCTGCTCGACCATGTGTTCGAGCCCATCCGCGAGTTGGCCGAGCGCTACAACGTGCTGCAGGCCGCCATGGCCGCGGGCGAGCGCATCTTCGGCATCTTCGACGCGGCCGAGGAGGTCGGCCCCGTGCCGGTGGAGCAGTGCGTAGCCGCCGCCGAGCGCGAGGCCGCCGCCGAAGACGCCGGCCTGGCACCGGGCACACAGAAGCCCAGCCCGAGGCCCGAGAGCGCCGCCTCGCAGCTGCCGCTGGTGCAGTTCGAGGGCGTCACCTTTGCCTACGCCAAGGGCCCCGACGTGTTGAAGGACGTGTCCTTCTCGATCATGCCGGGGCAGCGCGTGGCCGTGGTGGGTCACACCGGCGCGGGCAAGACCACGCTCGCCTCGCTGCTGTGCCGCTTCCACGAGACGGCCAACGGAACGGTCCGCTTCGACGGCCGCGACGTGCTCCACATCCCCCACGCCGAGCTGCGACGCCGCATCGCCGTGGTGCAGCAGGACGTCTTCCTCTTCAGCGACACCATCGCCGCCAACGTGCGCATGGGTGACCCGAGCCTCTCCGACGAGCGCATGGCCCAGGTCAGCGGCGCGGTCAACGCCGATCGCTTCATCGACAAGCTGCCCGAGGGCTACGCCACGCCGCTGCTGGAGCGCGGCGCCAACCTGTCCTCCGGGCAGCGCCAGCTGATCGCCTTCGCTCGCGCCCTGGCCTCCGAGCCCGAGCTGCTGATCCTGGACGAAGCCACCTCGTCGGTGGACAGCGAGACCGAAGCCTGGATCGAGTCGGCCACCGCCACGCTGCTGGAGGGCCGCACCAGCCTGGTCATCGCCCACCGCCTCTCGACCGTGGTCAACGCCGACCAGATCCTGGTGATGCACAAGGGCCAGCTGCGCGAGGTGGGCACCCACGATGAGCTGCTGGCCCAGCGCGGGCTCTACCACCGGCTGTTCAAGCTGCACCTGGCGGCCGCCGCGCCGTGAGCGGGCGCAGGCGGCGGCCCTCGCTGGCGCTGCTGCTGCCGGGGCTGCTGGTGGCGGCCACGGGGGTCGGCGCGGGAGACCTGCTGACCGGCGCCCTGGCCGGCTCGCAGACGGGGCTGACCCTGGTCTGGGCCGCGGCGCTCGGCGCGCTGCTCAAGGGCTGCCTGAACGAGGGCCTGGCACGCTGGCAGCTCGCCAGCGGAGAGACCCTGCTGGAGGGCTGGGTGCTGCACCTGGGCCGCGGGGTGGGCTACGTGTTCGGCGCCTACCTGGTGCTGTGGGCCTTCATCACCGGCGGCGCCCTGGTGAACGCCTGCGCCGCGGCCTCGCTGGCGTGGCTGCCCGACGGCGCCGGTGATCAGCGCCTGTTGCTGGGCGCCGCGCACGCGCTGGCGGGGCTGGCGCTGGTGCGCTACGGCGGCTTCGCGGTGTTCGAGCGACTGATGGCTGTCTCCGTGCTGGTCATGTCGGGCTGCGTGTTCCTGAGCGCGGCGCAGCTGCTGCCCGACGTGGGCGAGCTGCTCACGGGCCTCGTGCCCAGCCTGCCTGGCGGCGAGACCCGCTACACCCTCGGCATCCTGGGCGGCGTGGGCGGCACCGTGACCATCCTGAGCTACGGCTACTGGATCCGCGAGCACGGCCGCAGCGGCCCCGAGGCCCTGTCCACCTGCCGCTTCGACCTGGCCTCGGCCTACACGCTCACCGGACTGTTCGGCGTGGCCATGCTCATCATCGGCAGCTCGATCGAGGTGTCCGGCTCGGGCGCCAAGGTGGGCCTGGCCCTGGGCGCGTCGATCGAGACCGTGCTGGGCCCCACCGGGCGGCTCGTGTTCCAGGCGGGGTTCCACGCCGCGGTGTTCAGCTCACTGCTGGGCGTGTGGCAGGGCGTGCCCTACTTGTTCGCGGATCTGGTGCGACTGCTGCGCGGTGGAGGTCAGGGCGGCGGCGACCTGTCTCACACCCGCGCGTACCGGGGGTTCCAGCTCGGGCTGGCCCTGCTGCCGCTGACGTTGCTGGGCGTGTCGTTCCGCGGCGTGCAGCTGGCCTACGCCGTGGGTGGCGCGCTGTTCATGCCCTTCCTGGCGCTCTCCTTGCTGCTGCTCACCAACCGCAAGCAGGTCATGGGCGAGGCGCGCAGCGGGGTGCTGGCCAACCTGCTGCTGGTGGCGACGCTGGCGTTGTTCGCGTGGGTCGCGCTGGCGCCGCTGTCGGCGTGAACGCGGAGGGCGACGGGCGCGCGGACCCAAAAAGCCGAGTGGCGGCGCCGCCTGCCCGCGGCGCCACCACCGGCAGTGAACTGTCTACGGGGTCGTGGCCCGGATGGTGTTGCTGCTGGCGCGTCCATGGAGAGCGCCTGGATCGACCATCCACCACTGCTCGTAGAACTCGATGCCCGAGAGCACGCCCACGGGCCAGGTGCCGGGCACCTGGATCTGGCCATAGGGACCCGTCGGCACACCTTCCACCAAGATCCCGACGCTGGGGCCCCAGATGCCGCCCTTGAACGGGGCACCCAGGTACGAGAGTCCGATGACGAGAGTGGCCACGCTGTAGGGAGTCGCGCCGGACAGGATGGAGTTGGCGGGCGTGCCACCCACCAGCTGGCCCAGGCCCACGAGATGCATGTCGCTGTTCCCAGCCAGGGCGCCGCCCATGTCGCTCCAGACGGGGTTGTCCCCCAGCAACGCCAGGGAGTGCCACTCACCCACCGCGATCTGAGTGAAGCCCGTGCCCTCAGGCGCGGTCGAGACCTGCCCGTTGCTGTCGTTGCCCCAGGCCACGATCGAGCCGTCCGCACGCAGCGCGAGCCCGCCCGCCGAGACCTGGCGGCAGCCATATTCGAGCGGAGTCAGGGCGGGGTCGACCCCCTCACCCCACTCAACGATCGAGCCGTCATAGCGCAGCGCGGCGGAACGATTCCCGACTGCCGAGACCTGCAGGAAGTCCCATCCAGCAGGAGTATCAGCGACCTGGTTCTGGCCGTCAGATCCCCACGAGACGATGGTCCCGTCGGCACGCAGGGCCACGAAGTGGTGAGAACCTGCCGAGATCTGAAGGAAGCCCGTGCCGGGGGGGGTGTTCGAGATCACGCCGTAATGGTCGAGGCCCCAGGCCACGATCGATCCATCTGCGCGCAGAGCCGCGGAGTGAAACACCTGGCCTGCCACGACCTGCAGGTAGCCAGATCCAAGGGGAGTGTCCCCTACGGTGCCGAAGTCACTCCAACCCCACGACACGATGGAACCGTCCGCCCGCAAGGCGTGGCAGCGATCCTGTCCAGCTGCGACCTGGGTAAAGCCGGTCCCCGAGGGGGCATCATCGATCACGCCGGGGAAGGCGCTGTCCCCGCCCCACACCGCGATGGAGCCATCGACCCGCAGCGCAACGGAGTGCGCCCTGCCCGCTGCAACCTGGGTGTAGGCCCCGACGTGAGGAGTGCCGGTGACATTGCCAAGGTAGTCACTCCCCCACGCGAAGATGCTGCCCTGCTCAGGCACGGGCGGCGTGGGCGTGAAGCTGACCGAATCGACGGCCATCTGGATCTCAAACGGATCGTCATAGGAGAAGACCTGCCAGAAACCGCTGTCGAAGGCACTGACGGGGTACGTCCCGCCGATCAGATCGAGATCGAAGGAGTCCCACAGGCCTGACCCGGATGCTCTGAGGTTCATCACCACGTCGCCCAACACGGACGTACCCAGCGGCGACAGGCTGAGCGTGTCGTCTTGGACCCCGCTGCTCACTTCGCCGTCGTACATCCAGAGGTTGGGTTCGGTATCGGCAAACAGCGACACCATCTGGCCGTCGAGCATCAGGTAGGAGGAGCTGTAGTCGATGCCAAACTGCCAGCTACCGCCCGGCCCACCGGTGACGCCGGGAGTCACCAGTTCGAGGTGCAACAGGCTCGGCGCACCCACCGGGACGCCCGACAGCTCACCGCTCGCGAAGCTGTTGGACCAGACGCTCCCCACGACCTCGAAGGTCGACTGCGCCGCGGCCAACGGACTGACGAGGGCGATGGCGAGGCCGGCGATCGCGTGCTGCAGGATCTTCATGACATGTTCCTTGGGAGCGCGTGCGGGCAGCTTGAGCGCTGCCGGCTGAGTGGACTCAGGCGACCGTGAGTCGCACAGAGGGTGTGTTGGAGCAGCGAGGCTCGGGTCGCCAGGGACCCAGCAGGACCCTGGCCCAAGACGGGCCTCAGTGATCAGGAGGCCCGGGAGCCGGAGCCGATACAACAAAACCCGGGCGAGTCGCAGAATCCGCCGCCCTGGCGGGCGTCACTGCTCGTCGTCGTCCCTGCGTTGCAGGTAGCCCAGCGCCTCGAGCTGCTGGCGCAGGTCGGGGTCGAGGCTGCTGAAGTCCACCGGCTCGCCGTCGCGCGGGCGCACGGCCTGGGCCAGCTCGTGGAAGCCGTCCAGGATGCTGCGCAGGCGCGCCACGTCCTCCGGTCGCGCCGCGGCAAGATCGCTGTGCTCGGCCTCGGGCTGACTGAGATCGTAGAGGCGCACCTGCTCCTGGGTCAGGACCTCGCCCTCACGCGCCAGCTCCAGCACCAACTTGAGGTCGTGATCGCGCACGGCGCTGGTGCGCAAGCGGTGGTTGTCGAGCTCGAGCACCAGCGTGTCGCGCCCGGGCGGAGAGCTGCGCTGCGGTCCGAGCGGCGGCGCGATGGCCATGCGTGGATCGGCCTCCACCCCCACCACCGACAAGATCCAGGGCGCCACGTCCACCAGGCTCACGGCCTGCGTCTCGACCCTGCCCGCGGCGCCGCGCAGCGCCGCCGGCAGGCGCGCGATCAGCGGGACACGCGTGACCTCCTCGGTCAGCGACAGCCCGTGACCAAACTGGCTGTGCTCTCCAAACTCCTCGCCGTGATCACTGGTGACCACCACCAGCGTGTTGTCGGCCACACCGGCGCGCTCCAGGGCCGCCAGCACGCCGCCCACGAACTCATCGGCCATGCCCACGGTGGCGTCGTAGTACGGCATGTACTGCTCGTACACCGTCTGCTTGAGCGCCAGCTCGCCCGCGTTGAAGGCCCCGCGCTGCTTGTGGTTGAAAGGCTGCTCGTAGGCCGGGTCGGTGTCGTTGCCCAGCAGCCCGAGCTTGGCCATCCAGTCCTGGTCGGGCGCGTAGTTGTGCGCGATGTAAGTGTGCAGAAAGAGGAAGAACGGCGGGCCGTCGCCGTGGTCTTCGATCCAGCCCTGCACGGCGTCGCCGTTGTAGCGTTCCAACAGCTCGGCGCGAATGGGCGTGCGCTCCCAGCTCATGGTGCCGATCAGCTGCTGCCCGCGCACCGTGCGCGTGGCCCAGACCGGGTCGTTGTCGCTGTAGCGATCGAAGCCCGTGCCGAAGCCGTAGGAGGGCGACACGAAGCCGCCCCCGGTAAAGGCCGCTGTCTGCCAGCCGGCCCGCCCCAGCAGGTCCGCCAGGGCCGGCGAACGCTCGGGGTCCAGCGCGTCGGCCACATCCACCGCGCCGTGAAAGGCGGGATACTGACCGGTGAGCATGGAGCCGTGGCTGGGCAGGGTGTAGCTGCTGGTGGAGTAGGCCGACTCGTAGCGCAGCCCCTCGGCAGCCAGGGCGTCCAGGTGCGGGCTCCAGCTGGGAGCGGCGCCGTAGCAGCCCAGCCGATCGGGCCGCAGGGTGTCGAGGCTGATGAGCACCACGTTGGGGCGCTCGTCCTGGCCCAGCGTCAGCAGCGTGGGGTTGCCGAAGAACGCCAGCGGCGGGTCGTCGCCCGCGGCCTCGGTCGACAGCACCAGCCGGCGGGCGCCCGCGGGCAGGTCGATCAGCACGTCCTCCCAGGCCGGTTGCTCCAGCGAATCGGGCGCGCGCCGCGCCTCGGACAGCAGCTCGACGCCGTCCACCTGCACCCTGAACTCCACGCCGCCCTTCTGATTGGCGTCACGCGGCCTGAGCCCCAGGGACAGCTCCAGCCGACGCGGTCCGGCGCTGGGCAGCAGGTCCCACGCGAAGCTCGCCGGCGGGACGGCCAGCAGGGCCTTGCGCTCCTCGCGATCCAGCATCACGGCCACGGCGGCGCTGGACGCGGCCTCCTTCAAGCGGCTCACGCGATGCACAGCGCCGCCGGCGGCCACGTGATCCGCCAGCCCCACCTGATGCACGGACACCGAGTGAAACAGGTGCGTCTGGCTGGGATCGTTGAGCGGGCTGAGCAGGTAGATCACCAGGGCGACGGTGGACGGATCGGTGACGAAATCGGTGCGCAGGTCCACCGCCTCGCTGCCCAGCAGGGCCTTGACCACGTAGCTGGCGCGGCGGCGCGGGTCGAGCAGCTTGCCGATCTCCTCGCGCGTCAGCGTCTGCTCGGGATCGAAGGGCTCGGACAGCTCCAGCAGCACGGCCACGGCGCCCTCGGTGACACGCGTCTGGGGCCGCCCGGGCGACATGCGCATGCGCACCGACATGGCCTGACCGCCGCGCACGGGCGCGCCGTAGGCCATGGCCCGGGCCTGGCTGGCCGCCACCTTGAGCTGCCCCCCGCGGGGGCGGAACGGCGCAAAGCGAAACACGCCCTCGCGCGTCTCGTCCAGCGAGTGGAACAGCTGGCTGCCGTCGAAGGCCGCCTCGAACCACAGCTCGCCGCCGTCCTGGGCGGGGCTGCGGGTGGAGACCTCGACCGGCACCAGATCGCGCCACAGGCGCAGCACGCTGCTGACGTGGGTCGGCGCAGGGCTCGACTCGGGCACGGGCGCCTCGGGTGTGGGCGCGGTGTCCTCAGCACAGGCGCCGAGCGCCAGGACCAGCGCCGCGGCAAGGAAAGCTGCAGCAGCAGCGCGGAGATGAGCTCGGATCACGGGGACTCCTGGGCACGGCGTAGCCGACGAGAACTCCAGTACAACAGCATGACCGCGGACAGCAAACCGCCCGCTCCGGCCAGCCCGCCCAGGAGCAGCAGCGGCTCGCGGTAGCGCAGCTCCACCCGGGCGGTGCCGCCCTCGGCGACGGGGACAGCCAGGATGGCGTGGTCGGCTACCAGCACCGGCGCCGGCTGTCCGTCCACCAGGGCCTCCCAGCCGTGGTGGTAGCCCTCGGCCACCACCAACGCGCCGGCCGGCCCGGCGCCCAGCTCGAGCGTCAGCGCCCCGGGGCTCCAGGCGGCCACGCGCACCACCCGGGCCCCGAACGCGGCCCCCTCGGGCGAGGGCAGGCTGCCGGCGGGCACGGGGCCCAGCGGCGGCTCCTGTTCGAGCGCCACGCTCAGGATGGGATCGAACCCGGCCGCCGGATCGACCCAGGCGCCCGGCCCCAGCTCAGTCGGCGGCGAGACGAGCAGGTCGGTGGCGAACCACGCGTGGGGATGGGCCTCGGCATTGACCAAGACACGCAGCGCGCCCACCTGGGACGCCTGGCTCATGCCCGCCACCTCGAGCGCCGCGTCGGAGGTCAGCACCACGTCCACACCCAGCAGATCGACCAACGGCGACTGCAACTCCTCGGCGCTCGAGAAGCCGCCCACGTGGGAGCCGGAGATGGCCGTGCCGGGCGAGATGCTGGACAGCAGCTCCTGCGTGCGCCGGGGCACCATGGGCGCGTAGGCCTGAATGTCGGTCAGGCCGAAGCAGCCCGGGAAGTTGGGCCGCAGCCAGGGCGGGTCGTTGCCGTGGCGCAGCACCCGCGGGGGCACTAGGCTCTCACCGCGGGCCTCGTTCACCACCGCATGGATGGCCGCCACCACGGGCGGGACCGGCAGCTTGAGCGAGTAGGGGTCCCTGATGGCCCCGGCCACGTGGGCCGCACGCAGCAGCGGAAAGGCCGAGAACAAGAGCTCCGCCGCCAGCACCAGGGCCAGGATGTCGGGCGCGCGGCGCACCAGGCTGGTCCAGCCGCGTTCGGTGGCCTCGCTGCGCGGCCGGAACAAGATCACGCAGACCAGGGCCACCACCAGGGCCACCAGCGCCGAGCCCCCCGAACTGCTGGCCGCCTGACTGAAGTTCTCGATCGGGATGGGGATGCCCTCGAACACGTCGGCGGGCGTCTCGGTCTCCAGGCCGAAGCCGTGGGCCAGCTGAAGCGCCCAGCTGTCCAGGTCCTCCTGGGTGCCTGCCGAGGGCACGCCCAGCAGCAGCCACAGGCTCCACGCCGTGAGGCTGACGGCCGCCGCCCAGCTCACCACCGTCACGCGTAGCTGGCCGCGCGCCACCACGTCCACCCCGCCCGCGGCCAGCACCGCCAGCCCGGCCGTGGACAGCAGCAGCAGCCGCCGCGGATCGCCGTAGCGCAGGATCGGCAGCAGCCGCGATGCCGCCAGCAGCAGCGGCGGATACAGCAGCAGGGCGAACACCAACAGCACCAGCAGGGTCCAGGCCCGGGTGCTCCACTGACGCCCGAAGAGCATGGCCAGCAGGGCCAGCAACAGCCCCAGCACGCCGATGCCCATGGAGACCTCGGGTCGGTTGTTGAGCGCGGGCAGGACGGCGCCGTCCAGGTGCATGAGCGCCAGCGGGTGCAGTCCCGTGACCGCCGAGGAGGCCAGGTAGTCCGGTGCCACCAGGTGCGTCAGCAGCTCGGGTTCGAGGGCCTGGGAGGCCAGGGCAGCGTCGTCCGACTCGGTGCGGGCCGAGAGCTCGTGCATGTAGTCCCAGGTGGGCAGCAGCTGCGGCGCGGCCAGAGCCAGGGCCAGGGCCAGGGCGCCCAGGGCGGCGGAGCCCGTCTTGAGCGCGTGCTTGGGCCGGGACAGCATGCGCGCCAGCTCCATCCAGCCGGCCACCCCTGCCACCAACATGGCCACCTGCGGGAAGCCCGCCAGGAACGACAAGCCCAGGGCCGCTCCAGCGGCCACGTAGCAGCGCGCCCGGCCGCTGAGCGCGCCGAGTTCCAGGCCCCACAGCACCCAGGGCAGCCACACCGCCGCCCCCACGGCAGGAAACGAGTGCAGCCGCGCCGTGATCCAGGCCGAGAGCGCAAACGCCAGGGCGCCCACCAGCGCCGCGCCGGCGGAGCGCTGCAGCGAGCGCAGGTAGAGCAGCATGCCCGCGCCCGCCAGCATCAGGTGCACCCAGGCCAGCAGGCCCAGCCCCTTGGTACCCACCAGCAGCGGGATCCAGGCCGGTGGGTACAGCACCGAGTAGTGCACCTCCGCCAGGTGCGGCACGCCCAGGGCCTGGGTCGGGTCCCAGAGCGGCAGCTCGCCTCGCTCCAGGGACCGCCGGGTGGTGGCCAGCCCCGGGATCAGCAGGTGGTCCACGTCCGACATGCTCCAGTTGGGAGCCGGGTGGCGCGCCAGATCCACATCGCCCGGGCGTCCCTCGCGCCAGGCCGGGAAGTCGTCCGGCATGAGCGGAAGCAGGGCGTTACCGGGCACGAGCGACTCGGCGGTGAGCAGCCCCGCCGCGAGGGCGATGACCAACCAGGCAAAGAGCAGTCCCGAGCGCGTCACGGTGATTCTCGTCAGGACGTCCTGCCACGCGCGTCGGTGCGCGCGGCTCCCGGTCGTCCAGGGTCAACTTATCCTCTATCGGCCCCAGCAAGATCCCCCTAGAATCCCCGTCCTGCTGCCCGCCCCAGCCCGCTGGCCCGTTCCATGGAAGACGCCGTCTACCGGGAGTTCCTCGAACTGGAGGCGGACCACTGGTGGTTCCAGGGCCGGCGCACCCTCTTCATCTCGCTGCTCGATCGCTTCATGGGGCGCCAAGCGGGGGGCCCGCGCCTGCTGATGGACCTCGGCTGCGGGGTCGGCGGCATGCTCGGGCCCATGGCCGAGTACGGCAAGGTGATCGGCACCGATGTCACCTGGCAGGGGCTCAAGCACTGCGCCGAGCGCGGCTTCCCGCGCCTGCTGGCCAGCCACGGCACCCACGGCCCCCTGCGCGACAACAGCCTCGACTGCATCACCGCCTTCGACGCGCTCGAGCACATCGAGGACGACGTGGGCTCCATGGCCGAGATCTACCGCATGCTCAAGCCGGGCGGCGTGTTCATCGCGTCCGGGCCCGCGTACCA
Source organism: Planctomycetota bacterium (assembly GCA_003644265.1). The sequence continues at coordinate 15,240 of QNBX01000089.1, forward strand.
GTTCCTGTTCGCGCAGCAGGACCGCATCACCCATCACTTCCGGCGTTACACCCTGGGCGAGATGACCGGCAAGGCGCGCTCGGTGGGCTTCGGGATCGAGAAGGCCAGCTACATCAACTTCTGGCTGTTCCCGTTGATCCTGCCGGTGGTGCTGCTGTTCAAGCTGGTGCAGGCCGTCAGCCAGCCCTCGGATGACACGGCCGGCAGCAACGTGGGCGTGGGCATCCCAGGCTGGGTCAACGCCTGCCTGGCGGCCATCTTCAAGAGCGAGGCCGCGGTGCTGCGCGTCGCCAGCGTGCCGGCGGGACACTCCCTGATCATGGTGGCGCGCAAGCCCGCTGAGGGCTGACCCCGTGCGCGTCCTGTTCGTCTACAACGAGGTCGAGAGCCTGGGGCTGCAGTACCTCTCGTCGGCCCTGCGCCACGCGGGCCACGAGACGGGGCTGGTGTTCGACCCGCGCCTGTTCGACTTCTTCCGGCGCGAGTACAGCAATCGTCTGGCCGCGCGCCTGTTCTCGTTCCGCCGTGAGCTGATGCAGCGCATCGAGCAGTTTGAGCCGGACGTGGTGGGCTTCCAGGTGCTCACGGCCAACGCCGGCTGGTGTCAGGGCTGGGCGCGGGAGATCCGGCGGCGCCTGCCCGGCGTGACCATCGTGGCCGGGGGCTACCACGCCACGGCCAGCGCCGAGGTCGTGCTGCGCAGCGGCCCCTACGATTGGATCCTGCGCGGCGAGGCCGAGGACGCCCTGGTGGAGCTGGTGGGCAGCCTGGAGGACGCGCGCGAAACGAGCGCGCCGGTGGACACGTCCATCCCCAACCTGGCTTACCTCGACCACGAGCAGCGCTTCGTCGAGAACCCGCTGCGCCCCTACGAGCAGGACCTCGACCGCTTCCACGACCCGGACAAGGAGCTGTTCTGGCAGCTCGGCCCGCCCTTCACCGTGGGACACCTGGTGCAGTGGCGCCGCGGCTGCCCCTGGGGCTGCACGTTCTGCGGCAACAACACCTACCGGCGCATCTACTACCCGGGCCGCAAGGACTACATGTACACGCGCTCGTTCCTGCGCAGCCGCTCGGTGGACTCGGTGCTGGCGGAGCTCAGGCGCGTCAAGGCCAACTACGCGCCGCAGATCATGCGCATCAATGACGACGACATCTGCGCCGATGAGCCCTGGCTCAAGCAGCTGGCCGAGCGCATGACGGACGCCGAGCGCGTGCCCTTCAAGTGCTTCGCCATCCCCAACAACATCAACGAACGCACCGTCGTCTATCTCAAGCAGATCGGCTGCGCCCAGATCCAGATGGGCGTGCAGTCGCTCAACGCCGACATCCGCAAGCTGATCGGGCGCCCCAACAGCGACGAGCAGATCGCGCGCGCCATCGACCTCTGCCGGCAGCACGAGATCGGCCTGTTCGTCGATCAGATCTTCGGCCTGCCGGGGGAGACCGAGGACGACTGCAAGCAGCTGGAGCGCTTCTACAGCGAGCACCGCCCCGACTGCGTCAGCGTGTACTGGCTCGACATCTGGGCCGGCGCCGACATGCTGCAGCAGGCCGTCGACTCGGGCACCATCAGCGAGAGCCAGGCGCAGATCATCCGTAGCACCAGCGAGCCGGGCGACATCTCCACCCGGCGCAACTACCACAACCGCTTCGCGCGGCCCTACGCCACGCGGCTCGAGGTGCACAACAGCTACTCGCCTGGCTTCGCGCGCCTGCTGCTGAAGAGCGGCCTGTGGCGCGTCTGGGGCGCGCTCAATCTGTTCCGCTTCACGCGCGTCTGGTACGCATGGAAGCACGCGCGTCAGCTCGACCGCTGGCCCGCGGCGCGCGAGGGCTACGACCTGAGCTGGGCCCGCTTCCCGCGCTTCTTCCAGCACTTCATGGGCCTGCGCATCAAGAGCTGGTTCTCGCGCAGGAACCCGCTGCCGCTGGTGGCCCTGGCGCCCGTGGGCCCCGCGCGACGGCAACGCACACGCGCCGAGCGCGGGGCGCAGACACCGCACGTCCCCGCCGAGCAGCTCGTGCCCCAGGCGCACACGCCGCCCGGCCACCACGCCGCGTGAGGCGATCGGCCCGCGGGCCTGGTGCCAGGGCCCTCTGCCGGCATCCGACGTCCGCTCGGTCGCACCCGGTGCTCCTGCCCTTGCGACCCGGGCCTGCGCGACGTGTCCGTCGACCGGCCACCGATTCAGGCCGGCACCGAGTCCGCCAGCTCGCGGTACAGCGTCTCGGCCAGGTGCACGTAGTCGTCGGAGGCGGCCTGCTGGTTGCGCAGCTGCTCGGGCGAGGACTGGCCGCGTTCGCGCTCCGCCGCCAGCAGGTCGGCCACCTGACGCGCCGCCGCCTCGACCCGCGCCAGCCCCGCCCGCGCCCGCACGCTGGTGGCCGCGTCCAGCCGCAGCAAGCGGTGCCGGCCCGCGCCGCTGTCATCGCGCAACCACAGGCGCAACAGGCCGGAGGCGCCCGGCTCCTCGATCAACAGACCCGGCCCCCACTGGTGCACGGGCGCGAAGGACTCCAGCGCCAGGATCCACTCCGACTCGCCCAGCGGGCGCCAGCTGCCCGGGGGCATATCGTCGTCCAGCAACCCGAGCGGATCGTTCACAAGCCTCGCCCCGACCGGCGCGCGCACGAACTGCGCGCCAGCTGCTCGGTGTCCACCGAGTTGGCGAGGCTCACCACACGACCTCGCTCTTGAACATGCGCGTGCCGTCCGCGTCGGTGCTGGCGTAGCGGAACGCGCCGGTGGTGCAGCAGCCCGCCACGCCGCCGGTCGTGTCCAGCGCCAGAAAGGCCACCTGCTGGCGCTGCCCGGCGCGCTTGCCGTTCTCGGCCACGCGCGCGGTGATCTCGCGGCAGGCCTCGGCCGCGCTGGCGCCGCGGCGCATGGCCTCCACCACCGCGAACGAGCCGCACACGCGCATGGCCTCCTCGCCCACACCGGTGCTGACGCAGGCGCCGGCGCGGTCGTCGCAGTAGGCGCCCGCGCCGATCAGGGGTGAGTCGCCCACCGCCCGAGCAGGACCACGACACCATCGGACAGATCGTGCTGCACGAGGGCCGCTTCGGCGTGGCCGTCAGCACCAGCGGGCGCGC
>QNBX01000090.1 GCA_003644265.1 Planctomycetota bacterium
CGTCCTCAGCGTCCTCAGCGTCCTCAGCGTCCTCAGCGTCCTCAGCGTCCTCAGCGTCCTCAGCGTCCTCAGCGTCCTCAGCGGCAGCGTCGGCCTGCTCGACGTCAGCGCCAGCCTGCTCGGCGGCAGCGGCAGCCTGCTCGACGTCAGCGCCAGCCTGCTCGGCGGCAGCGTCGGCCTGCTCGACGTCAGCGCCAGCCTGCTCGGCGTTGGCGTCAGCCTGCTCGGCGTCAGCGTCAGCCCGCTCGGCGGCAGCGTCAGCCTGCTCGGCGGCAGCGTCAGCCTGCTCGGCGTCAGCGTCAGCCCGCTCGGCGTCAGCCCCTGCCGCGGACTGCACGTCGCCCTGGCCCTGGTGGGGCTTGCCCCCGGGCTCGGGGATCTTCTGGATCATGGGGCGCTCCGCGGGTCGGTCACAGCGTATCGGTCCGATACCGCGGCTTCAAAGAGCGTCAGCTCGTCGGGGTGGACCGGCTGCAGCGCCAAGTCGCCCTCCACCACCAGGCGCAGCTGGGGCCAGGCCTTGAGCGAGCCCTGCAGGCGGTCCGACAGCCGCACGATGCGCCAGTAGTCGACCTCGCCCAGGGTGATCGGCGCAGGGCCCAGCACCTCGCCGGGGGCCAGGGCCTCGCGCCCCGCCACCAGGGGCACCTCGATGCCCACGGGCAGCGGCGGCATGAGCCCGCCCTCCGGGCCCGAGGGGTGCACCGAGTGCGTCTTGGCCAGCACCCGGAAGGAGGCGCCGTCCGCCAGCTTGCCGCCGATCTCCTGGGCCAGGGCCTCGTCCGTCACCAGGATGACCTGCAGCTCGTCGCGGGTGGTGCGGAAGGTGGCCAGGCGCACCACGCGATCCAGGAGCTGGTTGCCCAGCACGCCCCGACGCACCACGGCACGGAAGGCGTCGGCGTCCCAGCCGTGGCGCACACGCACGAACTGCTCCAGCGTGATGTCGCTGCGCACCTCCACGGCAAAGCGCGCGCGCTGCTCGGAGAGGGTGCGCTCGACCTCGGCCTCCAGGCCGGCCTGGTCGATGTCGATGCCCTCACGCTCGGCCTCCAACTTCACGATCGACATGAGCACCAGCTCATCGACGGCGTCGTTGGTCATGCCGGGGGAGGCCAGGTCGAGCAGCTGGAACACATCGCTGGAGCGGATCTCGACCTCGCCCACGCGGCGCACGACGACGTCGCCTTGAGCGCTCGTGGGCGCGTAGCTGTCGGCCGTGATCCGCTCGTACACGGGCAGCGCCAGACACAGCAGCAGCGCAGCAGAGACGATCGGCTTGGCGTCAACGGGCACGGACGACGCGCTCCCGCTTGAGGCCCTTGCACACGGGACAGGTCAGCAACACGGGCTCGCTCTTCTCATTGGTGCCTTCGATGTAGCCGCCGGCGTCGCAGCGCCGGCAGTCACGCGGCTTGGCCTCGATGACGTGGATCGCGCCGCTGAACTCGGCGTAGTACGCGGCCATCCAGGAGCGGCGGGCGTCGCCCTCGGCGGCCTCCCACCACTCGTCGGGGGTCGGGCCCACCTCGTCCAGACCGCCGCCCCGGGCCGCGGTGGTTCGCTGCTGCGCCAGGGCCTCGCGCTGCTTCTTGACCTTGGCGACCAGGTCGTCGAAGTCCTCTTCGAGCTCGTCGGCCGGATCGACCTCCTCGTCCGCCTGGTCGAAGCGGCCGAAGTCGAGCGCCTTGGACTTGCCCAGCAGAAACGTGCCCTGTCCGTAGCTGGCCGTGCGCACGCTGCCTCCGCGGCGCTGCTCCCAGAGCTGCGCCACGGCCTCCGGCGTCATCACATAGGCCTCGGCCAGGTCGTCCAGGATCTCCTGGTGCAGGCTGTTCTCGAGCAGGTCACGGGCCACGTCCAGGCTCAGCGAGCTGTCGCGCGAGAGCTGCTTGAGGTGCCCCTCCAGCGCGCCGAAGTAATCGCCCACCACCTTGCGCGCGAAGTGCTCGCGCTTGCGGTGGTCGATCTCGACCTCCAGCGCCATGAGCTCGCCGCGCTGACGGCTCTCAGGATAGGTCTGCGCGAAGGCGGCCGCGCGCTCGCGCGCCAGCTCGAACTGACGCCTGTAGATGGCGCTGCGGATGTCATCCAGGTCGGCGGTCTCGACCGCGTCCTCCAGCTTGATGGCGATGCGGGAGAGTCGGCTCGCCACCAGCTCGGCCTTCAGGCCCGGACCCAGCTCGCGCACGGTGAGGAAGTGATCGCGCGCGGCGTCGTAGAGCTTGGCGCCCTCGCAGGCGATGGCCAGCTCGAGGTGCGCCGGGGCGTCGCTGGGCGCGCCCAGGCTGGCCACGATGGCCAGGTACAGCTCCTCGGCGGAGAGCACCGACAGCCCCTCCACCTTGCCCGGCTCGACCGAGCGCACCGACGAGCGCGGGAAGCGGTCGCTGCTGCCGCGGCGGCGCAGCACATAGGCCGTGACGTCCGACTCGGGCTGCAACACGCCGGTCTCGGTGGTGCCATTGCGCATGATCAGGTGCACCACGTCCACCATCCAGGGCGCCGCCTCCTCGCCGGTGAAGCCGCGCGATGCCTTGATGCGCTTGACCTCGTCGGGCGGCAGGTGCCCCCAGACCAGGGTCAGCACGCCGCCCGTGTCGACGCGCTCCAGCGTGATGCCGGTGGCCTCGTCGAAGGACGTGATCTCGCCGTGCACCAGGGACCCGTCCACCAGGCGCACGATCTCCGCGGCCGGCAGCGCCAGGCTGAGGGCGGCGAGCAGCACAACGGCGATCATCGGTCACTCCGGTCGTGCAACAGGGCCCGGGCGGCGGCGGCCGGCGTGGGCCCGGGGGTCAGCACACAGCTTACGGGACGGGCTCGTGGCAAAGCAGCCTCGCTGGCGGCCAGACGCAGCTCCACCAGCAGCGTGCCGTCTCGCTCGTTGCCGGGCTCAGGCGCGAAGACCACGCTGAACAGGGTGCCATCGGGCAGGCTCCCGAGCGGCACGTCCACCCAGAGCCCCTCGTCCGCGTCCCAGTGCAGGCCGTTGGAGAGGTCCTGTTCGAGCTGGTGCACCACCGCCTCCACGCGCCGTGCCAGACGCGCCGTGCCCAACCCCTCGCGCTGCATGCCCAGGGCGGTGGAGAGCAGGCCGTAGATGCCGCCCACACCCGCCAGGAAGATGAACATGGCCAGCAGCACCTCCATCAGCGTGAAGCCGGATTGGGCGCGGCGCGGGCGCGGCGCGCTGCTCGGACGCCGGGCCCGTGGCGTGACGTTGGCGGGCAGGCTCATGGTCCCAGACCCTGCCGGGCGGCGGGAATCCGGACCACGCGCCGGAAGCTGACGCCCACACGCACCGACGCGCCGGCCTCGTGCGGCACCGCCGTGCTGCCGCGGGCGCCGCGCTCCACCACCGCCGTACGGCCGTCCAGCGAGCGCACGGCCATCCACTCGCCGTCGACCCACACGTGCTCGGGCGCGCGCTGATCGCCGCCCAGGCCCGCGCGGCGCAGCTGCAGCGTGGTGGCGGCCACCCCCACCGGCTCGGCCAGGGCGTTGGGCGCGCGACCCGCGTCGGTGTAGGGGTCCAGCACCAGCTCGATCATCAGCGCCGGGGGGAATATGTCGTCTCTTCCGTCGAGCAGCGACTCGGGGCCGACCCCATACGGGAAGCGCTCGTCCTGTGGAGGCACCAACCCGCGGGTGCTGTCCCAGCTGTCGAGGGCGGGCACGCCGGTCTGGCCGCCGGCGTCGCTCCAGACCGTGGTGGCCGGTCCCCAGGCCAGCAGCCCCAGGTGCAGCACGCGGTCGGCCAGGGTGGTGGCCTGCTCCAGCAAGCGGTCTTCCTGGGCCAGCAGCTCGGGCCTGAGCAGCGAACCCGTGCCCCCCACCGGCGTGCGCACCCGGCGCACGAGGCTGGGCAGGCCGTCGCCCGGCAGCACCACCGTGGCGTAGAGCGACTCGGCCAGGCCCTCGGTGGGCAGCAGCAGGGCCGGGTCCTGGCTGCGCACCAGGGTGGCCACGCTCTGCGCCGCGGGGCGCTCGCCGGCACGACGCAGCCAGCCCGTCGAGCGCGCCTCGTGCAGCAGACGCGTAAAGCGCAGCACGGCGGAGCGCCGCCCCAGCAGCGGCGAGAGCGCCTCGCTGTCATCACGCCACTCCAGCAGGAAGCGCGCCTGCTGCTCGCCCGCGCCCGGCGCGCCGCACCACAGGTGCACCAGGTCCTCGCTGAGCAGGTCGAGCACGGCCGAGGCGCGGTCCTCCAGCTCGCGCACGCGCTCGCCGCGGGTCCACAGCTCCATGGCGCCCGTGACCATCTGGAACAGCATGGCGCCCAAGACGGCGAACAGCGCCGTGGAGGCCAGCAGCTCGATCAGCGTGAACCCAGCCCGGGGCCGATGCGCGCGCGCGGGGTTCAGCGCCATTCCTCGTGCTCCAGGACCAGGGTGGGTTGGACGCGGGTCACGACCACGTCGGTCACGCGCGGCGCCAGCTTCCAGGCGTTGGAGCGGCCGCTGCGGGGATCGAAGGCGCCCGGAGACCAGGCCGCCGCCAGCACCAGCTCGAGCCGGTCGGCGCGGCGCCCGATGAAGGCCTGCCAGAGCCCGATGCTGTCGCTCGAGGGCGACAGGCCGAACACGCCGGGGTGGCCCTCGAGCTCGTCGTGGTAGCTGCCGTCCCCGTCGAGCACGACCCGGCCGATGAGCTGCACCAGCGGGTCGGGCAGCTCCACCTTGAGCACCACGCTACTGTGGAATGCGCCGGGCGCCCGCAAGCACAGGGACAGGGCCTCAGCCGCGGGCACGTCGTCCCCCAGCAGGGCGGCGTCATGGAAGCGTGTGGGCGTCCAGCGCACCATGCTGCCGGCGCGGTGCGACTGGGCCTGGGTGCCGAAGCGCCCGCGCAGCAGGCCCGCGCCACGGCGACCGGGACGCAGCGGCATGGCCAGGGCCTCGTCCAGCAGTTCGTCGTATCCGATCAGCTCCTCGCCCACCAACAGCAGGCCGCCCTGGGCGGGGAACAGCGTGGGGTCGGCCAGCATCAGCTCGCCGTCGTCGAGGCCGAGGTTGGCGGCCAGGGGCGTCACCGGCCAGAAGAGCAACGGCGTCACGGGCGAGCTGGCGGCATGGTGAGCGCGGCGTGTGCCGTACAGGCCGCGGCCCACCAGGAACACGGCGCCGGTCTCCACCGGGTCGAGCCCGGCATAGGCCACGATCTCCTCGCCGATCAGCAGCAGGCCCCCGGCGCTCGGCAGCTCGGAGAGCACCTCGAGCTGGTCGGCACCCAGCAAGCTGCCCCCCAGGCGCGCGTGGGGCAGCAGCAGCTGGTTGACGCGCAGGGTCAGAGCGCGCTCCTCTTCGAAGGCCAGCTCGAACTCCAGCAGGTAGCGCGCCACGGGCGGCAGCAGCAGGCCGGGTGGGCCGGCCACGTGCAAGCGCAGCTCGTCGATCACGGCGCTGCCGGGAGAGCGGCGATGGTTGAAGTCCTCGCCCAGGTGCAGGGCGCCCGGGGCCAGGGAGGGCAGCTCGCCGGAGGGACCGGACATGAGCCGCACCAGCTTGCGGCTGTCCAGCGCGTAGGGCCGCAGCACGTCCCTCAGGGAGGCCTCGTCCGCCAGGCCCCGTTGCTCCATGACCCGCGCGCCCGCGCCGCCCTCGAGCCGCGACGCCTCGATGTCCAGCTCGTCCAGGATCGTGTTGCTGTCCTCGCCCCGGTCGCTGCGCTCGACGTCGATGTTGATGGGCCCGCGCATGCCCACCAGCGCGTAGCTGCTCCAGTCGGGGTCCTGCAGCACGGCGTGGTTGATCTCGTTCCAGTCGCGCTGCCCGGCGGGGTCCATCAGGGTCACGAAGTCGTGGCGGCCGGGCACGCCCAGGACGGCCTCCGGCTGATCGACGCCCCAGCCGCCGAAGGGGATCACCGGCAGCACCTGCTCGCCCGTGGGGTGATCGCCCGTGGGCGTGCCCGCCTGAGCCCGGAACTCGAGCGCATCGCTGAGCGCGTCGAGCGCGCCCTGGTCCACAAGCACGTTGGGGTCCCAGGCGCCCATGCCCTCCTCGGAGAGCAGGCGCAGCATGTCGTCCACGGCGTCGAGGTCGTCACGCACGAAGGCGTCCGCGGTGACCGTGTTGAAGCGCAGCCACTCGGTGCCGCCGCCGCCCTCGGGGAAGTCGAGCCCGACCTGCAGCAGCTGGCTGGCGGCGCCCGGCCCCGGGTGGAAGCCCTCGTACAGATCCGTGGCGTCGTCCACGGCCACCGACACGGGGATGACCAGCACGCGCGGCACGTCGGGCAGGCTCAGCTCGCTCACCAGGTGGCTGTCAAAGTCGGTCAGGAAGGCGCGCGGGTCGTTCCAGCTGGTGCGCGCGCCCGAGACCCAGTCCTGCGGCGCGCCGTCCAGCGGGCTGGCGTCGCTGCCGCCGATGGACTCGGGGATGCCGCCCGAATCGCCGCGACTCACGCCCGAGAGTTGGCCCGCCGCGTAGCTGTCGTACTTGATGATCTCGGCGCCACCGATCCACTCACCGTTGATGGTGTTGGGCGGGATGATCCACTCGCCGAAGCCGAACGGCGCCGTGATGACCTGGCCCACCAGCTCCGTGTCGCCGTAGTCGCAGAAGATGATGGCGTAGCCGCCGCCCGACTGAAACAGGCCCTCGTCGGCCGGGCTGCCGTCGGCCGCCAGCACAGGGATGGTGCTGGCGTTGGGAGCGAGGCCAGTGCCCATGGCCCAGGGCTCGTTGAGCGTGCCGCCGGCCGCGAGCTGGGGTTCGATCTCGATCTCGTCCGTCAGCCGGGCCGGGTCGAGCTGCCCCAGATTGAAGGCCGACAGCTCGCCGCGCAGCGTGCCGTTGCCCAGCAGCGCCACGCGGGCCCCCAAAGGGCGCGTGTAGCCCACCAGCTCCACGAGTTCGGAGGCCTTGTGATCGGACGCGAAGGTGCCGCGCCGGCCGCGCCCGCCAAACGGGTCGCTGGTGCCCGCCGCAGCCAGCACGAACTCGTCGGAGCTGCGCGAGGTGTACTCCATGACCTCCTCGCCCACACGCAGGGCCCCGCGCTCGGGGAAACCCGCTGTGGACTCCACCAGCAGCCGCGTCAGGCCCTGCCCCGAGGTGCTGCCCATGATCGGCCCAGCGGCCGAGCCCAGGTCCTCCAGCAGGTGCGTCACCAGGCTGCGCTTGCCGCGCGCGAAGCCGTCCACAAACAGGGCCAGCTGGCTGCTGCGGCTGCCGCCCACGTAGGCCGCCACGTGGTAGGGCACGTCCGTGAGCAGCTCCAGGCCATCGTCGAAGCCGTAGCGGATCTCGCCCGCTGGCGGCAGCCCGCCCGGCAGACTGTCATCGCGCAGGTCGGGCACGGCACCGTCGGACACGCGCAGCAGCAGCTCGCCGTCCTTCAGCATGATCAGCACGCGGTCCTCGAGCTCGGCCGCGCCGGCGTCGAACAGCACGAGTTCCTGGTCGAGGTCCTGGAACGTGACCCAGAAGGAGACCGTGAAGGGCCGGGGGCGGCCGTCGCTGGGCAGCACCAGCGACGGTTCGGTGCCGCTGGTGGCGAGCCGCAGCGGCCCCTGGTCAAAGTGCCAACCCGCGGGCGTCGCGCCGGTGAGGCCGTCGACGCCCTCGTCAAAATGCAGCGTGCCCGCGAGCTGCGAGCGCGCCGGCGCCGGGCTCAGATACGACCACCCGTCGGACGTCGAGGGCCCGGCGCGGCCGCCCAGCAGGCTGCCCGCGCGGTCCACCGGCTGGAGTCCCAGCGCCAGCGCTCCGGTCACATCGCGGTCGATCAGCGCCCGCTCACCGCCCGGGCGCCGCGCTGCCAGCTCTTCGAGCGTGGCCACCGAGCCCAGCCCCGGCCCGCTGGCCACCAGGTTGGGGTAGCTCAGCCAGCCCGAGACGCCCGAACCGCGGGACGCCGCCGCCTCGAAGTCCGCCTGGGTCGAGAGCACCTGCGCCGTCTGCCCGCCCGGCGCCACCGAGACCACCTCGGACTGGTGGCTGCGGGCCAGCTCGCGGCCGTTGGGTTGCTGCTCGCTGCTGGCCGCGGTGAGTGAGAAGACGCCGTCGCTGGCGTAGGTGAAGGGCGCCGTCCCGCCCACGATGCGCACGTCGTGGGGGTCAACGGCGTTCATCAGGATCACGTCGCGCTGCTCGGGCAGCAGGATGGTGTCCGCCACCGCCCCCACCAGCAACGCGCGCAGGTCCCCGTGGCTGCCCGGCTGCGCCTCGTGGATGCGTCGGGCCAGCTCCTGCGCCAGGGGCCAGCCGATGCGCAGGCTGCCGCGACGGCTGGTGCTGGTCGCCAGGGCCATGGCCAACTCGGACGACTTGAGCTCGCCCGGGCGCAGCTTGAGGCGCTCGATGGTGGCGCTGGCCGCCTGCAGATCCGCGCGGCTGAACAGCTGCGTCTCCAGCGGCTGCTCGGCGGCCCGGGCCCACTTGCCCGGCTCCAGCCCCGGCGGCAGGCTGTTGATCAGCAGCGCCAGGTGCACCGCCTCGAGGTCGGTGATCACATCCGTCACCGGCTGCTGCCCGAGCCCGGCCAGCAGCGCCTCCAACACAGCCAGCGGCGCCGTGTTCAGGTTGACCGGCACCGGCGCCAGGGCGCAGAGCTCGCCGTCGTCCAGCCAGTCGCTGCCCAGCACGCCCTCCAGCAGGGTGATGCGCATGGAGCCGGTCCAGGGCACGGCCGCCGTGACCAGGTCGTAGTGCACGCGCCCGGCGCCGTTGCGCAGGCGCACCAGCGTGCCCGGGCCGCAGCGCAGCCCGCCGCGGATCAGCAGGTCGCTGGAGCCGTCGGGCTGGGGCTGGACGCTGAGCACGCGCTCGCCGCGCCGCCAGACCGGGGCGCCGCCGTGCACCGTCAGCAAGGGCGCCACCCGGCGCAGGGTGTCCTGATCGTAGGCCAGCTCGCTGAAGAGCGCGATCTGCTTCAGACCGTCGAGGCGCGCGAAGGGCTCAAAGACCCCCGGCCGGATGCGCCATGCCCGCTGCAGCAGCAGCACGAGGCGCGCGTCCAGCACCTCGGTCCCGGCCGGGTGCGCGGCGGCCACCGAGCGCTCCAGGTTGGCGCTGGGATAGCCGCGCCGCAGCTCCTCCAGGGTGCGCGCGGTGGTCAGCTCGTAGAGCACCTGCTCGCGGCCCACCAGGGCCAGGCCGCGCTGACCAAAGCCCTTGGTGGACGCCACCGCCAGCACGCCGGAGCTCTCCGTGGCCGCCGCGCTGAGCAGCGTGCGGCCCCCCAACAGGTTGCCCAGCAGCGCCGGCGTGGCGCGGGCCAGGTCCACCTTGCCCTGCTCGTCGACGATGGCCACCGAGCGGATGGCGCCCTGCGGATCCCGGGGCAGCAGGTCCGCGAAGCGCTGCTCGAGGTCATCCGGCATCAGCTCCTCGGCGCTGTCGTGCAGCGGGGTCAGGACGTCCAGGAACGGGTGCGTCTCTTCGAGCTGCCGACGCGCGGCGGCCAGGGCCACGCCGGCGCCGCTGCGGCTGGTCTCACGCCGCAGCGCCAGCAGCGCGCTGCTCTCCAGGTTGCGCATGGAGAGCGCGAAGGGTGTGGCGATCATGGCCAGGGCCACCAGCACCACGATCACGGTCACCAGCGCCAGGCCGCGCTGGCCGCGAGGGACCGCGCCCCCCGCGACGCCGGCTCGCACACGCGCCACGGCGCCGGCGCTGCCGCGAACGGACCGACCGGGGCGCATCATGGCCGCGCCTCCAGATCCTCGCGCGTGACCACCGTGCCCAGCAGGCCCAGCTCCACGCCGGAGAGCCGCAGCGGCTCGCCGAAAGCGATCGTGATCAGCTCCGGTGTGCGGTGAAAGGCCGGGTCGAGGCGCCCGCGCTGATCCAGGCGCAGGGTGCGTTCGACGCCCTGCAGCACGACCTCGTCCGGCAGCAGGGACGGCTCCCCCGCCACCACCGACAGCAGGCGCAGCGCGTCCAGGTCGCCGCTGTAGGACGTCGGCGGCGTGCCCGTGGTGAGCGCCACGCGCGGGTTGCTGGCCAGCAGCAGGGGCTGCCCCAGCAGCAGGTCCTCGCCCAGGCGCACGCCGTCCACCCGCACCGACAGGGAGCGCGAGTCGTACAGCACCGTCACGCGCGTGAAGGCATCAGGCGGCAGGGACACGCCCGACAGCTCGTGCTTGAGCTGCTCGACGCGGTCCTGCACGCGCAGCTGCAGCGTGACCACCAGCGTGTCGGCGCCGCTCAGCGACAGCGACCACAGACCACGCCGCTCCAGGATGGTCATGGGGCGCGGCTCGTCCGCTGGGCGCAGGTACACGTCGACGCCAAAGCCGTGGGGCGAGTCGAACGCCGGCGGCGGGCTCGGCAACGTCAGCAGCGAGCCGCCCTCCAGGCGCAGCGCCGAACCGATCACGCCGTCGCGCACCAGGCTGGCCGGGTCGTACACCGCCGGCAACGGCCAGCCCGTGCCGGCGTCATCCTCGAACTGCCAGTTGCCCACGCTGCGCAGGCCGTAGCTGGCGATGGCGTTCTGCTCGGGCAGCAGCGTGACGCTGGCCGGCGCGCCCTCGCCGCGGGCAAACAGCGCGGCGCCGCGCACGGCCTCGGTGATGCGCGACAGGGCCAGCCGGTCGGGGCGCGCCAGACGCTTGAAGGCGCCCACGCCGATGCCGAACAGCACGGCCAGGATCGTCATCACGACGATCAGCTCGAGCAGCGTGACGGCGCGCTCGGCGCCCGCGCGCTCACGGCCCGAGGCGGGAGATCTCGTAGTTGGCAAGGTCGTCCTCGGTGTCCAACAACCCGTCGGGGCCGGCCGACAGGATCTGGTAGCTCTCGAAGTGGTGGAAGGCACCGGTGAGCTCATTGGTGGCCGCGCGCGCCTCGACGTCCTCGGCCAGGCTGCCGTCGGAGAGGCGCACCACGAAGCTGCGCTCGTAGTCGGACTGCACGATGTAGACGAAGGGGTTGTCCCACGGGTCGAGCACCTCGAGCAGGGCGCTGGTGCCGTCGAGCGCGCGCAGCATGCCCGAGCTGTCGTCGTCGCTGTTGCCGAGCGTGCGTTCATCGGGGCGTAGCCCGGCGTAGCGCTCATCGCGCAGGGCCGCCACCAGGGCCTCGATGCCCTGGTTGACCTCGTTGCTGGCGTCCTTCACGCCCACCTCGACCAGCCGACTGGGCGGAAAGTCGCCCTGGCGCTCGGCGTAGCTCTCGCAGCGCAGCGCGAGGTTCTGGATGCGCGACTTGCAGTCGCTGATGCGGCCGGTCTCGCGGTACTTGCCGATGGCGAAGGCCGAGAGCCCCATCAGCAGCCCGATGATGCTGATCACCACCAGGATCTCGATCAATGAGAAACCGGCCGGAGCTCGTGAGGAGGCGCGCATGGGCACCAGCGTACGGCATGCCCGCGGGGCCCGCATCAAGGCAGCTGCACGATCCGCACCAGGTCGACCACCACGTCCGTGGCGCGCCCGGGCGCTGCCTCAGCCCACACATCGATGAACAGGTTGTTGCGCGACAGATCGCGCATGGACTTGAGCGTCACCGGCTCGCCCACGCGCTGACCGTCGATCAGGAAGCTGAAGCTGCCGTTGACGGCGTCGACCCGCTCGATACCCAACACCACCCGCGACCCGGGCGCCACACGCACCCCGCTGGAGACGCCGTCCAGCAGCTTGGTCTCGAAGTTGTCGAGGGCCGAGAGGCGCACCTGGCCGCTGGCGTCCACCCAGATCTCCAGACGCCCCTTGGGCAGCCGTCCCAGCGAGCCCTTGACCTGCCGATGCGTCACCGACAGACCGAAGCGCGAGTCGCCGGGTCCCGAGGCGGCCATGGCGGCCTCCACCGACACCACCACGCGGCCCTCCACGGAGCGCGAGAGGCCCGGCCGCTCGTCCTCGCGCGGCTTCTCCATGCGACCGGCGATGGACACGCCCGCCGCCGCCAGCAGCACGCGCGGGCTGCCGTCCCACTGATTCTCGGTCCAGCCGTTCTGGATGCTGTTGCGCCCGAAGCCGTCGACCCACTGACGCTTGGACAGGTTGTCGCGGATGGCCACGGCCTGGGCCGCCGCGAACACGGCCTGGCTGTGCTCGGCCTGGCCCGCGTAGGCCCGCTCGACCTCGTCGAAGTGGTCCAACGCGGCCTCGGCGTCGCCGAGCCGGTAGCGCGCCACGCCAAGAGCGTTGTGAGCCCCGGCGGCGCCGCTGGAGATGGCCTGCTCCAGGCGATCCACCGCGCCCAGCAGGTCGCCCTCCTTCAGATGGGTGATGCCGAGCAACCACAGCACCTGCCCGTCCGACGCGGCAAAGCGCAGCGCCTCGCGCAGGTAGCCGTTGGCCGCCAGGGCCTCGTCCGAGAGCAGCGAGGCCAGGCCCAGTTCGGCCAGCAGCAACAGGTCGGCGCCGCCCAGACGCAGCGCGCGGCGCAGGGTCGTGTGGGCCGTCTCCGGGTCGCCGGACCAGCGCTGCAGGCGACCCAGGCGGTAGAGCGCGTCGGGGTCGTCGGGCACCAGCGCGAGGGCCTCGTCGTAGAGGTCCCGTGCGCGGGTCATACGGCGGGCATCCTCGTGCAGCACGGCCAGGGCCAGGGTGGGCCGCAGCGCTTGCCAGGGCTCGGCGTCGCGCGCCCGCTCCAGCAGCCGCAACGCGCCGGCCCCGTCGCCCAGACGCCAGGCCGCCAGCCCGGCGGCGGTGAGCAACGCGGCGCTGTCGGGACGCAGCACCAGGGCGCTGCCGAAGGCGTCTGCGGCCGCCTTGTAGTCGCCGTCCACCGCCCGAACGGCCCCCAACAGGCGCAGGGCCTTGACGTTGTCCGGGTCCTGCACCAGCACGCGGTCGGCCTCGCGACGCGCGTCCTGGCTGCGACCCAGGGCCAGCAGACTGACACCGCGGGCCAGGTCCGCGGCGCGCTCCTGCCGCTCGGCGAAGGGCGGGCTGAAGCGCAGGTGGCCCACGCTGATGCGCTCAAAGGCGCGCAGCGCGCCCGGGTGATCGCCTTCGTCCGCCGCCAACAGCCCCTGGACCAGAAACACCTCGGCCGCGGTGTTGCTCACAGCAAGCGCTGCCTGAACCAGGGACTGGGCACGCCCGGAGAGCCCCAGGCGGCGGGCCAGCAGGGCGTGATCCGACAGCAGCGGCGCATCGCTGAAGCCGCGCGCCTCGGTGTCGGCGTACACCGACAGCTGGCCCTCCAGGTCGTTGGCCGCGCGCCGCACCACCGCCAGCAAGCGCGCGGCGCCCGGGTCGCTGGGCGAGTTGTCCCACGCCAGCTGCGCCTCCTGCTCGGCGAAGGCCACGGCCTGCTCGTGCTGATCGGCGACGGCCAACATCTCCAAGGCCAGCTCGGTGCGCGCGCGCACGGAACCGGAGCCCTGCCCCAGCGCCCGGCTGCGCTGGTGGTAGAGGTTCTCGAAGGTGCGCGCCAGGCCGAACTCGAGCACCTCGATCCGCTCCATCTCGAGCGGCAGGCCCAGCGGCCGGCCGTTGCGCGTCGTGATCTGCTGGAAGGTGACGGCCTCCCCCAGGCGCGACTTCAGACCGTAGATGTCGTCGTTCAGGATCCGGCCGTAGGTGCGACGGGTCGAGCCGGCCCGCACGATCCAGTCGTACAGGTCGTCGAAGTTCTGCTGCTCGTCGGGGCTCGCCAACGCGGACGACTGCTCGCCCACGGCGAAGCCGCCGTCCAGGTCGTCTGCGCTCGACTCGGGTGCGTCGCCCGGCGTCTGCTCGGGCAGCTCCAGCGCCCCGAAGTCCTGGGCCGGCAGGCGGTACGCCATGGGGTCCGCCACGCCGGGATCGATGGCCGGCAGCCGGATGTCCACCAGCGGCAGCGGCGGCGCGGGCAGGTCGAGCACGTCCAGCGGCAGCAGCTCGCGCGGCGGCGCGAAGGCGCCCTCGCGGCGAGCCCCCGACGCGCCGACCTCGCGCCCGCCGAGGCTCACGCTCGCCGGCAGGGTCAGCTCGGTCGCGGGCAGCACCGCGGGGGCCGAGACGCGGGCCCGCACGTAGCCCGCCTGCAGCTTGTCGAAGGTCAAGAACGCCACCAAGGCGGCCACCACGATGAACAGGAGCTGTTCGCGACGTTCGCGCATGGCTAGTCGAGCACCTCCAGTTCGGTGAGCTGCTCGCGGTCGAGGCTCACGGCCGCCACCGTCATGCGGCAACTCACCAGCGTGCCGTCGTCGTTCTGGGCCTCGATGCGCACCTCGTCGAGGGCCAGCCAGGGCTCACCCGAGACCACCGCGCGCAGGGTCTCGTGCACCGAGCGCGGGCTGCCGTGCAGCTCGAACTCGACCGCGTGCGTGCGCACCAGCTCGCCCCCCTTGGCGCGCCGACGGGGCCCCTTGGGCAGCCGGATGGAGTCGACCGCGGCCACGTCGGCGGCCAGCGCCGAGGAGACCACCCGCTGCACCACGTGCAGGGCGCGCAGGGCGTCGCGCACCTCCTCCAGGCCGGTGGGGTTGGGTACGGGCATGCCCAGGTCGAGCGGCACCGACTTGCCGATGAAGCGCGCGCCCTGCACCAGATTCTGCTGCTCGCGGCGCAGCACCTGGATGTAGGCCAGGTCTGCCGAGGCGCCCTCGGGCACGGAGAATTCCTGCGGCTGGGTGTAGCTGATGCGCGGCAGCAGCTCCGCCAGCGTGTCGCGCAGCTCGGTGCGCTGGGCGCTGGCGCGCGACATGGCCGCCGGATCGGGGCGACTGCCGGCCTCGCCCCCGCGCACCAGCTTGCGCTGCACCAGCGCCACCGCGCGCGCGCCGCCCTCGTCGTCGAAGATGGAGCCCAGCACGGCGCGCCCCACAAACAGGAACACCAGCACGGCCAGTCCGGTGAGGGCGATGCGTCGGACGTCCTGGTCCATGTCAGGCGCCCCCCCCGTCGTCGGCGTCGTTCATGGCGTCGTCACCCGCGGCGGCGTCAAGCGCCGGGCGCACGCTGGTGTCGATGCGCAGCTCGAAGCTGAAGCGGCCGCGCGAGTCGGTGTCGAAGGTGAAGACCACGCCGGCCACCTCGGGCTGCTGGCGCAGGTCGGTGGTGAGCTGCACCACGGCGCTGGAGAGGTCGCGGCCCTGCTCCTTGCCCGAGCCCTCCACCACCACGAAGGGGCGCGCGCCGCCCTCCCAGTCGAAGTCGGGTTCGACCGTGCGCACGCTGCGAGCCGAGGTCACCCACAGCTCGGGCGGCAGGTGCGCATCCAGCAGGTTGAGCACGGTGACCATGCCGGCGCCCGGCGCCGTGACCTCCTCGATCGAGACCAGCGCCGCGGCCAGGGCCTGGGCCTGGCTGGAGGCGCGCTCATAGCTGCGGCGGTCGGCCAGGCGCGTGTTCACGTCCCGGCGCAGGCGCAGCTCGTCGGCCTCCGCCGCCGAGGCGTTCTGCTGGCTCAACCAGCCGAAGACCCCCAGATGCGCCGCCACCAGCACGCCCGCCAGCACCAGCCAGAGCGTCTTCTGCTTGAAGACCTGGGCCTTGCGGGCCGACTCCGACAGGATCTCGATGCGGTAGCTGCCGTCGAGCGAGGCCATCATGGCCAACCCCGCGGCCACCGCGAAGTCGGGCCCGTCGTCGCCGAGGTCGAGCTCGGGATCGACGATGTAGCCCTCGGTGGGGTCGAAGAACTCGACCGGCAGGCCCAGGGCCCGGGTGAGCGCGGTGTCGAGGCCGTCGAGGTGAGCGCCGGGTCCGCACAGCAGCACCCGGTCGACCTCGAGAGCCGGCAGCTTGAGCTGGTTGCGGCACAGCCCCACGGTGGACTGCAGCATGCCCACCACCTGGCGCAGGGCGCCCTCGAGCGCCTGGGCCACGCTGGCCTGCTGGCCACTCAGGCTCTGGCCAGGGCCCGGGAAGGCGCCCAGCTTGTGCTTGGCCTGCTCGCCCTTGGCCGCATCGACGCCGAAGGCCTCGGCCACGGCCTGGGTGAAGCTGTCACCGCCCCCGGTCAGGTTGCGCGCGAACATCAGCTCGCCGTCCTGGATGATGGCCACGTCGGTGTTGCGCCCGCGCAGCGCCGCGGCCAGCACGGTGCCCTCGCCGCCGTCGGTGGCCACCACCGCGTTGTGCAGACCCACCGCGTTGGGCGTGAAACAGCGCAGCTTGGTGCCGCCCGCGGCCAGCAGGGCCGACTGCTCGTTGATCAGGCTGTCGCGCACCAGCGCCAACAGCACCAGGTCTTCGTCGCTGCTGCTGTCGCCGCCCAGCAGCTCGTGGTCGGCCACCAGCGCGTCGCCCGACTGCTCCGCGATGTCATCGACCTCGTAGGACATGAGCTCGCGCAGCTGCCAGTCGGGCACCGGCGGCACGAAGGTCGTGCGCAGGATCATGTCGCGGCCGGTGACGCCCACCACCGCGGGCACGCCCTTGAGCCCGGCCTCCAACAGCGCCGAGCCCAGCTCGTCGGTGGGCACCGCGGCGGCCTGGCTGATCTCGAAGGCGCCGGACTTGACCCGCCCCGCCACGTAGCGGGTGGTCTCGGCGCCCATGTCCAGGCCCAACACCTTGCCGCTCATGGGGAGCCCTCCGCCGGCGAGGGCAGGGCTGCCAGGGCCGCCTCGATCTCGGCCACCACATGGGGAAAGCGTCCATCGGCGCGGAACGACTCGAGCCGCGCGGAGATGGCGCGGCGCCGGCTGTCGTCCACCCGAGCCAGGACGGCGCCGGCGCGCTCATGCACCTCGGAGATCAGGGCGTCAAAGGCCTCGGCCTGGTCGGGGTCGCCGCCCCAGGCGAGACGCGCCGCGGCCGCCGCATCGCCGACGTCGCGGCAGCGCCCCGGGTTGCCCAGGAAGACCGCGTCGTCGAGGTCGGCTCGCAGAGCCTCCAGGTGACCGGCGGCCGCGACCACCAGCCGGGCGCGGTCACTGCCGGCCTGCTCCAGCACCTGCTCGTCGTAGGGAAACTGGGTCACGATGCGCTCGAGCAGGGTCAGGGCCGCGCCCGGCTGCCCCGCCGCCTCCTGCTGATGGGCGTCGCTGAGCAGGCCCGCCGCCTGCACCCGCTCGGCCTGGAAGCCCGCGGCCACGGTCAGCTCCTGCCGGGCGTCGCCCGACACCTCACGTTCGATCACGAAGCGCAGGGCGCGTTCGTTGATGTGCGTGGCCTGGATCGAGAAGGGCGCCACCATGTCGAGCACCAGCCGATCCTGCGTGCGCCCCAGCACCAGCGAGTCGACATCCTGGACCTCGAAGTCCTCGGTGAAGTGGTCGTAGCGACCGCCCGCGCGCACGCCGATGGCGGTGGAGGCCAGGGGGCCGAGCAGCAGCACCTGGGTCACCAAGGTGGCACCGGCGGGCACGTCGCGGACCTTGGCCACCAGCACCGGGTGCCCCTCGCGCTCCAGCAGCTCGCCGGAGATGGACACGCGGCCGCCGTCGCGCAGGGCCGTGGCCGACTCCCCCGGCAGCTGAGCCACCAGCCCGGGCCAGGCGCGGCCGCCCGCCGGGCGCACGGCGGTGGGCTCCACGCGCAGCACCAGGTCGTTGTCGCGTGAGATGATCAGCCCACGCCCGAAGCCCAACGAGACGTCGTAGACGCCCTGGCTGATGGTCTGGCCCGCGCCCCCACCCGGCACGTGGCGCAACACCACGTCATCCAGGGAGCCGGCCCCCAGGCAGCCGATGCCGGCGCGCACCTGGTCATATCCCGGGGGAGGCTCGGCTCGGCCGGAGAGGTCGCCCTGGCCGGATGCCAGCACCAGATCGAAGGGCGGCAGATCCTCGGCCTCGAAGCGCAGCAGCAGCTGGACGCCGTCGGCGGCCGAGACGGCCGCGATCTCCACGGCCCCGTCGCTCCGGACCTTTGCAGACTGGCTGGCGAAGGCCCGTGACCAGCCCTCGTCGCTGGGGATGGCCGCCGCGCCCGCCGCCCCCGAGACGGCAGCCTCGGCGGTGTACGAGAAGCCCGCCGGGGCGTCGTCAGGCACGAACCAGGACGAGCCGGGGCTGCTGTCCTCGGTGGTCTCGAAGGACCAGGCGTCACCCAGCAGGTTGTCGTCGGCGGCAGGCGGGGCCTGAGCCACGGCTTGTCCCGCGAAGGGGTCCGTCAGCACCACCCAGGCGCCCGCGCCCGCCAAGGCCAGCAGGGCCACCACGCCCAGGATGAAGGGCAGCTTGGAACCACCGGCCGCCCCGGCATCGAGGCGGTGCACCTGAGCGTCTTCGAGCGGGGCGTCGGTCGGCACAGTCCTCTCGGTACGTACCCGGTGGGCTCAGGGAACCCGAGGTGTACCAAGACCCCGGGTAGCGGGCAACGCGGCCGCCGCCCGGGATTCGGCTGCGATCAGGGGCTGGGGGTCGGCTGAGGGGCACCGGGCCAGCCCGATCCGTCCGCGCGCTCAGCCCAGCCCGGAGGCCCGCTCGCAGGGCAGATCACGCACCACGCGGTCGTCGCGCGC
>QNBX01000091.1 GCA_003644265.1 Planctomycetota bacterium
AGCGAGATCTGCTCAGGTGGGCGACATAGCCGATAGCCGCCCGAGGCGCCGCGGCGGGACTCCAGCAGTCCGTGCTCGCGAAACGACTTGAGCAGGTTGGACACCACCGACGGGGCCATATGCAGCGCCGCCGCCAGATCGGACGCTGAGGTCAGCTCCTGCTCCTGCCCATGGGCCTGAGCCAGCTGCCCCAGCAGCAGGACGCCGTAGTCGGCCATCTTGGAGAAGCGGATCATGGAGCGGGAAGCTGCGGGGAGGTGTGCGAACCGAGCGGGTGGCGCATCGGCGGCAGGTCGGCCCTGCCTGGGCCCGGGGGCCTGTTTCGGCACCCTGAGGGGCTGACATGCAAGAATAGCAGCGAATTACTCCGGATGACAACGCGAATCCTGAGTGATTCGCTCCTCATTTGAGACGCCCACGCAACTCGTCCCTCAAGTCGACGCTGGCACCGGCCCGCGAGTCGGTCACAATGCCCGGCTCGATCGCCCCCTTCTTCTCTCTGAGCGCGAGCACCCCATGCCCTTTCGCACGGCGCCCCGGTCATCCCACGGCATTCTCACCATCGAGGGGGAGTGCGACCGTCCCACGCACTTCAGCTTCCACGACCTGGTCAGCGCCCACGTCGACTATCAGGTGCCGGACGTGTCCAAGATCGACCAGCGCCTGAAGGGCACCGCCGTGCGCCTGCGGACCCTGCTCGACGCCGTGGGCCCCAGCTTCCACAGCAAGTGGCTCACGGTGGAGTCGGAGGATGGCAAGTTCTCCGCCAGCCTGCCGCTGAAGGAGACGCGCGCCACGGCCCTCGTGATCTACGGCATGAAGAAGAAGCCCCTGGAGCGCGACGCCGGCGGACCCGTGCGCTTCGTGGTCCCGTTCCACCCGGACGACTGCACCAAGGTGAAAGGCGCCACGCGCATGATCCTGAGCGAGGAGCGCGGCCGCGACACGCGCCCGTCCAACGCGGCCGAACACGCCGAGATCCACAAGCACGACGCCTGAAGCGCCAGCCGCTCAGCCCAGGATCAGGCTCCAGGCTTCATCGGAGAAGCCCACCAGCAGCGTCTTGCCCACGCGCGCCGAGGGCGCCCTCAGGCTGCCGCTGGGGCCCATGATGGCGCTGAACAGCTCCTTCTCCATGGGCGGATCCTTCTTCAGGTTCCAGTCCTTGATGGACTTGCCGCGGGCCACGATCAGGCGCTGCGTCCCGCGCAGGATCGGCACGGTCTCGCGCTTCGGGAGCTTCTGCTTGCGAGCGTCAACCACCTCACGGGTGGTCACTCCGTGCTCCGCCAGCCAGGCGTCGGCACGGGTGCAGCTCGTTCAGCCCTTGCGGTGGTAGTACCAGTCGACGCGCCGCGCCATGGATCGCTCCGGTTCTCTGGGGGAGTGGGGCCGGATTCTAACCCGGAGAGCCGGCTGGGTCGTACCTCCGAGGGCAGGGAGTTCGCCCAGCCGGCCCCGAGCCCGGGATCGGCAGCTCCCCCTGGCCTCAGCGGCGGGGCGAGGGGGCCAGCAGCGACAGGCCCTCATGGTGTCCCGGCAGCACCGCGCCAGGATCGAGCCCGAGCCACGTCAGGACGTCGGCATAGACCCGGCGGAAGTCCAGCGTCACCGGCACGTCGTGGTCCAGTTCGCCCTCCAGGTCGGGGTCGTCACCCAGCATGCCGCCGGCGACCCGTTGGCCCAGCAGCAGCACCGGGCCGCCCGCGCCGTGGTCCGTGCCGGCCCCCGCGTTCTCTGCCACACGCCGGCCGAACTCGCTGAAGACCAGGGTCACCACGCGCGAGCCGTCGCCTTGAGCGGCGAGCTGGTCGCAGAACGCGGCCAGCGCCTGGCCCAGCTCGCGGTGATTGGCACTCTGGCTGGCGAGCTGCCGCGCGTGGGTGTCGTAGCCGTCGTGGGTGACGTACAGCACGCGCGTGCCCAGCCGGGCCCCGATCAGCCGTGCCGCCAGCCCCAGCGTGCGACCGAGCCCGCCGTTGGTGCCGGCCAGCCGGATCTGGGCCTCGTCGAGGCCGCTGAGCTGTGCCGAGAGCTGCCGGGCCTCGCTCATGGCGCGAGCCAGCTCCGCGCGCGACCCGCTGCGCCCCAGCGTGCTGCCGCACAGCAGGTCGAGCTGGGGGCCGGGGGGCGGCTCGAGCAGCTCCAGGTCGGACAGCGTCGCCAGGGTGGGCACCTCACCCGCGGCTCCGGCCAGGGCCAGGGAGGCCTCGCGTGCACCCACGCGCAGCATGGGCAGGCTGCCGCTGGAGAACGCGCTGGCCGCTCGTCCCAGCCAACCCACGTTGGGGGCCGGGTCGTCCATGCGCGCGGTGTGCCAGATCTCCCGCGAGCGGAAGTGGCTGCGGGTGGACTCCGGCGGACCGACGCCTTGGATCAGCGCCAGCTCCCCGCGGTCCCAGATGGGCTCCAGGTCGCTCAGCGCCGGGCTCAGACCCATGCTCGCGGTGAGCGGGCGCACGCGGCCGGCATCGAGGCCGATCACCGGCCGCGCCCGGTGGTAGCGGTCGTCCGCAAAGGGCACCAGGGTGTTGAGGCCGTCGTTGCCGCCGACCAACTCCAGCACCACCAGCACGCGCTCCCCCGCGCTGCGCGAGAGGGCGCCGGCCGCTCGCGCAAACACGCTCGTGCTGAAGGGCAGCAGCGCGCCGGCAGCCAGCAGTGCGCGACGCGTGGGACCTCTGCTCGTGCTCATGCGTACTGGACCTCCGGAAGAGAGAGGATGGCCGCCAGTAGGCCCGCGTGTGAGTTGGCTTCGGAGACCAGGCGTTCGCTCACCCAGCCGGGCACGGCGCCGTCCACCAGCAGGTCGAGCAGCTCGTCGCGCACGCGCTGGAGTGGGCGCTCATCCCCGCTCGGAGTGACGCCCAGGGGGCCGCCTGCCTGCGCCAGGGCCACGGCCAGATTGGCTCGCGCCAGCAGTGTGGCCGTGTTGAGCCAGGCGCCGCCGCCGTCCCAGCCCTTGACGCTGGGCGGTGCCAAGAGCGACTGCCCCATGTCGGCCATGGCCAGGGCCAGGGCGCGGCTGTCGACAGAGATGCCCAGGCTGCGGACGGAGCCCACGGCCAGGGCCACGGGCGAGCGCACCAGCGCCAGACGCGACTCGGGCGCGAAGAAGGCCCGGCTCTGGAGCAGCGCCCTGCAGAAGCTGCGCGTGTCGTAGTCACTCTCGCGGTAGAGCGCGCCCAGGCTGCGCCGCAGCTCCGGTCCGGGATCGGGTCGCACGAGGTAAGCGAACAGCGCCGAACCCACGTGCTCGCCGCAGGCGGGGTGGGCCAGGGCCGCGTCGATCACGTCCTCGCCGTCCAGAGTTCCGGAGGCCCCGAGCACCTGCTTATGGCCGTCGTCGTGCTCGCCCGCTGCGAAGCGGAAGCGCCCGCCGCTCTCGTGCCAGCCGCTGAAGGCGCGCGCCGCCTCGAGCACGTCGGCCTCGGCGTACTGCCCCTCGCCCAGGGTGAACAGCTCGAACAGCTCGCGCGCGAAGTTCTCGTTGGGGTGATGCCGGCGGTTGGCGTTGCCGTCCAGCCAGATGATCATGGCCGGGTCGTGCGCCACGGCGCTCAGCAAGGCGCGCAGGCTGCCGGGCCCGCGCTCGCGCAGCATGGCCACCTGTCGCTGCATCAGCCGCACGCGGCCCACCTTCTCGATGCTGGTGGCAAAGTGACCGTGCCAGAAGAGCGTGAGCAGCTCGCGGAACGGGTGGGGGTCGTGCAGCATGCGCGCCACCCAGGCGGCGCGGGCCAGCTGGGCGTCCTCCAGCGGCGTGAGCGCGTCCAGCAGCTGCAGCTCGTCGGCGAAGGCTCCGCTGGGCTCGGGTGTGGCCGTGAGTCGCTCGACGGCCGCGGGCAGCCCTTGGTCGAGCAGCGCGTCGCGCTCCGCCGCCGTGCCGCCGAAGCTGGATCGGCGCAGCAGGTGATTGGCCTGGGTGCGCCCGAAGGGGCCGTCGATTCCGGGGCGGTACGGCAGGAGCTGGTCGGAGGAGGCGGGCATGCGTCAGTCGTCGCCGCTGCGCTCGTCATGAACGTCAGCGTCCGGGCCGGGTCGCTGCAGCTGGAGCCGAGCCCGCAGGGAACCGGGCATGCTGGTGAGGTCGGCCTCCAGCCGGCCCGCGTCGCGCAGCTCCGCCACCCAGCGGTCGACCTCGCTCAGCGCGTCGTCGGCGCTCGAGCCGCGCAGCAGCACCAGCCGACCGGCCAGGGGCAGGCGGGCCTGCTCCAGCTCGTCGGCCAGGGAGGCGCCATCCAGCGCCAGCCAGGCCAGCCCGCGCACGCTGCGGGTCTCCTCGTCCAACAGGGCGTCCACCAGCCGGCGCACCTGAGCCGTGGAGCTGCCCAGCAGCAGCCGATCACCCACCAGCGCCAAGCAGGGCGTGAGATTGAAGTCGGCCGAGAGCGGGGCGGTCGGGCTGCCGTCACCGCTGCCCTCACCGGCCAGAAGCTGTGCCGAGTGCAAGATCACGCCGCGGTGGGGCAGGCTGCTCAGCAGAAACGGCGCGTGGCCCTCCTCGGCGCGTTGCATGTTGACGCCGGCCAGCGTGCTCTGGAACGCCACCACCAGCAGTGACGCCAAGCTGTCGTCGCGGGAGCGCAGGCGCGCGACCAGGCAAGCGGCCGGCAGGCGCAGGCTGGGGATGGAGTCGTCACGCTCAAACGCATGACTGCCCAGCACCAGGGCCAGCTCGGGCCGTAGGCGTGACAGCACGTCCTCCGCCAGGGATCGCCCGGCAAACAACATGCTGATGCTGCGGTCGAGCTTGGCCAACCGGGGCTGCACCTGCTGGGAGGCCAGCGCCTCCCGGCGGCGCCACACGTCACCCAGATCGACGCGCAGGACCGCGGCGGCCAGGCTGAACTCGCTCATGGGCAGGTCGATGGCGGAGGCTGCCGCGCGTGTGCCTCCGTCGGTGATGGGCAGGTTCAGCTCGAGCGAGAGCGCCTGCGCGCTGTGTTGCAGCGTTCCCAGGGCCCAGCCCGAATCGGCCAACTGCTCGCCCAGCGGGCCCAGCAACAGCTGCAGGATGGGCAGGGCGTCCCGGCCGACGGGGCGACGTCGCGCCATGCGCAAGCCCTTGAAGTCCTTGCGGTGCAGGGCGTCCAGGGCCAGGGCGAGCTCCACCGAGTCCGGGGGCTTGGACGCAGAGCGGGCCCGCGTCGGATCCCGGGAGCCGTCCACCGCGTCGGCCAGCAGCTCGTCGTTGCTCGCGATCACGAGCTGTTCGCCCAACCAGGCCAGCACGAGCTGGCGGCCCAGGCGGCGGTAGGTCACGCCGCGGTAGCTGCCCTCGTGGGTGGGCATGCCGGCCCGGGCGCAGGCAGCGGTCAGCTCATCGATGCGCGCGCGGGCGCGCTGGCAATCAGGTGGCCGCGTGGCCAGCAGCACCTGTCGCGCGCCAGCGCTTCCGGACAGGCGCTGCCCTTCCGTCTGGTAAACGGCCAGCTCGGAGGGGCCGCCGAGCAGCTCCTGCAGGGCGCCCTCGTCCGCGTGCTCACGCCAGCTGTTCAGCAGCTCCCCGAGCTCGCCGGGCAGGCTGATGTGATGCAGCAGGGCGGGGGGCAGGTCGCGCGCCAGGGAGCTTCCGTCGGGCACGCGCGCCCAGGCCAGGCGACCGCCCGGCATGAGCTGGTCGAGGGTCCAGGCCGCGTCAGCTTCCTGCGGCGTGGCGCGAGCAGGGGCGGCGCTACACGCCGCCCAGGCCAGGCCGATCAGCAGCGCGCGGCAGATGGACAAGAGCGACCCTCCGGGTGAGACGGCGAGGTCTTGCAAACCGAAGACGATCGACCGGGTTGCGTCACTGGTGCGTGAGCTGACGGTACCGCGTGAGATCAGTGAGGCGCCGGATCACGTCATCGGCGCTGGCTTGGTCGCCGGTCTCCATGCTGATGCGGTATTGCTCGGCCAGCAGCTTCTCGGCCCCATTGTAGTCCGCTTGGCGGATCGCGTCGTCCAGCAGGACCGCGATGCCGTTCCACACGGCGTCCCGATCACGCAGCGAGCGCCCCATGCGCAGGGCCTCCTGCAGCGTCTCCCGGGCCCCATCCTGCTGACCGTTGGCCATCTGGATGCGACCGATGAGCGAGAGCGTCGTGATCGCCTCCCAGGTCGTGCCCAGGGGCTGCAGCTGCTCCTGGGCTTGCCGCAGGGGCGTGAGCGCCCGCAGGGCGTGTTGAGCGCTGGTGGCTTCGTTGAACGCGGTGAGCCCCTGCTTGAAGAGCACCTGGGCGTGACGGTAGCGGGCGATCTGCTCGTCGTCCCAGGCCAGCACCCGCGCCACCCAGGCCGAGAAGGCCGTGTCGCCGATGGTCTGATCTGCCAGCAGCGCGCTGCGCTCCAGTTTGGCGCGCAGGCTGTTGGCCTCGAGTTGGGTCTCCGCTGTGTCCCAGCTGGCCCGCTCGCGCAGCGCGAGCCAGGACTCGCACATGCTGTCGATCCAGCCCAGCAGCTCCCAGGGTTGTGCGCCGATGGCGGAGGCCAGCTCGGCCTTCTTGCCCTCGGAGTCCAGCAGCTCGAACTGCTCGGCGCCGCGCAGCTGATCGGTGCGCAGCAGAGCGCGCTGCTCGACCTCATCACGGCGCGGGTCGTCGTGCAGCTTGCGCGGGTCATCGGGTTGCTCGCGCGGATCCTCGCCGAAGCGTGGGTCGGTGCTGGGGATCTGACTGGTGAGGGTGGGCGCCGCCAGGCTCAGCGACAGCAGCGCGATCAGCGCGCGTCTCATGTGTCCGCTCCGTGTGAGCCGGCGCCGAGCGCGTGCAACGATCCGCGGCGGTAGCCGTCCGGGTCGATGCGCGCGCTCTCGAAGCCGGCCTGGGTCACGGCCCGGGCCAGCCCCGGGTCGTCGTGTTGGGCGAGCAGTTCGCCCACGCGCTCGGACTCCACTTGCAGCAGCACCTCGCGGCCCAGGTGGCGTGCGCGCACCTGTCGGAAGCCGAGCCGGCGCAGGGCGCGCTCGACGCCGTCTACGGCGGCCAGGCGCGCGGCCGTGACAGGGGTGCCGGTGGGCAGGCGGCTGGCCAGGCAGGCCATGGCCGGCTTGTCCCAGTTGGGCAGCTCGAGCAGGCGCGCCAGCCGGCGTACGTCGTGCTTGTCCAGGCCGCAGGCCGCCAAGGGCGAGTGTACGCCGCGCTCGCGACCGGCGAGCAGGCCGGGCCGCGTGTCGGAGAGGTCGTCGGCCTGGGTGCCGTCCAGGACCGCGGCCAGTCCCAGCTCGTCGGCCACCTGCCGGCAGACGCCGTACAGCTCCCACTTGCAGTGCCGGCAGCGCTGGCTGTCGTTGGCGGCGTAGCTCGGGTCGGCCAGCTCGTGCGTGGAGCGCTCGATCAGGCGCGCGCCCAGGTGGGCGGCCAGGGTCCGGGCCTCCGTCCGTTCGTCGCGGGGCACGCTGGGGGAGACCCCGAACACGGCGACGGCGCGCGGGCCCAGCTGCTCGACCGCCACGGCCAGCACCAGGGTGCTGTCCACGCCCGCGCTGAAGGCCACCACGGCCGAGCCCAAGCTGGCCATGTGTTCGCGCAGGGTCTGGAGACTGGCGTCGGTCACGCGGGGCGATCCTCGCTGGGGCGCACGCCCGCTCCGGGCGCGGCGGCCAGCGCCGCCGCGAGCACGTCCTTGACCGGGACGCCGTGCTCCGCCGCGCGAGCCACGCAGTCAGCGTACTCGGGCGCGCGGGTGATGACCTCACCTCCCAGCAAGCCCAGCTTGATGCGCAGGCTGCCGAAGGCCGTGTCGACGGTCTGGTGCTCGCGCTGCAGCTCGGTGCGGCGCACGTCATGGCTGCGCAGGCCCAGGCTGGTGGTGCTGCGCAGCACGATGCCCGACAGCAGCCCCTCCAGCTCGGGGCGGCAGATGACCTGCAGCAGCGTGCCGGGTCGGCCCTTCTTCATCTGCAGCGGCAGCAGGGCCACGTCGAGGGCGCCGGCGCCGAACAGCTCGGCGGCCACGTCGCCGTAGAGCCGCGGGTCCATGTCGTCGATGTTGGCCTCGATCACCACGGCGTCGGGGCTGCTCGGGCTCGCTGTGGGTGTCGCGGGTTGGCCCAGCAGCACGCGCAGCACGTTGGGGCGGTCGGGCAGCTCGGCCGTGCCCAGGCCCGTCCCCACGGCGCAGAGCCGGGTGGGAGGGCGCGGGCCTCCGCCCCCTGGGCACAGGCTGGCCAGCAGGGCCGCGCCGGTGGGGGTGATGGTCTCGATGGCGCCGGGGATGGGCAGCAGCGTGAAGCCCAGCAGCAGGCGCGCCGTGGCGGGAGCGGGCACGGGCAGCACCCCGTGGGCCGTGCGGACGCGGGCCTCGCACACGGGCACCGATCCGCAGGAGGCGCTGCTGACGTCGAGCTGCTGCAGGGCCAGCGAGGCCGCCACGATATCGATGATGGAGTCGAGCGCGCCCAGCTCGTGGAAGTGCACCTCGTCGGGCGGGCAGCCGTGGGTCTGCCCCTCGGCCAGGGCCAGACGCGAGAACACGTCCAGCGCCCGGGCGGCCGCCACGGGCGGCAGCTCGGCGCCCTCGATCAGCGCGCGGATGCTGGCCCAGTCGCGCTGGGGCGGGTCGACCTCATCGGCCACGTGGAAGCGCGTGCCCGCCATGCCTGCGTGCCACAGGCGCTCGGCGCGGCACTCGGCCCCGGGCAGGCCGCTGCGGGCGAGGTCGCTCAGCAGGCGCTCGGCGTCCGCGCCCGCGTCGATCAGCGCGGCCACGGTCATGTCGCCCGCCATGCCGCCCACGAGGTCGAGATGCAGGTGTACGCTCAGCGGTCTCCCTCCTTGGCGCTGTGCGTCGCGCCGGGTTGCGCGCTGTGCGCAGCGGATGCCGAGCTGTGGGCGGCCGCGTCGCGTGGCGCGTCGCTGAGCACGGGGTGGTTCACCAGGGACGCGACGCAGGCCGCGCCGAAGCCGTTGTCGATGTTGACCACGCTCACGCCGGGCGCGCAGGAGTTGAGCATGGCCAGCAGCGGCGCCAGACCGGCCAGGCCGCTGCCGTAGCCCACGCTGGTGGGCACCGCGAACACGGGGCAGGCCACCAGCCCCGCCACGACCGACGGCAGGGCGCCCTCCATGCCGGCCACCACCACCAGCGCCCGGGCCGAGCGCAGGGTGTCCAGGTGAGCCAGCATGCGGTGCAGGCCGGCCACGCCCACATCGACCAGGCGCACCACGCGGTTGCCCAGGGCCTCGGCCGTGCGTGCGGCCTCCTCGGCCACGGGCAGGTCGGCGGTGCCGGCGCAGGCCACCACCAGTGTGCCCTCGCCGCTGATGGCGACGGGTCCGTCGTTCCAGATCCAGCTGCGCGAGAGTGGATCCCAGTCGCCGGGACCGGCCAGGGCGTCGAGGGCCTCGCCGCAGGCCGCATGGACCTCGAGCGGCAGGCGCGTCACCAGCACCGGGTGCCCGCGGCCTTGCAGCTGCGCCACGATGGGCACCAGCTGCTCGGCGGTCTTGCCCTGTCCGAAGACCACCTCGGGCACGCCGCAGCGCAGCGGACGCTGGTGGTCGAGCCGCGCGAAGCCCAGGTCCTGGGCGGGCAGGTCGCTCAGGGCCGACAGCGCCGCTTCGGGCGAGACGGCGCCGGCGGCCACATCGGCCAGCAGCCTGGCGACGGCGGTCTGGTGGGGGGTGCTCATATCGCCGGCCAGTCTACCGTCGCGGAGCTCAGCCGAACTGAATGCCCTGGGCCAGGGGCAGCTCGTCGCTGTAGTTGATGGTGCAGGTCTGACGTCGCATGTAGGCCTTCCAGGAGTCGCTGCCGGCCTCGCGCCCGCCTCCGGTGTCCTTCTCGCCGCCGAAGGCCCCGCCGATCTCGGCGCCCGAGGTGCCGATGTTGACGTTGGCGATACCGCAGTCGCTGCCGAACGACGACAGGAAGCGCTCGGCGCTCTTGACCGCCCCCGTGAACACCGCGCTGGAGAGGCCCTGGGGCACGCCGTTGTTGAGCGCGATGGCGTGCTCGATGTCGTCCACCTCCACCAGATAGAGCAGCGGGGCAAACGTCTCCTCCTGCAGCAGCGGGAAGTCGGAGGGCACCCTGGCGATGGTGGGCTGGACGAAGAAACCACCCTCGCAGCCGGCCACGCTGGCGCGCTCGCCGCCGCACAGGATCTCGGCGCCGGCGTCGCGCACGGTGGCCACCGCGGAGAACATGGCGTCCACGGAGCCCTGGTGGATCAGCGGGCCCATGAGCGTGCCGGCCGCCAGCGGGTCGCCGATGCGCACCTGACCGTAGGCCGACACCAGGCGCTCGGTGAACGGCGCGGCGATGCCCTTCTGCAGCATGACGCGGCGCGTGCTCGTGCAGCGCTGGCCGGCCGTGCCCACGGCGCCGAACAGCACCCCGGTCAGGGCCAGCTTCAGGTCGGCGTCATCCAGCACGGTGAGTCCGTTGTTGCCGCCCAACTCCAGCAGCGAGCGGCCCAGGCGCGCGCCGACCACCTCGCCCACGCGCTTGCCCATGCGCACCGAGCCGGTGGCCGAGATGAGCGGTAGGCGGCGGTCGGCCAGCATGGTCTCGCCCACGCTCTCGGGCGGGCCGACGCAGGTGCTGAACACGCCGGCGAAGCCCGCCGGCTCCATCACGCGGTTGACGATGTTCTGCACGGCCAGGGCGCACAGCGGCGTGATCGGGCTGGGCTTCCAGACGGTGGTGTCACCGCAGACGGCGGCGATGAACGCGTTCCACGACCACACGGCCACCGGGAAGTTGAAGGCGCTGATGACGCCGATGGTGCCCAGCGGGTGCCACTGCTCGTACATGCGGTGGCCCGGGCGCTCACTGTGCATGCTCAGCCCGTAGAGCTGGCGCGAGAGGCCCACAGCGAAGTCGGCGATGTCGATCATCTCCTGCACTTCGCCCTCGCCCTCGGCGCGGATCTTGCCCATCTCGAGCGTGACCAGCGCGCCCAGGTCGGTCTTGGACTCGCGCAGGGCCTCGCCGCAGCGGCGCATGATCTCGCCGCGGGCGGGGGCGGGCAGGGCCTGCCAGCGCTGCTGGGCGGACTGACACGCGGCCACGCAGGCCTCGTAGTCCTGCACGGAGCCCTCGATGACCTGACCCAGCAGCTCGCCCGTAGAGGGGTTGATGGAGTCGATACTGGCGCCGCCGGGCGCCTCGATCCAGCCGTCGGCGTAGACGCCGGAGAGCGGGCGAGAGGTGTCCAGGCCGAGTCGATTCAGGAGGTCGCGCATGGCTCTCAGGGCTCCAATGACGGGTGATGTGGCGAGCGGCGGCGAGCCCGGCAGCATAGCAGCGGCGGCCCGGCTCCCGCAGGTTCGGGCCTGGCCAAGACGGCTGCTATGCTTACCGCCCATGGCCGTTCCGGACGAGGTGTCGCACGTGCTGCCGGTGGCCGGGACGGGCCCTGCGGGGCAGCGGCCGTCAGGGCTCCTGGCGCTGCTCCCGCTGTTGGTCCTGGCGTTGGTCCTGGCGCTGCCGCTCGGTGCCTGCCGCTCGGGGCCGCCGCAGGTGGCGGTGGACACGCCCTACGGCCGCGCTCGCGCCGACTCGATCGAGCAGGCCCAGGCCGTGGCTCAGCTGCTGGCCCGACACGGCCCGCGGGTGCGCGCCCTGCTGCCCGACACCCTGGCCGTCGACCCCGAGGTCTGGCTGGATGACTTCAGCCGCGATGAGCGTCTGGCCGAGCGCCCGGAGGTGGTGGGGCTGTCCACGCCGGGCCAGGGACGTATCCGTATCCGCGCCGATCGCCTGGGACGGGACGCGGACTTCGTGCTGGTGCACGAGCTGGTGCATGCCTTGCTGGGTCCGGGCTGGGCGCCCCTGCCGGCGCTGGTCAAGGAGGGCCTGTGCGACGCCGTGGCGGGCCGGCTGGTGCCCGCGGCCGCGCCCAACGTGCGCGCCCTGCGCCTGTTCGAGGCCGCCACCCTCGACACGGGCCTGGCGCTGGAGCTGAGCTGGTTCGGGCCCGGCGACGTGGACCGCAAGCGGGTCACGATCCCGATCACGCGCAAGGGGCACGGCGTCCCGTGGGAGCAGCTGGGCCGCCCCGGTGCGGGGGTGCATCTGGACGACCAGCGCACGCAGCTCTACGGCGCCGGCTGGCTGCTGACCGAGCGCGTGCTGGAGCGGGTGGGTTTCGATGGTCTCTACGCCCTCTGCGCCCGGGCCAGCGCCGAGGGCCTGGATCCGGTGCCCATGACCTGGCTGCGCGAGGCCGGCGGACTGGCCCGGGGCACCGACGCCTGGGCCGCGGCCGTGTTGCAGCGGGTGGGCCCGGCGGAGCTGGCCGCCCAGTCTGCCGCCCTGGCGCCGGAGCTGTCCGTGTGGCTCAGCACCAGCCTGAAGCCCTGGTTTCCCGGCCTGGACGCGCGGCACTTTCTGGACAGCGCCCTGCCGACCCTGGGCTGGGAGGGGGGGGAGGCGCGCGTGGCCTTGGCCACCGTGCCCGCGCTGCGGGCCGCTCTCGCGGCCTGCTGGGAGAGCGACGACCCGGCCACCAGCCACCCGGGCGACTGGTGGTTGCCCCGCCCAGGACGAGATCCGCCAACGAGCGCGGTCACCAAATCGACACGCGCCGGTAAGCGCGGCTCCACACGACGGCGGTAGGGTCGGCCTCGTTCTTGGTGATGGAGACGCTGCCCGGGCATCCGTTCGGGGTATGTCGAAGGTCGTCAATCACGCCTCGCCTGAGCCACAGCCTCAGCCCTTTTCTCGGCTCGCGGCGCCTGGCGACGAGTGGCAGCGGCCTCCATCGGCAATCAGCCGAGATCGTGCGTCTGCCTCCGGTGGAGCTTCGGGGCCCACCGGGGGCAGTCCCTCTTGTCGAGGCCGTGCGCGCTGCTTCGGACCCTGAGCGAGCGCGCAGCTCGACGCCGCCGACTGCCGATCCGGTCTCTCCCCGCGACTTTGCCCGCTGTTCTGAGTTGCGGGCTTCACCCGGGGCGATCGCTGCGCCACACTGGAGGCATGACGCTGATCACACGCATTCTGGTCGTCGAGGACGAAGACGACATCGCCAAGCTCGTGCAGTTGAACCTCCAGAAGGAGGGTTACGAGACCACCCGCGCCGAGGACGGCCGCGAGGCCATTCAGCTGTACGACCAGGGCAACTTCGACCTGGTCATTCTCGACCTCATGCTGCCCCACGTCGACGGCATGGAGGTCTGTCGTCATATCCGCAACAGCGAGCGCTACGTGCCCGTGATGATGCTCACCGCCAAGGGCGAGGACGCGCACAAGGTGGCGGGGCTCGAGATCGGCGCCGACGACTACATCACCAAGCCCTTCTCCGTGGCCGAGCTGGTGGCACGCGTCAAGGCCCTGGGGCGGCGCGTCGAGATGCTCGGCAGGCTGCACAACGAGCCCGGCGAGAAGGTGCTCACGTTCGACGGGCTCGAGGTGCACATCGAGAAGCGCATCGCCTTGCGCGACGGCGACGACGTCAAGCTGACGCAGAAGGAGTTCGAGATCCTGCGCATCCTGGCCATGACGCCCGGGCGCCCCTACAGCCGGCGTACGCTCTGCGAGCGCGCCGGGGTCGAGAGCTTCGACGGGACCGACCGCACCATCGACACCCACATCAAACGCCTGCGCGCCAAGATCGAGCCGGACCGCAACCGGCCCATGTATGTGCTGACGGTCTGGGGCTTCGGCTACAAGTTCACCGACAAGTTCTGCTAGTGCGGCGGGTCGAGCTGGTGCCCGATGCGTGGGCGAGGGCCGCTGTGACCGTCGCGGGCGCCTCCGGGAGCTAGGGCATGCGCAGCCTGTGGGTCGTGATCCTCGCGGTGCTGAGCGCCGCCGCCGCCGTGGCGGTCGTGCTGCACCTGTCGCTGGATGAGAGCCTGGGCCACGAGCGTGCCGCTATCCTCTCCGGCGTGGTGGGCTGCGTACTGGCGGCGGGCACGCTACACCGGCTGATCGTGGTGCGCATCCGACGCCTGGTGCGCGGCCTGGACGAGGTGGCCGGGGGCGACCTCTCGACCCGGCTGTCCTCGCGCTGGGACGATGAGATCGGTCTGCTCACCACCAACATCGATGAGCTGCTGCTGACCCTGCGCGAGAACTTCGAGGAGCTGCGCACTCACGACGAGCTGCGGCGGCGCATGGTGGCCAACGTGTCGCACGAGCTGCGCACGCCGCTCACCTCGATCCAGGGCTACCTCGAGACGGCCCTGGCCGGCGACGGCGACTGGGAAGAGGAACGCAAGAAGCTCGAGGTCTGTCACCGCGAGACCAAGCGTCTGGCGCGTCTGGTCAAGGACCTGTTCCAGCTCAGCAAGCTGGACACCGACCAGCTCGAGTTCCACTTCGAGACCGTCTCCTTGGTGGAGCTGGCTGATCAGGTGGGGTTGGCGTTTGAGCAGCGCTTCGCCGACAAGCGCATCGACTTCGTGACCGACCTGCCCGACGACCGCCTCGACGTGATCGCCGACGGCAACCGACTAGGTCAGGTCATCACCAACCTGCTTGGCAACGCCGCCGTGTTCACGCCGGAGGGCGGCAGCATCCGCCTGCGCTGCCGGCGCACGGAGGGGCAGGCGGTCTGCGAGGTGATCGACACCGGCATCGGCATCTCGGCGCGCGACCTGCCGCATATCTTCGACAGCTTCTTCCACCTCGAGAAGAGCCGCACGCGCAACCTCGGCGGTACGGGGCTGGGGCTGGCCATCTGCAAGGCCATCGTCGAGACGCACCAGGGTCAGATGGAGGTGGAGAGTCAGGAGGGCGACGGCGCGACGTTTCGCTTCCTGCTCGACCTGGCGCCCGAGATCGACCTGGACTGAGCGCCGCGCGGTGTCATCGCTGCGCCGCCGCGTGCTGCGGTCGCGTCGGGTGATGCCACGTGCGTGGCCAGCTGAACGCCCCGGCCGCGTCAGGCAGAGGGGACCCGCTCGGCCTTCAGCGCCGTGTCCACGCACGTGTACTCCAGGCGCGCCTGCTCGGCCAGCAGATCGGCGCCCTGCAAGTCGCCGGACTTGCTCAGCAGCTCGAGCTGCCGGCACAGCTCGGAGAGGGTCAGCGCGCCGAGCTGGGCGCAGCTCGACTTGAGCGCGTGGGCGGCCTGCTCGATGCCGGCGGCGTCGCCGGCATCGACGGCGGTGTACAGGCTCTCCAGACGCGGCGGCGTGTCATCCAGGAAGATGCCGATCAGCTCGCACAAGATGTCGGGGCCGTCGACGTCCTGGAACTGGCGCAGCTCGTCCAGCACCGCGGCGTCGATGGTGGGGGGCTGCTCCTGCTCGGAGGCGCCTCCGTCCATGGCGGCGCCGCGGCCGTCGGATGTCTCGCTGCTCATGTTCGTCGTCCCCATGGTCTCTGAAGCTGCGGGCGCGGCGGCGTGGCCGGCGTCGGGCGTCTGCTCGTCCTGTGCCGATTGTGCGCAGACCCACTCCGCCAGCGTGGCCTGCAGCTGTTCGCGCAGCACGGGCTTGCTGAGGTAGTCGTCCATGCCGGCGTCGAGCGCGCGCTCGCGGTCGCCGGCCATGGCGTGGGCCGTCATGGCGATGATCGGGATGTGGTCGTCCTGCTTGACGCGCCGGATCTCCGCCGTGGCTGCGAAACCGTCCATGATCGGCATCTGGCAGTCCATCAGGATGGCGCCGTAGGGGCGGCGCTTGACGGCGTCCAGCGCCTCCTGGCCGTTGGCCGCGACATCGGACTCGAAGCCGATCTTCTCGAGCATGCGCACGGCGACCTTCTGGTTGACGGCGTTATCCTCCACCACCAGCACGCGGCGGCAGGCGGCGCCCGGTCCGGCACGTCGCAGTCGGCGCGCGGGGTGTCCGTCCAGTCCGTGCTGCGACACGACGCGCAGCAGGGTCCCGAGCATCTGCTCGCGATGGATGGGCTTGGAGATCTGGGCCGAGATGCCCGCCTGCGTGAGCTCGCCGGGGCTGCGCGGGGTCAGCGAGGTCAGCATGACGATGGGCAGGTTCGCCAGGGCCGGGTCGTTGCGCAGGGTGCGCGCCGTCTCCAGGCCGTCCATGTCGGGCATGGCCATGTCGAGCAGCACCAGGTCGATGGGGCGGCCGTTCACGAACGCGTCCCGGGCCAGCTCCACGGCGCGGGCGCCTGACTCGGCCTGCACGGGGTCCATGCCCCAGCTCACCACCTCGCGGGCGGCGATGGTGCGGTTGGTCTCGGAGTCGTCCACCACCAGCACGCGCATGCCGCGCAGCACGTCGCGGCCGTGCATCTCCACCTGTGGGTCGGGCTCCAGCTTGGCGAACACCGCGGTGAGCCAGAAGGTGCTGCCGGCGCCGGGCGAGCTGTGCACGCCGATGGTGCCGCCCAGCGCCTCGGCCAGCAGGCTGCACATGGCCAGGCCGATCCCGGTGCCGCCGTAGCGGCGCGTGGTCGATCCGTCCTCCTGGGTGAAGGGCTCGAACAGCCGTTCGCGGTCCTCGGGGCGGATGCCGATGCCCGTGTCCTGCAGCTCGAAACGCACGCTGATGGTCTCGGCCGACTCCACCTCGGGCAAGGCGCGCACCACGATCTCCCCGCGTTCCGTGAACTTGAGCGCGTTCTGGGCCAGGTGGCTGAGGACTTGGCGCAGGCGGTCGAGGTCGCCGCGCACGCGCATGGGCAGGTGCGGGTGCACGTCCGCCGCGATCTCCAGGCCCTTGCTGTGGGCCTGCTCGGCGATCAGGTCGCTGACCTCCTCGACGGCGTCGCGCAGCTGGAAGTCGACCTCCTCGATCTCCACCGTGCGGCGCTTCAGGTTGCCGAAGTCGAGCACGTCGTTGATCAGGTTGAGCAGCTCGTGGCCCGAGTGGCGCACGGACTCGGCACACTCGCGCTGTTCGCCGTCGAGGCGCGTGTCGAGCAGCAGGCCCGACATGCCGATGATGGCGTTGAGCGGCGTGCGCACCTCGTGGCTCACGTTGGCCAGGAACTCGTCGCGCGCTTGGCCCGCGGTCTGGCTCTCGGTGCGGGCCACGCGCAGCTCGTCGGCGTAGAGCTGCAGCTGCGCCGTGCGTTCGCTCACGCGTGACTCCAGCCGTGTGTTGAGGCTGCGCAGGCGGCTCTGGCTCTCGGCCACGCCGGTGAGCGCGTTGCGCAGCGCCCGCTCCAGCGTGCCCAGCTCGTCGTTGGCGTCATGGGCCGGTGGCGGCAGCGGGCGTCCCGACTCGAAGGCGTCGACCGTGGCCAGGATCTGTCGCAGAGGGCGCAAGACCGCGCGGTTCAGGCCGTGGCACAGGGTGGCCATGAGCGCGATGACCGCCACCGCGAAGGCCGCCAGGGCTTGGGTCTCCAGGAAGCGGACGTCGGCCAGAGCCACGGATCGCGGCTGGTGCATGCTGACCAACCCCACCGGGCAGGGCTTCTGCAGGAACAACGAGGCCTGCAGCGTCTGCGTGGGCTGGGACTGCCCACCGGACGCGTAGGTCTCGGCGTCGGACGGGGGCGCGATGCTGATCCAGGAGCCAGGGTGGTTGCGCGTGGCGGCCAGCACGGCCGGCGCCAGCAGGCGGTCCATGTCCAGCAGCAACGCGACGGCGCGAGCGCCCCCGGCCCCGGCGCGTGGGGAGAGCCGCACCAGGCGCGCAGACGAGGGGCCCACCCATTCCAGAGCCAGCCCGCGCGAACGGACGTCGCGCAGGGTGTCAGGGGGCAGGGCGCGGGCGGCAGCGGTCGTGCCGCTCTCCATCAGCACCTGGCCCGAGCCGCGGTGAAGTGACACCTGCTCAATCGCGGGCGTGCGGGCACACAACGCCTCCATCATGTTGAGCACGGACGGCATCGAGCCCAGCGACGTGCCTTCGGGGGGCAGGCTGGCCAGCAGGGCCGAGGCCACGCCGTCCATGTTGTCGAGCTGCAGGCGGATGCTGCTGGTCGCCACCCGGTTGGACTGATTGATGGCCTGGTGGGCCTCCGACACCGCGCGGCTGTAGTTCTGCAGGCGGAACAGCGTGCCGATCGTTCCCAGCAGCAGCAGCACGGGCAGGAACACGCTGAGCAGCAGTTTGGTGGAGAGCTTCATCAAGTGCGCCTGGTGGGAGCGCTGGCGGGGACTTCGCTGTCATCGGCCGTGCGCCCGCCCGGGCTTGTGGCCTTTCGGGCGTCGCGCGGGCCCAGGGGAGCGGGGTTGCCGCCGCCCGGCCGGGAGCGGCTATGGCCAGGGCAGGTGTCCGCGTCGGTCGCCTTGGTGGGCGCTCCTGGTGGCCCGGCGCTCAGCTCGGTGGGGGCTCGCTGCGCACCCACCCGGTCCCCGCCGAGAGCATCAGCGCGATGGGCCGGGTGGACTCGATG
>QNBX01000092.1 GCA_003644265.1 Planctomycetota bacterium
GCGGTCAAGGTGCCACGGCGCCTGCGCCGTGACCGACGACGCAACAAGAGAGCAGAGGGCGAACGAGAGCAAGAGCGGTTTCATGGCTTGTTTCCGGATTCGAGAGGGTCCCAAGGCCCTTCAGGGCCCCGGAGACGCAGGACAATGCGCAACTGACTTCCGGGTCATTTAAGCACAGAAAAGCCACTCTGCACGACTTCCTTGAATCTGCGCGGAAACTTCCTGAGTTCGCAGTCCAGGCAGCTCGAGAGCGCTGGGAAACAGCTGCCAAGCGCGGACGTAGGCGACCCACGCACATGTGCTGAGGCGCGCGGAGTCCGGCCCAGCGGGGCTCGTCGCGACGGGCCCGCGCGGGCGATCAGGTCGCCCACCTCGGCCCTGTCGCCGGTGGGACTCGTCCCCCGGCATCGGAGCGCCGTCCCCACAGGCTGCTATGCCACGCGAAGCGGGCGCCGCGACCATGGCTTGGGTCGCGGCGCCCGCCTCCTACGACAGGGTCATGGGCCCTGGTGGGCCCTGCTGGAGAGCCTCGTCAGAGGATCTCGACCTCCAGCCCCCGGGTTCCGTAGATGCCGCCGGTCGCCAGCGCGGCCGCGTCCTCGATGAACCACTGCGCGTAGAACTTCATGCCGCTGAACAGCGCGTTGGGAGGAATCGGCAGGTGGAAGGTCGCGATGCCGTCAGCGTCCGTGGCGGTGTTGTGGTCCAGGATCAACGTGCCCAGATCGAGGTTGACCGGCACGGGCGTGCGCGGGTCCACGAAGGGCGTGCCGGCCATGTCGGGCAGGAAGCTCAGCAGCATGGTGGCCCCGCTGTTGGGGTTGGCGCCGCTGAGGCCGAGCATGAAGTTGGCGTTGCCCGGGAAGGCCACCAGATGACCCAGCATGTCGGCCGTGCCGCCGAGGCCGTCCACGCTCGCCACGCCGTAGTCGCTGTTGAGCGAGGTCAACTCGCTGCGCAGCGTGGGACGCGTGAACGGGAACAGGTTGTTCTCGACGCGCGGGTCGGTCATGCCGATCTCCACGAACGCGGTCAGGTCATCGATCTCCTGCTCGGTGAGGTCCAGCACCTCGATGTTGATGTCGAGGTTGGGACCCGGGAAGTCGCTACCGATGCTGTAGAACTCGATCACCTCACGCACGCTGTTCTTGCCGCCGTTGTGGAACAACGGCGTGCGCAGCTTGGAGTTGCGGATGTTCGGCACCTT
This sequence comes from Planctomycetota bacterium, assembly GCA_003644265.1. Next base: position 1,208 of record QNBX01000092.1, read on the forward strand.
GAACTTGGCGCGGTCCGCGATGTCGCCGGTGAAGTCCTCGCGACCGTGGTCCTCGTCATCCGGACGCACACCGATGTTGTGGTAGTCGTGGTCGATGGTGAAGGGCAGCGTGTGGCAGGCGGCGCAGTTGGCGTCGTTCTGGAACAGCAGGAAGCCCGGCTCCAGGCCCGAATCAATGAGATCCGGGATGGTGCCCTTGAGGAAATCGTCCAGGAGGGTCTGGTCGGAGATCAGGGTGCGCTCGTAGTTGGCGATGGCGAACGCGATCCGCTTGGAGCTGATCTCCTCGTCGCCGTAGACCGCCGTGAACATGTCCGGGTAGCTCGGGTTGTCGGCGCGGAAGTCCAGCATCTCGGAGGGGAGGTTGGTCATCAGGGCGCCCGGCTTGGCGTCGGCGAGGCGAGCCGTGAGGGCCTCCCAGCTCTCTCCGACAGCGGCCATCTCGACGTCGCTCATGGGCGGACCGACCGCCTGGCTCTCGAGCGCGCCGAACTCGAAGATCTCGACCAGACCGGTCTGAGGATCGGTGAACGCAGTGGGGGCGCGGCCATCCCAGAAGAGGTCGTTGAAGTAGGTGGCGTTGATGGTCGTGGGCGTCTTGCGGCCCGTCACCTGCGTGTTGCTGCCGAACGCGCCACCGTGCCTGAAGACGTTGCTCACGTCGTGGCGCACCACACCGGCCGAGCCGTGGATGTCGTCATCGGTGTTGAACAGACCGTCGGGCCCGGGGTTGATGGTGGTCATCGAGCGCGGGTCCGAGCCGCCGGCCTCGTTGATGTGGCAGGTGCCGCAGGCCATGGTCCCGTCGTGGCTCATCTGCTCCTCCCAGAAGAGGAACTTGCCGAGCACATCCTGGTCGGCCAGCATCGGGTTCTCGTACGGGAACTCGGGGGGGTTGGGCATGACGGCGTCGCCGGACTGAGCCATGACGCTGCCAGCTGAGAACGCGACGGCGAGCAAGGCACCAAAGGCGGCCGAGCGACGGAAGCGGTTGAAGACCATACGGACCTCGGATGGGTGAAACGGGAGATGGGGCGAAGGGGGAGGGAGAGCATGCGAGCCGGTTCGGGACGCGCCCCGGGACGCAGTGGACACGCGATCCGGAAACGGAAGTCTACCCCGGTATCAGGAAAACTGTCAACGCATAGGGATGGAATGCAAGTTGTGTATGAATAGACACTTACAGCGCTTGCTGAGAATTAATATGAATACCCACCCATGAAACGATGCTCCCGTCCGGATTTGCCCGGGCAGTCGGCTCGCGAGGAGCTGGGCCGCTGGCGAGACTCAGCCCCGAGCTGGATCACCAACGCCAGGTTGATCGCGGCCATGACCGCAGAGGTCTCCCGCTCCCTGATCGATCATCTGGCCCCGCAGGCTGAAGAGCGCCTGCTGGATATCGCCTGTGGCGCGGGAGACCCCGCATTGGGGCTGCTGGAGGCCGTCTCGGGCCAGGCCCGGCTGGTGGCGTTGGACCCGGTGGAGGACCTGGCCGGCGCGACGCGCGCTGCGGCTCGCGACGCCGGCGTCGTAGGGCTCGCGGCCACCTGCGCTCGCGTCGAGCAGCTGCCCTTCGGCGAGGCCTGCTTTGACGCCGCCTCGTGCCGCTTCGGAGCCATGTTCTTCCGGCCGGTCGAGGCCGGGCTGGCCGAGCTGCGCCGCGTGCTGAGGCCCGCAGGCCGGGTGACCCTGGCGGTGTGGGGCCCGAAGGAAGCCAACCCCTACTTCACCGCCGTGGCCCGGGCCCTGGATGCCGCGGGAGTGGTCGCGCCGCCCGCGGACCCAGGCCAGCCCACCGTCTTTGAGTTGGCCGCGCCCGGCGACCTCGCCGCGCGCCTGACGGCGGCCGGCTTCTCCGACGCCGTGACCCACCAGCTGCCCTTCGAGATGGCGCTCACGGGCGCCAACGCCGCCAACTTCATGCAGCGCCAGGCAGAGCTCTCGCCCGCCATCGCACGCAGGCTGGATGCAGCCAGCACGGCCCAGCGCGAGCGGGCCGCGGCGGCCGCGGCCGAGACGGTGGCCCCGTGGGAGCGCGATGGGGCCGTGGTCCTGCCGGCCCTGGCCCTGGTGCTCAGCGCACGCCGCTGAGGCCCGGCCCCCAGCGGGCAGGCACGCTCAGCCTCACCCGGCTCCCGGCGGGCAGGCGCGCTCAGCCTCCGCGCGGCTCCCAGCTCCCAGCTCCCAGCTCCCAGCTCCCAGCTCCCAGCTCCCAGCTCCCAGCTCCCAGCTCCCAGCTTGCGGCTTGCGGCGTCGACGCCGCCCGCGATCAGAGCGTCCACGCGTCGGCGCGCGGTCAGGTCAGTCCCGGCAGGCGCACGCCGCGCTGCTTGGCGCACGCGATGGCCGCGTCGTAGCCCGCGTGGGCGTGACGCATGACGCCCGTCCCCGGATCGTTGGTCAACACCCGCTCCAGGCGCCGGGCTGCCGCCTCGCTGCCGTCGGCCACGATCACCTGGCCCGAGTGCTGGCTGTAGCCCATGCCGACGCCCCCGCCGTGGTGCAGGCTCACCCAGGTGGCGCCGCTGGCCGTGTTCAGCATGGCGTTCAGCAGCGGCCAGTCGGAGACCGCGTCGCTGCCGTCCGCCATGCCCTCGGTCTCGCGGTTGGGTGAGGCCACCGAGCCGCAGTCCAGGTGGTCGCGCCCGATGGCGACCGGAGCGCTGATCTCGCCCGTGCCCACCAGCCGGTTGATCTCCAGCCCCAGCTTGGCCCGCTCGCCGTAGCCCAGCCAGCAGATGCGCGCCGGCAGACCCTGGAAGGCGATGCGCTCGGTGGCCAGCCGGATCCAGCGCGCCAAGGGCTTGTCGTCCGGGAACAGGCGCAGCACGGCCTCGTCGGTGACCGCGATGTCGGCCGGGTCGCCCGAGAGCGCCACCCAACGAAACGGCCCCTTGCCCTCGCAGAACAGCGGGCGGATGTACTCGGGCACAAAACCCGGGATCTCGAAGGCGTCCGGGCTGCCGCCCTCGGTAGCGAAGCCGCGCAGGTTGTTGCCGTAGTCGAACGTGATGGCCCCGGCGTCCTGCAGCGCGCGCATGTGGGCGATGTGCTGCACCATGGTCTGCAGCGAGCGCTCCCGGTAGCCGTCGCGGTCTGACTCGCGCAGGGCCACGGCCTGCTCGAAGGTCATGCCGGCGGGCACGTAGCCGTTGACCGGGTCGTGGGCGCTGGTCTGGTCTGTGAGCAGGTCGGGCACCACGCCGCGCTCGCGCAGGGCGGCCAGCAGGTCGACCTGGTTGCCGACCCAGCCCATGCTCTTGGCCTCGCCGGCGGCCGCCCAGGCCAGGGCGGTGTCGATGGCATGGCCGAGGTCGTCGGTCAGCTCGTCGATGTAGCGCGTGGCCAGGCGCTTCTCGATGCGCGTGCGTTCCACGTCAGCCGCCAGGAAGGTGGCGCCGGCCATGACCGCCGCCAGGGGCTGGGCGCCGCCCATGCCGCCCAGTCCGCCGGAGACGACCAGCCGCCGCTCCAGGCTGCCGCCGAAGTGCTTCCGCCCCGCCTCCACAAACGTCTCGTAGGTGCCCTGCACGATGCCCTGGCTGCCGATGTAGATCCAGCTGCCCGCCGTCATCTGGCCGAACATCATCAGGCCCTGAGCGTCCAGCTCGTCAAAGTGCTCCCAGGTGGCCCACTTGGGCACCAGGTTGCTGTTGGCGATCAGCACCCGCGGCGCGTCGGCGTGGGTCTTGAAGACACCCACCGCGCGCCCCGACTGCATCAGCAGGGTCTCGTCGTCCTCCAGCTGACGCAGGGTGGCCACGATGGTGTCGTAGTCCTCCCAGGTGCGCGCGGCCTTGCCCGAGCCGCCGTAGATCACCAGGTGTTCGGGGTCCTCCGCCACCTCGGGGTCGAGGTTGTTCATGAGCATGCGCAGCGGCGCTTCGGTGAACCACGACTTGCAGCTGAGCTGTGTGCCGTGGGGCGCGCGCACAGGGGTGTACGGACGGGAGCTCATGGGAGCCATTCCTCGGGAGGGGGCGGCGATCCGGGCGATCGTAACGCACCCCCACCGGGGTGGGCGAGGCGTGAAGCCCGGGGCGTGCCCGGGGCGCCTCAGCGCGCCGCCAGCTCGGCGGCGTCCTCAGCGCTGGGTGAGCCCCAGGGAGACCGCGCCACCCGGCGCAGAGGCGCGCCCGACAGCTCGGCGCCGAGCGTCAGGTTGAACAGATCGCGGTTCACCGTCACGGCTCGCTCCGACAGGATCTCGACCGCGTGGTCTCCCAGCGGCCGGTAGAGCACCAGGGCGTAGTCGCCGGAGGGCACGTGCTCGAAGCGGAAGCGGCCATGCTTGTCGGGTCGGGTCCAGGTGTCCCAGGCACCCAGGTCCGACAGCCTCCACCCGGGCGCGCCGTCTCCGCACAGGGCCACGCAGGTGTCGGGCCAGCCGCTGGGCCCGGTCCGGGACACGCTGCCCTTCACCAGGAAGCGCGGCGGCACGATCAAGCTCCCGGGCCGCTGGGGTCCGCGCAGGCCCGGCTTATGCTTCACCCACGCTGGCAGGCCGTCGATCCAGCGGAAGACCGGGGCGCGCGCCTCGCGCAGCTCGGCGGTGACCACGCCGACCGCGGGCACGCTGACCTGCGGTTCGGTGGGGCTGGGCCACAGCCGGGGCTCGATCTCCGTCCGCACGACCACGTCGTCAAACCACGAGTCCCAGGCCAGGCTCACCAAGGACAGCTCGCGATCGGGATCGATGCCCTCTACGGGCACGGCCATGACGCCCGGGTGCTGCAGCTTCACGAAGATGCGCTTGCCGCGAGCCTCGCCCAGCGTGAACGGGCCCCAGTGACCGATGATTGGCTCGCCCGACGAGTCGGTGCTGCGAGCCAGCACGAGCAGCCCGGCCTGGGTCGACGCGGTCAGCACCTGTCGGTAGACGCCGGCCTCATCGATCGGCGAGGACAGCCGCTCCCAGCCGGCGTGCCAAGCGCGCGGCAGCGCCCCGGGGATCCAGCTCGCGGCGCCCCAGGCGAAGCTGGCCAGCTCCAGGTCATCACCAGCAGGCTGCGCCCCTGCGGCCGCGATCTGGAACGCGACCTGCTCCTCCCGCGGCGTGGGCTGCAAGAACAGCGGGGTCAGGCGCTCAACCTGGGCAGGCACGCGCTCGACGCTGTCGCTGAGGTCGTAGCCAGCCGCCGCCACGCGCAGCTCGACCAACTGCCCGCGCCACTCGGGCGGCAGCGCCACGGCGAAGCCTCCGCGGCTGTCGCTGAGCATGCTCGCCAGCTTCACCCCGTCGACGGACAGCGTGGCCAGGGCGCCCTTCACGAAGCCGGGTGCGCCTTGGATGTAGAGCTGTCCGGCGACAATCGCCGAGCGGTCCATACGCAGGTCCACTTTGGTGACGTCGGGGGGCAGCGCCACCCAGGCGCTGGACCAGCGCAGCTCCGCGTCAGGGAAGCGTGGCTCCGCGAGCCCGCCGGGCCAGGTCGGGGGCTGCTCAGCCTGCAGCAGCTCCCGCCCGGGCATGCTGCGGCCGGGCTCCCAGGGTCGCTGGCCCCCGAAGATCACGTCGAGCGCCCCGTGCTGAGCGCGGGCCGACACCAGCCAGCGCGCCTCGCGCTGCACACACAGCCAGGTGCGGCCACGGCCGAGCTGCAGCACGGCGCGGCCGTCGTCGCCGCTGACCACGGTCCGACGCGCCACACGCCAGGGGCCCGAGGCGTCGTCGCTGGCCAGACGCACGCCCTCCAGGGGCTCGCCGTGCTCGTCCAGCACGTACACGGTCGCCCAGCGCGCCGGCCGCGCCACCAGGTCGGGCAGGATCCCGAACGCGAACGGCAGCGGGACGCGCAGCTCATCCGAAGCCTGGCCCTCATGCTCGAGCATGATCATCAGGTCGACGGCGTCGCCCTGGGGCACGGCCGGCACGCGGTACCAGCCCTGGCCGTCCGTCACGCTGCGGATGACATGCAGGTCGTCCGCGGGTCGGGCCACCAGGAAGCTCACGCCGTCCCATACGGCGGCAGGGCGAGGGGCCCAGCGCCGCTGCACGCGCACGCTGACGCCCGAAACGGGAGCACCGAGCGACGTGACCACGCGCCCGCGCCAGCCGTCGCGAGGCTTCAGGGCCAGGGAGACGTCCGGCAGCAGGTCGCCTTCGATGCGGGTGACCACCCAGTTGGTCTCGTGGTCGACGGCCACGGCGGCGACCACCACCGGACCGGGCGCCGCGCGTGCCACGCCCACCCAGAGCCCGTCTTCGTCGGTCAGACCGCGACTCAGCAGCGCGCCATCCCGCCGCAGCTCCACCTCCGCGCCGGCGAGCGGCAACCCGTCCGTGGACCGGTAGACGAACACGCGCAGCGCGACCTCGGGCGGGTCGGCGACGGCATCCGGCTGGTGGCTGGGCGGCGGCGCCGGAACATCGAGCCCGTCGGCGGAGCGTTCGACGGGGTCGGCCACGGCGATCGCAACCGGAGGCGACCCGGACTCGTGGCCTCGGCGCTCACCACCGAACAGCCCCGAGAGCATGAGCAGCGCTCCCAGCAGCACGACCAGCGTTCCAGTCGCCAGCAGGATCCAGGTCCGGCGCCATGGGATCACGCCCGTCCTCCTCCCGTCCTGAGGGGGCCGCGAGCCACGGGCCCGCGGAAGCGAGGCCGTCGGCGCGAGCGTCGGCGACCGCGTTCAGTCTACGGCAGAGCCGAGCGGCGGTGACGCTGCAACGCGCTGCGCTGCGCCGACGTCAGGGCGGCGGGGTCAGGCGCCAGGGTCAGGCGCCAGGGTCAGGCGCCAGGGTCAGGCGCCAGGGTCAGGTGCCGGGGTCAGGTGCCGGGGGAGGGCACGACGCCCTCCACGGCCTCTATCAGGGCGCCGCTCGTCACCAGCAACGCCACCGCTTCGATATCCGGCGCCAGGATGCGGTCGTCGTCCAGGGGAGCCAGCACCGTCGCCAGGGCCGTGCGCGCCGCCTCAACTCCCGACCCGGCGCGCAGCTCATCGTCGTGCAGGGCCAGGCCGTGGAAGCCCGCCATGAGCTCGATGGCCAGGACGTTGGCCACGTTGCCGGCCATCTCCCGCGCCTGCCGGGCGCCGTGGGTGGCCATGGAGACGTGGTCTTCCTTGCCGGCCGAGGTGGGAATGGAATCGACGCTGGCAGGGTGGGCCAGCACCTTGTTCTCGCTCACCAGCGCGGCGGCGGTGACGTGGGCCATCATGAGCCCGCTGCACAGCCCCGCGCTGCGCACCAGGAACGCCGGCAGACCGGACTGATCGGGGTTCAGCAGCAGCTCGATGCGGCGCTCGGAGATGTTGGCCAGCTCGGCCACGGCGGTCTTGAGCAGGTCGGCGGCGATGGCCACGGGCTGGGCGTGGAAGTTGCCGCCCGACAGCACGTCGCCGTTCTCGAACACCAGCGGGTTGTCGGTGACGGCGTTCATCTCGCGCTGCAGCACGGCCTCGACGTAGCCGAGGGCGTCGCGGCTGGCGCCGTGCACCTGGGGGGCGCAGCGCAGGCAGTAGTTGTCCTGCACCTTGTCGCAGTCGCTGTGCGAGCCCAGGATCTCGCTGCCGTGCAGCAGCTGGCGCAGACGCGCGGCCACGGCCAGCTGGCCCGGGTGCCCGCGCAGGGCGTGGATGCGCTCGTCGTAGGCCGTGGCCGTGCCGCGGTAGGCCTCCAGCGTCGTGGCGCAGGCCACGTCGGCCACCTGCGCCAGGCGCCGGGTGAGCAGCGCGGCGTCGGTCAGCAAGGCCGTGGAGACCTGGGTGCCGTTGAGCAGGGCCAGGCCCTCCTTGGGACCCAGGCAGAGGGGCTGCACGCCCGCCCGGCGCAGGGCCTCGGCGCCGTCCACCAGCTCGTCGCCGACCCAGGCCTGGCCCTCGCCGATGAGCACCAGGGCCATGTGCGCCAGGGGCGCGAGGTCGCCGCTGGCTCCCACCGAGCCCTGGCCGGGCAGGGCCGGCACCACGCCGGCGTTGAAGACCGCCAGGGCCTGCTCCACCAGCTCGACGCGCACGCCCGAGGCGCCGCGGGACAAGTTGGCGATGCGCAGCGCGAAGGCCAGCCGACACACGGATCGGGACAGCAGCGCCCCCACTCCGGCGGCGTGGCTGCGCACCAGGTTGACCTGCAGCGCGGCCAGATCGGCCTCCCCGATGGCGGTCGTGGCCAGACGCCCGAAGCCCGTGTTGATGCCGTAGCAGGTGCGTCCCTCGGCGATGGCCCGGGCCACCACGGCCTGGCTGCTGGCCACACGCTCACGGGCCTGCGGCAGCAGTCCCAGGGTGGGAGGGGCCGCGCTGGCCAGGCGGGCGGCATCCGCCAACGTGAGACGGCCGTCGCCGAGCAGCAGGGTGTCCATGGCGGCGCACGGTAGCAGCAGCGAGCGAGGGGGAGAAAGCCCCGATCCGGGCTCCGCGACAGCCGGGCGGGATCAGGTCACGGGCCGGGCCGCGGAGCCGCGCGTTGTGCGCCGCGCCGGCAGCGGCGATCATGGCCGCATGACAGCGGTCCCAGCATGGCGAGGCAAGATCCCGGCGGGCCGGCGCGCTCGCGGCGGCGCCTGGCTGGCGTTGCTGCTACTGGCCGCCCTCGCGACCCCGACCCGGGCCGAGGAGATCGTGCACTCCGAGTTCGACCTGGCCGGCTGGCTCGCGCGCGACGTGATCAGCCTGGGCAGCGACCAGTTCGACGGCCAGTCCCTGGCGCTGCTGCTGGACTCCTCCCACTCCACCGGCGTCCGCGCACGGGTCGATGGGCCCGTGCTTGTGCGGGTCGAGTTCAAGCGGCCGCAGTTCGTGCGCAAGGTCTCGCTGCGCGGCGGCAACAACTCCAGCTACGCCGTGCGCCTGTCCGTGGTCCCCGTGGGCGCCGAGGCGCGTCTCTTCGGCGAGACCGTGGTGAGCGACGGCAAGGCGGCCATGTTCCGCCCCATCGACGAGCGCCTCAGCGCCATCGAGCTGCGGATCGAGTGCCTGGAGCTCGAGCAGATCATCGACCTGGCCGACCTGACCATCGGCGGCGAACTGCACATCCGCAGCCTGGCCCTGGAAAACGTGCCGCGCACCCTGCCCGAGGGCGGCTCGTTCGAACCCCGCGTGCGCGGCCTGGACAGCTTCGGAGGGCGCCCCGACCTGACCCTCTTCGCGCTGATCTTGCTGACGCCGGTGCGCGCGCTCGAGCTGACCGGCAAGGGCCGCTACACCACGCGCGTGGGCGGCCCCATCGCCCTGGCCCCGCGCATGGGCGAGCTCGAAGGCGACATGCTGAGCCTGCTGGTCCAGCCCCTGCGCCCGGCGCCGCCAGCGCCCACGATCGTGCCCGGCTTCGAGGTGGTGCAGCTGAGCATGCAGGCCAACCCGCCCCTGCGCGTGTTCCGGCGCGCATCCGGGGAGCGCACGCCGCGCGCCCTGGGCATCACCTTCGCCAGCACGTTCTACGACGAGCAGACCGAGCCCGGCACGGCCTACAGCTACTCGGTGGTCGAGGTGGATCGCTTCGGCAACTCCACCACCAAGCCCAGTAAGGAGGCGCGCGTGCGCACCCGCACCCGCCCCGGCTACGGCATGCACGAGGTCGGGCGCTGCCCTGTGCTGGTGGCGCTCTACGTCGACTCCTTCACCCGCGACGGCGAGCTCGATCGCGTGGTGACCAGCATCGAGGCGGCGCGCGGCTTTCTGTACCGCCACGGCATGGGCAAGCCCGTGCTCGACCTGAGCTATCTGGCCGTGCGCGGCAAGACCCCCTCCACCGCCGGGCCCAGCATGGCGGGCATCGAGGCGGACCTGGCCGACCTCGGTGTGGGCGCCCAGGACTTCGCCATCATCTATGCGGTGAGCAACTCGCTCTCCGGCGGTCACGCCAACTTCGTGCTGTTCGGGGGCAGCGCGGGCGCCATGGGCAGAGGGCCGGGCGTGCCCACCCCTGCGGACGCCCTGGGCCCGGATGCGGACGTGGCCTGGGCTTTTGTGCACGAGATCCGACACCTGCTCGCCGCCCGCCTGGCGCCCGCCGCCGGCGCGCTCGAGCTGCCCTCGGGCGATCTGGCCCAGGACTTCCGCGTGGGCCCGCTGGGGAGCGCGCGCGGCCGCCCGCTCGATCTGGGCGAGGCCTGGGACGGGCAGGCCGTGCTGGCGAGAGACTCCTCCTGGTGGGACGACGCGCCGCGCCCCTGGCGCCTGCCCTTCGAGATCATCGACACCGACGACGATGGCTTGGCTGACGACGACCCGCGGCTGCCCTTCGACGAGCGGCGCTTCGGCAGCTCGCCGGACGCCGCCGACACCGACGGCGATGGCCTGGACGACCTGGCGGAGGCCGCCGCCGGCCTGTACGCCAGCTCGGACCCCACGCGCACGGACAGCGACGGTGACGGCCTGCTCGACGGCGTGGACCCCTGGCCGCTGTCAGACTTCACGGGCGCCATCCCCTACGGAGAACAGCCCGTGGCCCTGGCCAGCGGCCCGCGCTGGGACGCCCCCGAGGTGCTGCTGGCGGCCTGCTGGACCGAGGACGCGCTCGTGATCGAGGTCACCACGCCCTATGCGGCGGACGTGTTCATCGACCTGGACGGCAGCGGCAGACTGGGACGCTGGGAGTCCGACGTCGCGCTGATCAAAACCGAGGGCGAGCGGCCCGGGTCCGACGTGTGGTGTGGCCCGGCGCGGCTGTCCCTACGCGCGCAACAGCGCCCCACCGGCGTGTTCGTCGGCGATCGCCGCGTGAAGCACGCCACGGTGCTGGCCACCGTGCGCCCCGGCAGCGTGCGCCTCACCGCCGTGCTGCCCGTGGGCCTCGGCGCCGGCGCCGCGGACGCCACGCTCATGCCCGACAGCCCGTCGGCGCCGGGCCTGAGACTGACGGCCGGTCAGGTCCTGGGCCTGGCGGTCACGGTGCGCCCGTCGCGTGCCGGCGACCCGGCGCCGTTCGACGCGTTTCCGGCTGACGGCACCTGGACCAGCCTGTTCGAGACCCATCGGCTGATGGACGCCACGCTGGCGGCTCCGGAATAGCCGCAGCGGCGGGAGCCCTGGCAGGCCTGCTCAGGGGCAGCAGCTGCCCCTGCCGCGCCGGCACCCTCTGGCGCCGAAGCCCTCAGTCGAGCGTGTCCTCGGTCTCGACGGACTCAGCCGCCGGCTCGGGCTCGAGGCGCTCGGTGAACACATCGTCACCCACCGGGTCGAAGGCCGCGAGGCCGGCGAAGAAGTCGAGCAGCTCACCGAAACGGAACTCGATGTCGATGCCCACCACCAGCTGCAGGGTGCCTCGCACGGTGAGCAGGTCGAGCGCGCCGCCGTAGCCGCTGGACTCAAGCACGCCGCCGTCCTCGCCGCTGCCGAAGACCCAGCCGTACGACCCACTCAGGTACGGGATCGGAGACGTGTAGCGCTCGTCGTGGTAGCCGATCAGCAGGCCCCAGGTGAAGACGGACTCGCGCCAGACGCCCAACTCGCGGTTGCCGATGCCCGCCGCAAAGCTCTTGTGGCTGTACAGGATGCCGCCGTGAAGCACCCGGGTGAACTCGCCCTTGGCGCCGATGCCGGGGCCGAACATGACCTTGCCGCGCAGGATATCGACCACGTCGCCCCCGCGATTATTCAGATAATCGTTGCTCGAGCAGGCGGGCAACAGGGCCAGGGCCAGCAGCAGAACCAGGGCGGAACGCATGTCTTGGACATCTCCGGAGGGCGCACAAGGCGCAGCACACCCTATTCTTAGCAAGCCCCCCTCCGGGAACCAACCGCCCAGCCGGGAGCCGCAAGCCCCAGGGGCAGGAAACCACCGCCAAACCCCCATCAGAAGGCCTTCTCGGCGCTCACGCCCTCGGTGTGGATGCCGCCGAAAGCTGGATTCAGCCCGCAGGGCGCCCACATGCAAGAGCCCCCCTGAGGAGCCCGGCCGCCGGGCCGTCCAACGACCCGCCCGAGCGCCTCGCGGCGGCGTCGCCCCCGCGGTCGCGACGCCGAGGCCACCGGCGGCCTCGGGATCCCGGCTGGAATTCTCACCCGAACAGGCGAATTGGGCGCTTTCGACCGCTATCCTCGCGGCCGTGGCTTCACTCTGGGGCCACCTCATCTGCCCAGCGCACTGGAGACCAGGATGTCCGAGAACGAAAGCGTCGTCATCGGCAGCAAGATCAAGGCGGTCATCAAGGAGAGAGGCCTGATGTGCTCGGGAGAGCTCCCGGGCGCCGTCTCGGACAAGGTCCGCGCCATGATCCTGGCGGCCTGCGACCGGGCCACCGCCAACAAGCGTTCCACCGTTCGGCCTCACGATCTCTGAGGCGGGGCCCTGCGTCGGGCGGAGAAGCTGACCTCTCCGCCCGACGCTGATGTTGGACCGCGGACCGGAAGACGGGATGTGATGGCCGAGCTGCGCTTCCGTTACGGCACCGAGGGTGCGGACCCCGCGCGCTGCCTGGTTGTAGACGGCATCGCCGACGGGTTCCGCAGCCTGAGCCACTGGCCGGGGCATGGCACGCCCCCCGCCCTGCGGCACGATCTGTCCACGGGGATCGCCCTGGCCTGGGCCAGGTGCTCGCCGGCTGAGCGTCTCACGCTCGCTGGCCCGTTCGACGAAGTGGCCAACACCCACTTCGACACCGACGGCGTGCTGTCCGTGTTCAGCGTCATGCGGCCCGACGAAGCGCTTGCGCGGGCCGAGCTGCTGCTGGCCGCCGCCGCCACAGGCGACTTCGCCACCTGGAACGGCGAGCACGCCCTGGCCGTCGAGCTGAGCATCATGGCGCTGCCCAGCCACCCCGACTCGCCGCTGGCCCGGGCGCTGCCCGCCGACGCCAGCGACGCGTTGCGCTGGGAGCGGGCCTACCTCTGGGCCATCGAGCACCTGCCCGCGCTGCTGGACGATCCTTGGCGCTATCGCCCGTTATGGCAGCCGCGCTTCGAGCAGGTCAGCGCGGACATCGCCGCGCTGGAGGCCGACGAAGCCGATCTGGGCCTGGAGCTGCAGACCGACGCCGAACTCGACCTGGCCGTGGTGCGCACGGCGCGCCCGCTCAGCTCCATCGCCCTGCACCACGCCGCCGGACCGCGCTATCGCGTGCTCGCGGTGCTGCGCGGCGAGGACGGCCCGCGCTACCGCTTCTGCTACCGCGACGAGTCGTGGTTCGATCTGGTGAGCATCCACGCCGCGCCGCGGCTGCCGCTGGACGCCGCCGTGGCCGAGCTCCAGCGCCGCGAGCAGCGCGCCGGCGGCCAGGCCCGCTGGTGGTGCGATGAGCTCAGCACGCCCGTGGTGCAGCTGGGGCACTGCGATCCGGCAGAGGCCCGGGCGGCGGGCTTCTTCCTGGACCCGCTGGACCAGCCAGGCCCGCCCTCACGGCTAGCGACCGAGGAGGTCCTGGACGTGCTGCGCGAAGCGCTGTCCGAGGGTTGCTAGAAAGGCAGGTCGCCCGTCTCGCCTGGCTGCTGCGGCTCGGCCTCCGCCGACCCTCCCGGCGCCCCCCCCTCGGCCGGATCGACGGCCAGCTCGGCCACCACCTTCTGCACGTCCTGGCGCGTGGCGGACAGGCGCTCGCGGCAGAAGCGGATCAGCTCGCTGGCCTCCTTGATACGCGCGGCCAGCATGTCGACATCGGCGCTGTCGCGCTCGAGTTCCTCCAGGATGGCGTCGAGACGCTCGCGCGCCTCCGCGAAGCTGGGCTCAGTGGTCTTGCGCTTGGTCGCCATGGGCGTCTCCTCGTCGATCGTGTGGGCGTTCATTGGTCATCGCGGCCGCCGGGATCGTCCCCCAGGTAGCCCAGGGCTCGCAGGGCGCGCAGCTGCTCTTCGCTCTCCACCGGCGCGGCCACCTGGCCCAGCTCGGCCCGGCGCTGCTCGGCAGCCGCCAGGGCAGCCACCAGCTGTCGGTGCATGCGCGCCCCGTGGGGCGCGCGCTCGCGGGTGAGGTCGAGGGCCGCGTCGGCGTCTTCGTGCGGATTGCTGCTCAGGTCGAAGAGCCTCGCCGAGCGCACCACGGCGCGCTGGATCGGCGTGAAGTCCGTGCCCGGCTTGGCCAGCTGCAGGATCAGCTTGGCGTCGCCCTCGATGATGCCGGCCAGGTGCACGTCGTTGAGTTTCTCGTCCAGCAGCACCGGGCGGCTGGGGAACGGCTCGTCGCGCAGCAGGGCGCCGGCCCAGGAGCGCCCCTCGAAGCCGGCGGGCAGGGGCAGCCCTACGACCTCCAGCAAGGTGGGCGCCACGTCGATCAGCGACATGGGCACGTCGATGTCGACGCGCGCGGCCAGGCCGCCGGGCGGGCGCACCAGCAGCGGCACGCGCACCTGCTCCTCGAAGATCTCCTGGCCGTGGGACTGGATGCGGTGATCCCACAGGCCCTCGCCGTGATCGGAGGTGACCACGACCCAGGCGCGGTCGAGCAGCCCGCGCTGATCGAGCTTGCCGAACAGGCGCTCGAGCTGGCGGTCGAGCCAGAGGATCTCCCCGTCGTACAGGTCGAGCACGCGCTGGCGCGCGGCGGGGTCGCCCGGCGCCTGCCAGCGATAGGGGTCGAGGGACTCGCGGCTGCCGTCCATGGGGCCCTGGTAGCCCGGGTCGAAGTCGGTCTCGGCGTGGGCCCGGAAGGGGTCGTGCGGGTCGACGTAGTGCGCGTACAGGAACAGCGGCCGAGGGTCGGCGCGGTCGACGGCGGCCAGCAGGGGCTGCACCAGCTTGCGGGCGTTGACGTAGGCGTTGCGCGGCGGGCCGTCGTAGCCCGAGGGCACGTTCTCGTTCAGGTGCTGGTAGCGCTCGAAACCCTGGTCGAAGCCGTAGATGGAGAGCACCTGGCCGTTGCTGATGACCCCGTGCGTGCGCCAGCCGCCGGTCTGCAGGGCCTCTGCGAGGGTGGTGACATCGGCCGGAAGCACACCGTCGCGGTCCTCGCAGCCGTGGCTCGACGGCAGACGCGAGGTGAACAGCGTGGCCACCGAGGGGCGCGTCCAGCTGGCCGCCGCGTAGGCCCGGCTGAAGACCCAGCTGTGCTTGGACAGCTCATCCAGGAAGGGCGTGGTGGTGCGGCCCAGGCGGTGCTGCACCAAGCTGGTGTGGTCCAGACGCAGGGTGTCGAGCAGCACGAGCAGCACCAGCTGACGGGCCCGGGGAGCCTCGGCCATGGCGGGCTGGGGAGCGGCCGCGGACGCGGGGCGCAGCGGCTCACCGCAGGCCACGGCGCCCAGCAGCAACGTCAGCGCCAGCAGTCGAGCAGCCTGTGGCGCCAAGAGCGGCCATGCAGGACGTACCGGGGGGCCGCTCACGACCCGGTCCTCGGATCGCTGGGGTCGTGGCGCACGGGTAGCTCACCGTCGCGCAGCACGACCGTCAGACGCTCGCCTGGGGTGACCTTGCCGGCGTCCATGAGCAGCTTGCCGTCCTCGCGGCGCAGCCAGGCGTAGCCCCGCGCCAGCACCGCCGCCGGGTCCAGCAGGCGCGCGCGCTCCGCCGCAGACGCCAGGGCCTGTTCGTGGCGCTCGAGCGTGAGCTGGGCCCGCTCGGTCAGGCGCCGACCGTCACGCAGCAGGTCGGCCTGCCGGCGCGTGAGGCGCTCGGCGTGCACGGGGCTGGCTAACCGCGCCCAGGCGGCTGCCAAGCGCTCGCCACCGGACGTGAGCACCTCGGCGCTGCGCGTGGACAGGCGGTGGCCCACGGCGACCAGGGACTCCCGTGCCGCGGACAGGCGCTCGCCGGCCCCCGACTGCAGGGCGCGCGCGGCGTCCACCAGGCCATCGTCGGCGGCCTGCACCCGGCTGGTGGCGTGCGCGGCCAGCCAGACCGCAGCGGCCTCCAACTCGTCGTGGGCTGCACGAGCGCGAGCCACCATGTCCTCGGCCACGCCGGTGGGTGTGCGGTGCGCGCTGTGCGCCACCTCGTCGGCCACCGAGTGGTCGATCTCGTGCCCGATGCCCGTAAGCACCGGCAGCGGGCAGGCCGCGATGGCCCGCGCCACGTCCTGCTTGTCGAACCAGCTCAGGTCGAGCCGGCTGCCGCCGCCGCGCACCAGCAGGATGGCGTCCAGCGGCATGGCTGCCAGCGTGGCCAGGGCCGCCACCACCGACGGCCCGGTGGCCGCTCCCTGGGTGCGGGCGTCGCAGAAGCGGACACGGAAGCCCAGGCCCGAGTCCGCCAGGGTCTGCAGCACGTCGTGGTGAGCAGCGCTGCCCTCGCTGGTGATCAGCCCCAGGTCCAGGGGCACGTCCGGCAGGCGCAGGCGGCCGTTGCGGGCCAGCGAGCCGTCCTGCTCCAGCATGACCAGCAGCTCCCGGCGCTCGCGGTCCAGCGCGCCCAGGGTGTAGTCGGGGTCGATGTCCTCGACCGTGAAGCTGACCTGGCCGCGGGGCGCGTAGTAGTCCACCTTGACCCGCACCCGCAGCACGATGCCGTCCTCGGGCTCGAGCACACCGGTGAGCTTGCCGCGCGGGCCGAACAGGCGCTGGACCGTGCCGCGCCAGCACTTCAGCTCGATGGTCGGGCGCCGGCGCGCGTCCGTCACCTCGGGGTCGGTGAGTTGGAAGTACCAGTGCCCGGCCCGCCCGGCCTTGGCCACGGTGCGCGTGAGCCCCGAGGCCTCGCCCAGCACCCAGAGCGTGCCCGGGAAGGCGGAGCTGACGGCGGCCTCCAGC
Organism: Planctomycetota bacterium; assembly: GCA_003644265.1. The sequence goes on from QNBX01000092.1 coordinate 17,767, forward strand.
CGCTGACCCACCTGGCTCACGGTCAGGGTGTCGTCAACCGGCTCGAGCGCATCGTCAGCGGGCAGCGGCCAGGGGTCAGCAGCGTGGGTCATTGGTAGACCTCAGGCGCGGTGGCCTGCAAGCTCCGTTTCCTGAGGTCCCCTTTCCAACCGTGCGTGCGGATTTCCCGCACACGGCTGACCGATGGTCTTCTCACGTTGCATGCGTA
>QNBX01000093.1 GCA_003644265.1 Planctomycetota bacterium
CACCCGCCCCCGCGCCGCACAGCCCGACCCTGCCCCGCACCCCGCGCGGCGCGGACGACGCGCCGCTGGCCGACGCGAGCCATGTCGACGCAGGGCAGGCCGTGCTGGCCCAGCCCCAGGGCGCCCACGCGCTGCGACCCACGGCGGCCGTGGCCACGCCAGCGCCCCGGCTGGCTCTGGGCGTACGGCTGCTGTAGGGCCGCGCAGCCCGGTCGCCGCGCTCCCTTCAGAGAGCTTCGCGGCGCCTCGCTGTGCTCGCGCCTCCCGGTGCGAGCGACGCGCGCTCCCTCCGGATCGCGCCGCCTGCCCCCGCGCGTAGCTCGCACGTGATGCCCGTGCCCGCACGCGCACCGGATCCGAACCATGCCTTTCTTCTTGCGCCGCTCCACGGGCGCCGCGCTGCTGCTGCTCGCCGGACTGTCGGCCGCCTGCAGCTCTCCTCCCCGCGCCTGGCACGGCGAGCAAGACGTCTGGTCTGCCGCCACGCAGCCGGCGCTCGGCGACGGCGAACCGCTGGTCGAGCCCGGACCCGACGCCGATCTGGATGACCTGGTCGCCTGGGCCGTCGCCGCCAGCCCGCGCCTGCGCGCCTCCAGCCAGCGCTGGAGGGCCGCCCTCGAACACGTCGTGCAAGCCGGCTCGCTGCCCGACCCGCGCATCACCTTCGGCTACTTCGTGGAGGAGGTGCAGACGCGCACGGGCCCCATGCAGTGGCGCGTGGGGCTCTCCCAACCGATCCCCTGGCTGGGCGAGCTGGACCTGGCGGACGAGGCCGCGCTGGCCCAGTCGCGCGCGGCGGGCGCGCGCTTCGTGCAGGAGCGCCTGGCGCTGGAGGCGGACGTGCGCGACACCTGGGCCGAGCTGGCCTGGGTCGACGCGGCCGCCGCCATCACCGCCAGCCACCGCGACCTGCTGATCAGCTGGGAGGAGGTCGCGCGCGCACGCTACAGCACCGGCCTGGGCAGCGAGTCCGACGTGATCCGCGCCCAGGTCGAGCTGGGCACGCTGGACGACCGCGTGCGCACGCTGCGCGATCTGCGCCTGCCCGTGGCCGCGCGCCTCAACGCCGCGCTGGACCGCCCCGCCGCGGCGCCGCTGCCCGTGCCGCAGCTCGACTCGGCCTCCCCGCTTGCGCTGGACGCCGAGGCGCTGCGCGCCAACCTGGGCAGCAGCTCACCCGAGCTGTTGGCCCTGGATCACGAGGTCGAGTCCAAGCAGGCCTTTCTGCACCTGTCCGAGACGGACGCCTGGCCCGACGCGGCGGTGGGAGTGGACTTCACGCGCATCGGACGCGGTGGGGACGACGCCGTGGCGCTCACCGCCGGCTTCAGCCTGCCCATCTGGCGCGGGCGCATTCGCGCCGGCATCGCGCGGGCCGAGGCCGAGCTGATGGCCACGCGCGCGGACCGCGAGGCCGCCCAGAACCGCTTGGCGTCCGAGCTGGAGCTGCTGCTCTACCACATGCGCGACGCCGAACGCCGCGTGAGCCTGTACCGCGACTCGCTGCTGCCCAAGGGCCAGGAATCGGTGGCGGCCGTGACCACGGCGTACCAGGCTGGCGCGGCGGGCTTCCTGGACCTGGTGGATGCCGAACGCGTGCTGCTCGAGTTCCAGTTGGCGGGCGTGCGAGCGCAGGCGGACCGCGACCAGGCCCGGGCCGCCCTGCTGGCCCTCACCGGCGCGCCCGGGAGCCACGCGGACGGGGCCAGCGACGCTGGCGACACGAGCGCTGCACGCGCCGCGAGTGGCGCAGACGAGACGAGCACAACACACGACACCGACAGCACCCGCACAACGAGCACGGAGACCGCGCCATGACCGCACCCGCCAAGAGCCCCCCTGCCCCGCGCGGCGGCGGCAAGACCCGCATCGTCGTGACTCTGCTGCTGGGCATGGCCCTGGGTCGCGTGGCCTGCGCGCCCGACGCCCCCGCTGCGGGTGGCGCACTCGACGCAGCCGGGGCGACGCACGCTCCCGCTCACACGCGGCCCGCCGCGCCCGCAACGATCTGGACCTGCGCCATGGACCCGCAGGTGCGCCTGCCCGATCCCGGCAGCTGCCCCATCTGCTCCATGGACCTGATCCCGCTGGCGCAGGGCGACAACGACGGCCTCTCACCGCGCGCGCTGCGGGTGAGCGAGAATGCGGCCGCGCTGGCCGGCCTGGTCACCGCGCCGGTGGAGCGCCGCGCCATCGAGCGGCAGGTGCGCATGGTCGGCCGCGTGGCCTTCGACGAGACGCGCCTGTCCTACATCACCGCCTGGGTGCCCTCGCGTCTGGACCGCTTGTTCGTGGACTTCACCGGCGTACGCGTGCGCAAGGGCGACCACCTGGCGGAGGTCTACAGCCCCAACCTGATCGCCACCCAGCAAGAGCTGCTGGCCGCCGTGCGCGGGCAACAGGCCCTGAGCAACGGCGGGCTGGAGATCATGCGTGAGCGCCAGGCCGACTCGGTGCGCTCGGCCCGCGAACGCCTGCGCCTGTGGGGTCTGTCCTCCCGCCAGATCGACGAGATCGTGGAGGGCGGCGAGCCGCTCGAGCACATCACCATCAACGCGCCCGTGGGCGGCGTCGTGGTGCACAAGAACGCGCTGCAGGGCGAGTACGTCGAGACCGGCACGCGCATCTACACCATCGCCGACTTGTCCCACGTCTGGGTGGTGCTCGAGGCCTACGAGAAGGACCTGGCCTGGCTGCACTACGGGCAACACGTCGACTTCGTGACCGAGTCCTGGCCGGGCGAGACGTTCTCCGGCCGGGTGAGCTTCCTCGACCCCGTGCTCGATGACCGCACGCGCACGGTCAAGGTGCGCGTCAACGTCGACAACAGCGAGATGCGCCTCAAGCCCGACATGTTCGTGCGCGCCACGGTGCTGGCGCCCATGACCTCGGGCGGCTGGCTGGCGGACCCCGAGTTGGCTGGCAGGTGGATGTGCCCCATGCACCCCGAGGCCATGTCCGACGAGGCGGGCGCCTGCCCCACCTGCGGCATGGACCTGGCGCCCACAGAGGAGCTGGGCTTCACCGCGGTCGAGCCGGGCGAGCTGCCCCTGGTGATCCCGGCCACGGCGCCGCTGCTCACCGGCGAGCGCGCCGTGGTGTACGTGCGCCTGCCGGGCGACGGCCCGCCCGTGTTCGAGGGTCGCGAGGTCATCCTGGGCCCCCGCGCCGGCGACGACTACGTGGTCAAGCAGGGGCTCGCGCTGGGCGAGCTGGTGGTGGTGCGCGGCGCCTTCAAGCTGGACAGCGAGCTGCAGATCCGCGCCCGTCCCAGCATGATGAGCCCCGCAGGAGGCGCCCCCGCGCCGGGACATGATCACGGCGGCACGGCGCAGGCCACGCATGAGTCGATGGGCGCCATGTCCCGCGGCCGCCCGGCAGGCTCGACGGCGCTCAACGACGTGACCGATTCCGTGGTCATCTCCACGCCCGTCGCCTTCCGTCACAAGCTGGGCGAGCTGCTGCCGCCGTTGGTGCAGGCCAGCCGCGCGCTGGCGAACGACGACGCCCCCGGCGCCCGCGCCGCCGCCGGGACCTTGGTCGCCGCCGTGCAGGCCGTGCCCATGACGGCGCTCGATGCGCCGGCGCACGCCGCCTGGATGCCGCTGTCGCGCGCGCTGGGCGACGCCGCCGCGCAGCTGCGGGACGCGTCGGACATCGCCGCGCAACGCGTCGCCCTGCGCGACGCCCACCGCGCCGCCATCAGCGCCCTGCGCAGCTTCGGCTGGGAGGGCGGCGCAGCCAACTCACCGGCCAGCTCGCTGCCTGCATCCGACGCATCCGACACGCCCGCCCAGGCCGAAGCGCCCGCGATCTTCCACTGCCCCATGGCCTTCGACGGCGAGGGCGCCGACTGGATCGACACCGGCACCCGCGTCGCCAACCCGTACTACGGCTCGGCCATGCTGCGCTGCGGCAGCCTGACACAGAGCCTGCGTCGGGAGCCCTGAGCCATGCTCTCACGACTGATCCGCTTCTGCCTGGAGCAGCGCCTGGTGGTGCTGGTCCTGCTGCTGCTGATGCTGGGCTACGGGCTGCGCGTGGCGCCCTTCGACTGGGACCTGGGCGGCTTCCCCCGCGACCGCGTGCCGGTGGACGCCATCCCCGACCTGGGTGAGAACCAGCAGATCATCTTCACCGAGTGGATGGGGCGCTCGCCGCAGGACGTCGAAGACCAGGTCACGTACCCGCTGACCGTGTCGCTGCTGGGCATGCCCAGCGTGAAGACCGTGCGCTCGTTCAGCTTCTTCGGGTTCTCCAGCATCTACGTCATCTTCGAGGAGGACGTGGAGTTCTACTGGTCGCGCTCGCGCGTGCTGGAGAAGCTATCGAGCCTGCCGGCGGGCACCCTGCCCGAGGGCGTCGCGCCCGCGCTGGGGCCCGACGCCACGCCCCTGGGCCAGGTCTTCTGGTACACGCTGGAGGGCCGCGACGCCGCGGGCAACCCCGCCGGCGGCTGGGACCTGGACGAGCTGCGCTCCATCCAGGACTGGCAGGTGCGCTACGCCCTGCTGTCCGCCAAGGGCGTGGCCGAGGTGGCCTCGGTGGGCGGCTACGTGCGCGAGTACCAGGTGGACGTCGACCCCGACGCCATGCGCGCCTACCGCGTCACGCTCAATCAGGTCTTCGAGGCCGTGCGCGGCAGCAACATGGAAGTGGGCGCGCGCATGCTCGAGCTGAACCGGGTCGAGTATCTGGTGCGCGGCCTGGGCTGGATCAAGGACGTGTCCGACATCGAACAGTCGGTCATCACCGCGCGCGACGGCGTGCCCATCCGCGTGAGCGACGTGGCGCACGTGGCGCTGGGCCCGGCCATGCGCCGCGGCGCCCTCGACAAGGGCGGCAGCCAGGCCGTGGGCGGCGTGGTGGTGGTGCGCTTCGGCGAGAACCCCATGGCCGTGATCGACGCGGTCAAGGCCAAGATCGCCGAGATCAGCCCGGGCCTGCCGCGCAAGCTGCTGCCCGACGGCCGCGTGAGCCAGCTGACCATCGTGCCCTTCTACGACCGCACGGGACTGATCCAGGAGACGCTGGGCACGCTCTCCACCGCCATCGTGGACGAGGTGCTGATCACGCTGCTGGTGGTGCTGTTCATGCTGGCGCAGCTGCGCGCGTCGCTGCTGATCGCGTCGCTGCTGCCCATCGCGGTGCTGTTCGCGTTCGGCTGCATGAAGCTGCTGCACGTGGACGCCAACGTGGTCGCGCTGTCCGGCATCGCCATCGCCATCGGCACCATGGTCGACATGGGCATCGTGCTGGTGGAGAACATCCTGACGCGCCTGGAGTCCGCCCCCCCGGACGAGCCCCCCAAGGAGACCATCTGGCGCGCGTCCACCGAGGTCGGCTCGGCCGTCATCACCGCCGTGGCCACCACGGTCATCGGCTTCCTGCCCGTGTTCACCATGACCGGCGCGGAGGGGCGCCTGTTCGGCCCGCTGGCCTGGACCAAGACGTTTGCCTTGCTGGGCTCGGTGATCGTGGCGGTGGTGCTGATCCCGCCCTTCGCGCTGACCCTGTACCGACGGGGCAAGCGGCCGCGGGCCGCGCCGTCCCGCGTCCGGCGCGTGGCCGGGCGGCTGGCACACGCGGGCTTGTTCGTGCTGGTGGCCAGCCTGCTGGCGGATCACTGGGAGCCGCTGGGCCCCGAGGCCGGCCGGCTCGGCAACCTGGCCTTCGTGCTCGGGACGAGCCTGGGACTGCTGCTGGGCTTCTCCCTCTTCCGCCTGGCCTACGAGCCCATCCTGCGCTGGTGCCTGGCTCACAAGCTGCTGTTCCTGAGCCTACCGCTCACGGCGCTGCTGGCCGGCGCCAGCGTGTGGCTCGGCTTCGGGCGCGTGTTTGCGCCGCTGCCCGCGGCCCTGGAGAGCGCGGGCGTCGGCTCCGAGGCCCTGCGCAGCACCTCGTTCTGGGTGGGCGCTGAGCGCAGCTTCCCCGGCCTGGGCAAGGAGTTCATGTCGCCGCTGGACGAGGGCTGCTGGCTGTTCATGCCCACCACCATGCCGCACGCCTCCATCGGCGAAGCGCTGGAGGTGCTGGCCACGCTCGACCGCGCCATCGAGACCGTGCCCGAGGTGTCCTTGGCGGTGGGCAAGCTGGGGCGGGCAGAGAGCCCGCTGGACCCGGCGCCCATCTCGATGGTGGAGACCATCGTGCAGATGCACCCCGAGTGGCGCACGGACCCCTCGGGCCGGCGGCTCAGCTTCCGCTACGACGAGCAGCTCGAGCTGTTCCCGCGGGACGCGTCGGGCCAACCCATCCCCGACCCTGAGGGCCGACCGTTCCGCAACTGGCGCCCGGAGATCAAGACGGCGGACGACGTGTGGGACGCCATCGTGCGCGCCACCAAGCTGCTGGGCACGACCTCGGCGCCGCGCCTGCAGCCCATCGCCGCGCGGCTCGTCATGCTCCAGAGCGGCATGCGTGCGCCCATGGGCGTCAAGGTCAAGGGCCCCGACCTGGACACCATCGAGCGCGTGGGTCTGCAGATCGAGGCCATGCTCAAGCAGGTGCCGTCGGTGCAGCCAGGCGCCGTGCTGGCCGACCGCGTGGTGGGCAAGCCGTACCTCGAGATCGAGGTCGAGCGCAGCCAGGCGGCGCGCTACGGCGTGTCCATCGCCGACGTCCAGTCGGTGATCGAGATCGCCCTGGGCGGACGGCGCATCACCACCACTGTCGAGGGCCGCGAGCGCTACCCCGTGCGCGTGCGCTACATGCGCGAGCTGCGCGACTCCATCGAGGACATGCAGGCCGTGCTGGTGCCCACGCCGTCAGGCGCGCAGATCCCGCTCTCGCAACTGGCGTCGATCCACTACCGGCGCGGGCCGCAGGTGATCAAGACCGAGGACACCTTCCTGACCTCGTACGTGATCTTCGACAAGCTGCCGGGCCACGCCGAGGTCGACGTGGTCGAGGCCGCCCAGGCGCACCTGCAGGCGCAGCTCGACTCGGGCGATTGGGAGCTGCCCGCGGGCGTCAGCTACCGCTTTGCCGGCAGCTACGAGAACCAGCTGCGCGCCGCCGCCACCCTGTCGGTGGTGCTGCCCGTGGCGCTGCTGCTGATCTTCCTGATCCTGTACCTGCAGTTCGGGGAGGTGGCCATGAGCCTGACCGTGTTCTCGGGCGTCTTCGTGGCCTGGGCCGGGGGCTTCCTGCTGGTCTGGCTCTACGGGCAGCCGTGGTTCCTGGACGCGGCGCCCTTCGGCATCGACCTACGCGCGCTGTTCCAGCTCAGCCCGACCCAGCTCAGCGTGGCGGTCTGGGTGGGCTTCTTGGCGCTGTTCGGCATCGCCACCGACGATGGCGTGGTGGTGGCTACCTACCTCAAGCAGTCCTTCGCCAGCCATCGCCCGAGCACAGCCGAGCAGGTGCGCGAAGCCGTGGTGGAGGCTGGCAAGCGGCGCGTGCGGCCCTGCCTCATGACCACAGCCACCACCATCCTGGCCCTGCTACCGGTGCTGACCTCCAGCGGCCGCGGCGCCGACGTGATGATCCCCATGGCCATCCCCAGCTTCGGTGGAATGCTTCTGGCCCTCATGACCATGTTCCTGGTACCCGTATTGGCATCGCTCGTCGAAGAGCGGCGCGTGACGCGCGAAGCAGCCATCAACTGACTAGCCGCTCCCATACTCGTCTTCCCTACTGATCGGAGCATCACTCCATGCATCTCCTCTCCCTGCTGTTGCTGGCCGGCCTGAGCCTGCCCGCCACCCCGTCCGATGACGCGGCCCTGATCGCCGCCCAGGCGCCCCTGTACCCCCTGACCACCTGCGTGGTGAGCGGTGAGGACCTCGCCGACCCCACCGAGATCATCTACCACGTGCAAGACGGCCGCCTGCTGGAGCTGTGCTGCAAGGGCTGCGTCAAGAAGGTCGGCGCCGACCCGGCCGCCTTCATCGCCAAGCTGGACGCCGCCGCCATCGCGGCCCAGAAGGCCGACTACCCGCTCGACGTGTGCCTGGTGAGCGGCGAGGCCTTTGGCGGCGACATGGGCGAGCCGATCGACGTCGTGCACGCCGGCCGCTACGTCAAGCTCTGCTGCGGCGGCTGCACCAAGGGCCTGGCCAAGAACCCCGAGCAGCTGATCGCCAAGCTGGACGCGGCCACCATGGCGGCCCAGCGGCCCCACTACCCGCTGGACACCTGCCTGGTCTCCGACAAGCCCCTGGGCGACGAGCCGGTCGAGCTGCTGCACGGCACCAAGCTGGTCCAGCTGTGCTGCAAGGGCTGCAAGAAGAAGTTCCTGGCCGCCCCGGCGGACCTGCTGGCCAAGCTGGACGCGGCCCGCAGCGCCAAGCCCGCGCGCGCTGACGCCGACGGCATGGGCGATCACGGCGCCGGCATGGAGCTGGAGGTCAAGGGCGCCTCGCGCGGCTGAGCCCTCGCGCAGCGGGCGCGCGCCGAAGCCAGGCCGCGCCGGCGACCCGCGCCTCGCGCTCAGGGAGCATCTGAGCGCGAGGCGTTGGCCGCGGCCAGGTCGCCCAGCGCCAGGTCAGGCCCGGTGCTTGGCGTCGGGCTCGGCCGCGTCCTCAGTGCCCTCAGCGCCGCTGACGTAGGCGTCGTCGTGCACGCCGGCCACCGCGCGCCCGCTCGGGTCGGCGCTGGCCGCAAAGGACGGGTCCCAGGCCAGGGCCGCCGGTGAGCTGCAGGCGATGGACTTGCCGCCCGGCACCAGCTCCGCCGCCGCGTCGCCGGGGAAGGCCTCGGCGAACAGCGCGCGATACAGGTAAGCCTCCTTGGTCGCCGGCGGGTTCACCGGAAAACGGAACGCCGCCGTGCTCAGGTCCTTGTCGCTCACCGACGCCTCGGCGTGGGCGCGCAAGGAGTCGATCCACGCGTAGCCCACGCCGTCGCTGAACTGCTCCTTCTGACGCCAGAGCACCGACTCGGGCAGCCAGCCCTCGAAGGCCGCGCGCAGGACGTGCTTCTCCATGCGCCCGTCGCGGATCAGCTTGTGCTCCGCATCGAAGGCCATGGCCACGTCCAGGAAGTGCCGGTCGAGGAACGGCACCCGCGCCTCCACCCCCCAGGCCGCCATGGACTTGTTGGCGCGCAGGCAATCAAACTGATGCAGAGCGGCCAGCTTGCGCACGGTCTCTTCGTGGAACGCGCGCGCGTCCGGCGCCATGTGGAAGTAGAGGTAGCCGCCGAAGATCTCGTCCGCGCCCTCGCCGGAGAGCACCATCTTGACGCCGCTGGCCTTGACGTAGCGCGCCAGCAGGAACATGGGCGTGCTGGCGCGGATGCTGGTGACGTCGTAGCTCTCGATATGCCGGATGACGTCGGGCAGCACGTCGAGGCCCTCCTGCACGCTGTAGGTCACGGCGTGATGCACGCTGTCGAGCGCGTCGGCCACCACGCGCGCGGCGGCCAGGTCAGGCGAACCCTCCAGGCCGATGGCAAAGCTGTGCAGCCGCGGCCAGTGGGCGGGCGAGCTGCCCTGGTCCTCCACGCGCTGGCCCGCGTAGCGCGCCGCGATGGCGGCCACCAGCGAGGAGTCGAGGCCGCCTGACAGCAGCACGCCGTAGGGCACGTCGCTCATGAGCTGGCGCCGCACGGCGTCGCACAACGACTCGCGCAGGGCGTCGGCGTCGAGCGCCACGCCCTGCACCGCGGCGTAGTCGCGCCAAGCGGGCTCGAAGTAGCGCACCGGGCCGTCGCTGTCGGGCGTCATCCAGTGCCCGGGCGGGAACTCGTGCAGCCGCGGACAGACGTCCACCAGCGCCTTCAGCTCCGACGCCACGTGCAGCCGCCCGCGCTCGTCGAAGCCATAGTAGAGCGGGATCACGCCGATGGGATCGCGGGCCACCAGCCAGCGCTGGCTGCCGCGGTCGTAGAGCACAAACGCAAAGATGCCCGACAGCTCGTGCAGCAGCTCAGGACCGAGCTCGGCAAAGAGCGGCAGGATCACCTCGCAGTCGGACGCGGTGGCGAAGGGGTAGTCCTGGCAGCGCTCGCGCAGCTCGGCGTGGTTGTAGATCTCGCCGTTGACCGCCAGCACGAGCTCGCCGGAGGCGTCGATCAGCGGCTGGGAGCCGCTGGTGGGGTCGACGATGGCCAGGCGCTCGTGGGCCAGCACGGCGTGCTCGTCGGCCCACACGCCGCTCCAGTCGGGGCCGCGGTGGCGCAAGCGCGCGCTCAGACGCACGGCACGGGTGCGCAGGCCCACGGGGTCGTCGTCGATGCCGAAGATGGCGGTGATGGAGCACATGGTCGGGAGCCGAAGTGGACGGGAGGGCAGCCAAGCTCCCCATGAGATCAGATCGGGCGCCCAGCGCTGCGCCTTGATCTCGAGCCCATGCCCTGCGCGACCCTCAGCAGCGTGGGCGCGTGCAGAGCGCAGACCCTCTCGGACCCACAGCCCCCCCAGCATGCGACGAGGGCCGCCCCGGCAAGCTGCCGGGGCGGCCCTCGTCCGTGCCGCGCGCCCCTACTGGGACGCAGCGGATACTGCCTGGTGTCAGAAGGTGACCGACACCGGGTTGCTGAAGCGGCAGGAGGCCGCGTCCGCCACCTGGATGATGAGGCTCAGGCCACCCGGCATGTGGGCGGTGACGCTGAGGTCGCCGGAGGCATCGAGCAGCCCCTTCTGGCTGATCAGACCGGCGAGCGGCATGTGCAGCGCGTCACCGGGGCAGAGGCCAAAGGGCACCGTGTCGAGCGAGGTGTTGAAGAACACGACGATGAGACCGTTGGGCGTGCCGCCCGCCAGTTCGAAGTCGTACAGACCCGACGGGGCCTCGCTGATGACCAAGGACACCGCGCCGGCCGTCGCCGCGTTGACCGAGTAGGGTCCGTGCACCCAGGTCGAGGTCCAGTTCTCGCTGCTCTCGTTGTTGCCATCGGTGCCGTTGCCGCCGTTGGCTTGCTCGAGACCCTCGGACATCATGATGCGCTGGGCCGACTCGCCGAACGAGTGAGCGGACATGAAGTCCTGGTCGCCCACCGCGGTGTCGTCCAGGTAGGTGCTGGTGTCGCTGTCGGCATCGGGGCCGTCCTTGGCCACGCCGGTCTTGTCGACGGCCTCGTTGGCGTCGCCCCAAATGACGTAGTCGAGGTCGGTGACCAGATCGCTGGCTCCGTCCCAGTAGAACAGCACGACCATCTCACCGGAGTTGGTCAGGCCGCCGCCGCCGCTGATCGAGCCGGGGATGGCCTCGAGCATGTCAGGCACGGCCAGGTTGTCGAAACCGCCGTCGCCGATGCACTCGTAGGTGGGCAACTCGCCGTAGGTGTTGAAGAAGCCCTCAGCGCCATCGGCGTCCGCGTACGCGATGGTCTGGTACTCACCGGGAGCGATGCTCGCGCCGGCCGGGAAACGAGCCGAGAAGTCACCGAAGCCGCCGCCACCAGGGTTGCCATCGACGATGTCGTAGTAGTACACGGGACCACCGGCGAAGGTCGCATCAGAGATGTAGACGTCCGTGAGATCAACCGCCTCGCTGCCGGGGTTGAAGATCTCAGTCATCTCACCGGCGGTCGGCGTGACGGCGTACTCGGTGATGAGCAGCGGGCCCACCTGAGCCTGCAGCGTGGTGGACAGGGCCAAACTGGCCAGTGCGAACGGAATCGAGCCACAGAAAAGGCGCTTCATGGAGACAATCTCCCGGATGTCAGTGAGTTGAGTGGCGCCGCTCGGTGCCCGGCAGCCGACCCCAGAAGGACGGCCAACCCCCAGCATGCGCCTTTGGAACGACCATCCTCAGTCATATGGACTCAATTGCACAAGTCAGAACCCGCGAAAACGGCTCAAAACCGTGTTTTCTGCCCCGTTTACGCTGATCCGCCCGTGACGCGGGAGGCCTGCACAGCGTGACCCCGGAGCCCTCCCCGAGGCCCGCGTCCGGCTCGCCGCCCGGCCCGGTCGATGTGATTGGCGACGTGCACGGGCACCTGGGCGCCCTGCGCCGCGTGGGCGGCCTGCTGGGCTACCGCACGGATGACGGTTGGAGCCACCCCGACGGGCGGCAGCTGCTCTTCCTCGGCGATCTGGTGGACCGCGGCCCCGCCAGCCTGGACGTGGCCGAGGAGGTCATGCGGCTGGTGGCGGCGGGCCGCGGCCTCTGCCTGATGGGCAACCACGAGTACAACCTCGTGAGCACCGCCCTGGGCCTGTGCGATGCGCGGCCGAGCAATGCCGACACCGTGACCGATCTGGCCCTGCGCCCGGCGCGCTGGCAACCCGTGCTGAGCTGGCTGGCCACGCTGCCCCTGGCGCTGGAGCTGCCCGGGCTGCGGGCGGTGCACGCGGTCTGGCACAACCGCTGCGCCGAGGCCCTGGGCCCCCTGCTGGGCAGCGCCCCGATCCGGGCGGCGGCCGCGGGCACCGCAGCGCTCGGGCCCTGGGTGACGCTGGGCTCGCCCTTCAGCGCGGGCGCCCTGCGCGAGGGGCTGCCCAGTCGGGGCCTGCCCCCGGGCGACGACCTGCCCCACGAGGTGCTGATCAAGGGCTTCGAGGAAGAGGCCGAGGTGCCGTTTCTGGACGCGGACGACAAGTGGCGCAAGCAGCAGCGGGTCTGCTGGTGGCTGGGTCAGCGCGACGACATCCCGGCCGACGGCCGCGTCGTCTTCGGTCACTACTGGTGCCTGCCGCCGCGTCTCGGCGCCGAGCTGTTTGCGCCGCCGTATCCCACGGGCCACCCCGACAACGCCTCCTGGCTGCACCGCCATGTACAGGACCTGGCTGCGGAGGGGCGCTGGCCGGTGCCCGCCCACGAGCGCTTCGTGTGCGTGGACTACAACGGCACGTTCATGCACCACGCGGTGGGTTGCGTGGGCGCCTACCGCTGGCCCGAACACGAGGTGGTCTGGGCCAGCGAGCCGAGCTGAGGCCACCGCGCCGGGCCCGCCGAGCGGTCACACGGCGCGACGGGCGCTGCCAGGGGGGCCCAGACGGCTGCTACACGGGGGCTACACGGGGGCTTCACGGGGGCTACCGGGACGGCTAGAGGCGCGGCCCCACCCCCTCGCGCTGCGGCAGGTCGCTGGGCCGGCTGGTCTGCTCGGCGGCGCGCCCCAGGTACTCCTCCAGCGTGAACGAGTCCACCTGGATCAGGTCCGTGCGGGCGGCCTCGGCCTCGCGCACCTGGGCTACGTCGGCCTCGGACAGCACCCCGGCCTCGCGGGCCTGGTCCAGCAGCTCCACCGGGGGCCGGCGGGGCAGCAGGCCCTTGCGGATGGCGTCCTTGATGCGGCGGATGGTGCCGTCGGCCTCGACGCACAGGACGTGGGCGCGCTCCAGCCGGCCCAGCGCCTCGCTGACGTCATCGGGCAGGTAGACCATGGGCGTGATGCGGTCGCGCTGCTCACCCGGCACGCCGATGCTGCGCGCCACCTTGGCGGCCAGCTCATCGTCGGGGCCCAGCCCCAGCGGATTGAGCCGCGACCAGAGCAGGACCGGGCCGGCCAGCAGCCACTCCAGGCCGCTCACGCCCAGGTTGCGGAAGAGCCCGTCGAAGGACTCCTGCATGCGCGCAAAGGCCAGTTCCATGGACCAGTCGAGCAGCGGGATGTCCTCGGGACGCCGCCCCTCGGCCTCGAAGCGGCGCAGGGCCGCGGTGCCCAGGTACATCCAGCTGAAGATGTCGGCGAAGCGCCCGGCCACGGTCTCGCGGCGCTTGAGGCTGCCGCCCAGGGTGGCCATGGCCAGGTCGGCCTGGAAGGCGAAGCTGGCCGAGGCCCAGCTCAGGCGCCGCCAGTGCCGCGCCCCTGGGCCATCCACCGGCGAGCCCGCCAGGCGGCCACGGCTGGCTGACAGCAACAGCGAGCGCGCGCCGTTGCGCAGCACGTGCTTCACGTGACCCCAGAAGGCCCGATCGAAGGACACGATGTCGCCGGACTCGGCCGCGTCGATCTCCTGCTGCACCCAGGGGTGACAGCGGATGGCGCCCTGTCCGAAGACCACCAGGCAGCGCGTGAGGATGTTGGCGCCCTCCACCGTGATGGAGATGGGCGCGCCCTGATAGGCATGGGCCAGCAGGTTGCGCGGCCCGCGCGAGATGCCGGCGCCGGCCACCACATCCATGGCGTCGGTGACCGAGCGTCGCGCCAGCTCGGTGAAGTTGTACTTGGCCATGGCGGTCACCACGGCCGGCTTGGCGCCGCCGTCCAGGCCGCCGTTGGTGTAGCGCCGCGCGGCCTCCAGCAGCCAGGCCGTGCCGGCGATGCGCGCCAGCGGCTCCTCGATGCCCTCGAAACGACCGATGGGCACGCCGAACTGTCGCCGCACCGCCGCGTAGGCCCCGGCCACGCGCGCCGAGAGCTGGGCCACCGCCGTGGCGCTGGCCGGCAGCGAGATGCCGCGCCCGGCGGCCAGGCACTCCATCAACATGCGCCAGCCGCGGCCCACGCCATCGAGCCCGCCGAAGACCGCGTCCTCCAGGCAGACCTCCACGCCGTGCCCCTGCGTGGGACAGTTGAAGAAGGCGATGCCCATGGGGTCGTGCCGGCGACCGAGCACCACGCCCGGCGTGTCGGAGGGGATCAGCGCGCAAGTGATACCGCGCTGCCGCTCGCCGCCCAGCAGGCCATCGGGGTCCTCGAGCTGGAAGGCCAGGCCCAGCACGGTGGAGACGGCGGCCAGGGTGATGTAGCGCTTGTCCCAGTCGAGGCGCAGCATGAGCCGACCGTCGTCGCCCTGGAACACCACGCCGCGCGCGCGGATGGAGCCCGCGTCGCTGCCGGCGCCCGGTTCGGTCAGCGCAAAGGCGGGCATGGCCTCGCCGCGAGCCAGCAGCGGCAGCCAGTGGTCCTTCTGCGCGTCGGTGCCGTAGTGCACCAGCAGCTCGGCCGGACCCAGGGAGTTGGGCACCATGACGGTGACGCCCAGGGGCGTCGAGCGGCTGGAGAGGCGCGCCACGATGGCGCTGTTGGCGGAGGGCGAGAAGCCCAGCCCCCCGTACGACTTGGGGATGATCAGCCCGAAGAAACCGTGCCGGCGCAGTGCGTCCCAGACCTCGCGCGGCAGGTCGCCCTGGCGCTGCACCTGCCAGTCGTCGGTCAGGGCGCAGACCTCAGCCACGGGGCCGTCGAGGAAGGCCTGCTCGTCCGGGCTCAAGCCGGGCCAGGCTTCGGTCAGCAGGCGGGCCGTGTCCGGCGCCCCGCCGAACAGCTCGCCATCGACCCAGACCGAGCCGGCGTCGAGGGCGTCGCGTTCGGTCTGGCTGATGCTGGGCAGCAGCTCCAGGGCCTTCATGGCGCGCAGGACGGGGCGCGTCAGCAGCAGCCGCCGCGCGGGCGCCAGCACACCGATCAGGGCCGCCATGCCCAGGCACCACGCCACCGTCGTGAACGCCACGCCGCCCAGCAGCATGAGCGCGCCCAGCGCGCCCAACCAGGCCGCCAGGGGCAGCGTGAACCAGGACAGGGCCAGGACCGCGACCAGCGCCAACGGAAGCAGCGCGCTCAGGGGCAGGACAGCGAGGACGGGAGTGATCATGGTGTTCAAGCGAGAGGCGATGGGCCTCGGGCTCATCGACCGGGGGACCGGTGGAAGCTTAGCACCGTCGCTCAGAGCGGCTCGCTGAGACGCAGTCGCACGTGGAAGCAGCTGCCCTGACCCGGCGTGCTCTCGACCCAGACCTCGCCGCCGTGGGTCGAGATCACGTTGCGCACGATGGAGAGCCCCAGACCCGTCCCGCCGAGCTGACGCGAGCGATCCTTGTCCACCCGGAAAAAGCGCTCGAAGATGCGCTCCTGCGCCTCGAGCGGAATGCCGGGACCCTGGTCCGCCACGCTCAGACGAACGCAGCGGCGCGCGAGCGTCGGCTCGTCACCCAGCCCTGCCCCGGGCGCCGCAGCGGGCACATCGGCGGGCACATCGGCGGGCGCATCGGCGGGCACATCGGCGGGCGCCGCAGCGGACACCGCAGCGGCCTCACCCGTCGGCTCCAGGCCGAGCCTCACGTCCACCACGCCACCCACAGGCGAGTACTTCACGGCGTTGTTGAGCAAGTTGGTGACCGCGATCACCAGGGCCGGGTCGTCACCGCGCAGCACCAGCGGGGCGTCCTCGACGCTCACCTGCAGGCGCACGCCACGCTCGTCGGCGTCGTTCTGCACCGAGCTCACGCAGTCGGCCACCAGCTCCGCCAGGTCCACCGGCTCGGCGCCGGCATGGTCCGGCCCGCGCTCCAATCGCGCCAGGTCCAGCAGATCGCTGACGATGGCCGTCAGGCGTTCGGTGCTGCGGCCCGCCTTCATCAGGAAGCGGCCGCGCTGATCGGAGTCCAGATCGGGGTCGTCCAGCAGGGCTTCGATGTAGCCGCGCATGGTGGTGAGCGGCGTCTTCAGCTCGTGCGAGACGTTGGCCACAAAGTCGCTTCGTACCTGCTCGAGGCGACGCAGGGTGGTCACATCGTGCACCACCAGCACGGCCATCTCGGCCCGGCCCGAGGGGTCGAGCACCGGCGTGACCACGAAGGCCAGGTCGTTGCCCTCTTCGCCACCCGGCCCCACGCGGATCTCGCCCTCGCAGCGCTCGGCCTGGGACAGGCAGCGAGCCGCGGCGTCCACCAGCGACGGGTCCCGCGCCAGGTCGGCGAAGCGCGCGCCCACGCCATCGGCGGCGCCGGGGGCGAGCATGCGTCGGGCCGCGTTGTTGAGCAGCACCACGCGGCCGCGGCGGTCCATGGCCACCAGGCCCTCGTCCATGGCGGACAGGATGGCGGCCTTCTGGCTGACCTCCGCCACGATGCGCGACTCACGCTCCTGCAAGGTCCGGCCCACGTCGTTGAGTACGTTGGCCATGTTGCGCAGCTCGGACGAGCCCGCGGGGTCGACCCGCTGCCGGTAGTCGCCGCGCCCGAGCGCGCTCATGACGGTGGTCATGCGCAGCAGCGGCCTCGAGATGCGATCGGAGACGATCAGCGCCAGCACCAGCCCCGCGCCCAGGGCCATCAGCGTGGCCAGCAGCAGCTCCCGTCGCAGGGCGCCGTCGGCCAGCTCCACCACGGAGGCGTCGAGCGCCACGCGCGAGTAGCCCAGCAGTTCCTCGCCGTCGCGCAGCGCCAGAGCCACGTAGATCATGGGTCGATCCAGGGTGTCGCTCAGGCGTCGGTGGACCTCGCCAGGCACGCGCACCTCGGGGCGCTCGGCGTGGTTGTCCATGGCGGACGGATCACGGTGGCTGTCGGCCAGCACGCGACCGTCGCCGGCGATGAAGGTGATGCGCCGATCGTCCAGCTGACGCAGCAGGTCGGCCGCCAGGCGTCCCAGCCCGGCCTCGTCACCCGCCGACAGGAGCGGCCGGGCCAGGCGCGAGAACAGCCAGGCGTCGTCCCGGGCCCGTCGCTCCAGGGTCTGGGCGCGACTGCTCTGCACCAGACCGCTCACGCGCAGGTCCGCCACCCACGCGGTG
Organism: Planctomycetota bacterium; assembly: GCA_003644265.1. The sequence continues at coordinate 17,354 of QNBX01000093.1, forward strand.
ACGACCACGGCGAGCGTCATGCCGGCGAGGACTTTCCAGAAGAAGCGCATGTCGCCCGCTCAGCCCTCGCTGCTCACGTCGGCGCCCTCGGCAAAGCGATAGCCGATCCCGCGCACGGTCTCGATCAGGTCGCGCGCCTCGGCCAGCTTCTGGCGGATGGCGCGCACGTGCACGTCGACGCTGCGGTCGGTCACCACCGCGTGCGGACCCAGGGCAAAGGCCAGGATCTGGTCGCGGGAGAACACGCGCCCGGGGGACCCTGCCAGGTAGTGCAGGATGCGGAACTCGGTGGCGGTGAGGCCCAGCTCGCGCCCGGACAGCAGCACCTTGTGGCGCGTCGGGTCGATCTCCAGCGGGCCGCACACGATGCGGCGCTGCTCATCGTGGTCGACGCTGCTGGCGCTGCGGCGCAGCACCGCGCGGATGCGCGCCACCAGCTCCTTGGGACTGAACGGCTTGGGCACGTAGTCGTCGGCGCCGAGCCCCAGGCCCAACACCACGTCGGCCTCGTCGCCCTTGGCCGTCACCATGACGATCGGGATGCCACGCGTGGC